>NZ_CP083952.1:4715779-5047849 GCF_006442545.2 Mesorhizobium sp. B2-1-8
GGATCGCGAACTTGAACAGGCGCACATGGCTCAAGGCGGCTGGCCTCGCGGCCTTGCTCGGGCTTGCCGCCTGCGGCACCGTCTCGGTGCCGACCGGGCAAGGCGGCGGGGTTTCTTCCTCGGCAACCGGCACGCTGGCGGGCCTGCGCACCTCGGCTGGGCTCGGTCCATTGGTCGCCGATACACAGTTGGAGCAAGCGGCACTCCAGCAGGCCGGCTATATGGCGCAGCGTGAAAACATGAGCCACACGACCGGCTGGGGCAAGGATTTCGCCTCGCGGATGAAGGACAATGGCGTACACGGTGCCGCGGCCGAGAACATCGCGGCCGGCCGCTTCGACCAACAGAAGCTGTTCGACATCTGGATGCATTCGCAGGGACACCGGCGCAACATACTCGATCCGGACTTCAGCCGCTTCGGGCTTGCCTATGTCCGTGACGGCCGCGATCCCAACCTGCGCTACTGGTCGCTGGTTCTCGGCAGGTAGCGGAGATATCGCCGGCAGGCAGCGGACATCCCCTGACGAGCAGCCGCTACATCAGTCCATATGGGCGGCGGGCGCGCCGCCGCCGGCCGGACTGGCTTTCGGCTTGCGCAACAGGAACACAAACGGGATGGCGACCAGCGTCATCACCATCAGTATTTTGAAGTCGTCGACGTAGGAGATCATCATCGCCTGGAGATTGACTATGCGATCGACCTGCGACAGCGCCGTCGGATCGCCGCCGGCGGCGGCCGGCGAGACCGCCCAGAGATTGGGATTGAACGGATTGATGAAGGCTGAGAGCTCGGCGTGATTGACCTGCGTGTTACGCACCAGCAGCACCGTCACGACCGATACGCCGATCGATGAGCCAAGATTGCGCACCAGGCTGAACAACGAGGTTGCATCGGTGCGGTAACGGGCGTCGAGCGTGGCGAAGGCAACCGTAGACAGCGGCACGAACACCATTCCCATGCCCAGGCCCTGGATCACACCGGAGCTGAGGATCAGCCAGTTGTCCATCTGCGGGGTGAAGCTGGCCATGGTGTAGAGCGACTGCGCGGTCAGAAGGAAACCGATGACGACGAGGATCCTGGCATCGATCTTGCCCATGATGCGCCCGACGACGAGCATCGAAATCATGGTGCCGACGCCACGCGGCCCGATCACGATGCCGATAGTGACGGTCGGATAGCCGAAGATGGTCGACAGCATCGGCGGCAGCAGCGACATCGAGGCCAGGATCAGCACGCCCATGACGAAGATGAACGCCAGCCCGGTCACGAAATTGCGATCGAGGAAAATCTTCGGATCGATGAAGGGATGTTCCGATGTCACCGTGTGAATGATGAACACCCAGAAGCCGGTGATCGAAAGGCCAAGTTCGATCCAGATCTCGATCGAGGAAAACCAGTCGACCTCGCCACCGCGATCGAGCATCAGCTGGAGAGCGCCGACGCCGAGCGATATCATGGCAAAGCCGAAGAAATCGAAGCTGCGCACCCGCCGGGCAACGGCCGGCAGATAGGCGGCCATGCCAAGGAAGGCGAGGATGCCGACCGGCAGGTTGATGAAGAACACCCAGCGCCAGTTGAAATTCTCGGTCAGCCAGCCGCCAAGCGTGGGGCCGAGGATCGGTCCCAGCATGATGCCGGCGCCCCATATGGCCATTGCCTGGCCATGGCGCTCCTTGGGGTTGATGTCGAGCAGGAAGGTCTGCGACAGCGGCACGATCGCGGCGCCGAACACACCTTGCATCAGCCGGAAGAGCACGATCGTTTCCAGGCTCCACGCCAGGCCGCACAACATCGAGAAGATGGTGAAGCCGACCACCGCCGTCAGGAACAGTTCCTTGCGGCCGAAACGGTCGGCGAGCCAGCCGGTGACAGGCGTCATGATGGCGGCGGCGACGATGTAGGAGGTCAGCACCCAGTTGATGTTATCGGGCGATGCGCCGAGATCGCCGGTCATGGTCGGCAGCGCGACGTTGGCGATCGTGGTGTCGAGCGCCTGCATGATGGTCGCCAGCATTAGCGCGACCGTGATCAGGCCACGATGCGGCACTTCTTTGAACGGTTCGGACGTGCTCATGGCGCAGAACTTCCAGAAGGTAACAGAAACGTGTACACCGGGTTTCCGGGCGGCAAAGCCTTCCGTCGAGAGACCTTCGTCGCGGTGGGACGCGACTATCGATGTGGGGGTTACATCGACTGAAAGTCTCTGACGAGCGGATGCATGCCGCCCGGAAACCAGAGGACCGACGGGTCCGTATCGAAGATTTCAGATCTTGGGCAGCCACGCGGCCCGACCCAAATACTGATCCTACCCACCGCTCCCATCAGACCAATCCTGTAACTCGCCTCCACCCGCCTGGTCCCGGCGGGCTTCCGCTGACTTACTGCGCGGGCTCGCCGGCCGTGGCGTGGCCGAAGATCGACGGCCAGCCACGCGCCACGCCCGTATCGACAGTAACCGAAGCGCTCATGCCGGTACGCAGCGCCATCTTGGCGTCGGCATCGGTCAGTTCCAGGCGTACCGGAATGCGCTGGGTCACCTTGACCCAATTGCCCGTGGCGTTCTGGGCGGGCAGCAGCGAGAAGTCCGCGCCGGTGCCGGCACCGATAGCCTTGACAGTCGCCTCGAAGGTCCTGCCCGGATAGGTGTCGACCACGATCTCCGCCTTCTGACCAGGCTTCATGTTGGTGAGTTGGGTTTCCTTGAAATTGGCGTCGATCCAGGTGTCGCCGGTTTCGACCAGCGCAAACAACGGTGTGCCGGAGCCGACATACTGGCCGACCTTGAAGGACGCGGCTTGATAGACAAGACCATCGGCAGGCGCCTTCACCGTGGTCTGCGCCAGGTCATAGGCAGCCTTGTCGCGCGCGGCGAGCGCCGACATCACGGTCGGATGCTTGTCTGTCTCGATATCGGGATTGCCGCCGAGCGCCGCCTTGGCGCTGACGATGCCCTGTTCGGCAACGGCGAGCTGCTGTTTTGCCTTGTCGAGATCATTCCTGGCCTGATCCAGCGAGGACTTGGCGTTGATGCCCTTCTGCGCGAGATCGGCGGCACGGTCATATTGCGACTGCGCATAGGCAACTTCGCTGCTGGCGGATTTCTCCTGCGCCATCGCCTGGCTGTAAGCGGCGCGCAGCTGCTCGACATTGAGGCGCGCGGCAGCCACCGCGGCGTCAGCCTGTGCAAGCGCGATCCGGTAGGGCTCGGGGTCGATGGCGAACAGGAGATCGCCCTGCTTCACCGTCTGATTATCCGATATGGCGACCTGAACGATACGACCGGCCGTGTCAGAGGCGATCGACACCTTGGCCTGCTGCAGATTGGCGTTTTCCGTTTCCTGGTAGCGCCCGCCCGTCACCCAGACATAGCCGCCGCCGATGATCAATGCCGCCGGCAAGGCAAACATCAGGAAGAAGCGGCCGATGCGGCGCTTCTTCTTCGGCGCCGCGACCGGCTGCACGGGAGGAGTGACCGCGACGGGAGCGGCAGCCGGCTGGGCCGGCGCTTCCATCTCCACCTTGGGAGCGTTTTCTTCTACCTTGGCTACCGCGTTCATGCTGCCGCACCTTCCGAACTCTTGATCTTTTCAAGCGACGAAGCTTCGCTGTCCGTCAGATTCTGTACCATTACATCCAGCGCCCGGATCAGGACGCGCCGGTCTTCCGGCGAAACGCCGCTGAGCGATTCCTCATAGACCTCGCCAGCGAGGCTCTTGACGTCCGCATAGGCCGCATTCGCCTTCTCGGTTGGGAAGATCATCCGTACGCGCCGGTCGGCCGCGTCGGAGCGGCGTTCGATCCAGCCGCCCTCCTCCATCCGGTCGACCAGGCGTGAGACGCTGATCGGCTCGATTTCGAGCAGTTCGGCGAGTCGCGCCTGTGCAACGCCCGCCTCCTTGGCAACGCGGACCAGAAGCCGCCATTGCGCCGAAGAGAGGCCCAGTCCGCTGGCGCGCGCCTCAAAGCGCTTGCGCATCAGGCGCTGCACGTCGTGGATCAAAAATCCCAGTCTGTCGATGCCATCTGAAACCATGAGCGATACATATAATAAGCGTGCTTACTATTCAAGATACCACATCGCCACGAAAGCCGGAAAAATGCGCATGGCAGGTCTGCAACGCGATCCTGGTTAGCGACAGGTGAACGCCCCTCTCATGCGAAACGCGCAGACGCCGTCTTCAAAGGCGGTTTCGAACAACCATGGTGACGACGAAGAACGCGCCGAGCGAGCTGGTGATGATGCCGATCGGCAGTTCCTGCGGCGGCAGCAAGGTCCGGGCCAGAAGATCGCTTGCCAGCAGGAGCATCGCCCCGAAAACCGCGCAACTTGCGATCAGGCGCAGATGCAAGGGACCGGCCAGTGGCCGCGACAGATGCGGGATCATCAATCCGACAAAGCCGATGACGCCGGCGACCGAGACGAGGATTGCCGTCGAGAAAGCCGCCACGAGAAATGTCGTCCTGCGCATGCGGGCCACCGGCACGCCGAGACTTTCGGCGGCGCTTTCGCCGGCCAGGAAAGCGTCCAGCTTGCGGTGGTTCCACAGTCCGTAAGCCGCGATCGTGCCAGCGCCCACCGCGCCCAGCCACACATTGTCCCAGCGCGCCAGCCCGAGCCCGCCCATGGTCCAGAACAGCACCGAATGGGCCGCGCGCTGGTCGCCGGCAAAAACCAGATAGTTGGTCAAGGCCGTGAACATGAAAGAGACGGCAAGGCCGGCGAGGATCAGCCGTTCGGGACCTTGCCCCCTCACCCGCGCCACCAGCAAAAGCACGATGGAGGCGGCGAGTATGCCGCCGGTGAACGCAGCCACAGGCAAGGTCCAGATGCCGAAGCTGTCACCAAAGACGGTGATGACGGAAACCGCGCCGGCAGCGGCCCCCGACGACAGGCCGAACAGGAAAGGGTCGGCAAGGTCGTTGCGGGTCACCGTCTGCAAAAGCGCGCCGACGATACCCAGCCCGCCGCCGACACAGATCGCCAGGATCGTGCGCGGCAGCCGCAAGTCGACGACGATCTTGCCGACCGGGCCCGATATCCCGGGCTCATCCAGCCCGATGGCACGGCCAAGTGCGGCGACGACATCGGTTAGAGGTATCAGCGTCGAGCCGTAAGCGATCGACAGCAGCGCGAGAGCGACGAGCGCCACCGCGCCCGCCGTCATGGCCAGCGTGAAGGCCTTGTGCCCTGAAAGCGCGCCGGATTTGTGCTCTCGGGCAAGACCCATCAGAACGCTTCCGGATGCATCGCCCTGGCGATCTTGCCGATGGCTTCGATGTTCGCCGGTCCTGGCGTCAGTTCGGCATAGCGAAGCGCCACGAAGCGCTCGTTCCTGACCGCGTCCGTCTCCTTCATCGCCGGGTGCGCCTTCAGGAAATCGAGCAGTTTCCTGTAACCGCCGCCGTCCTGATAATCGAGCAGGATGAGGAATTGCGGATTGCGCGCCGCCACCGTTTCCCAATCCGTGTTGCCCCAGCTAGTATCCATGTCGGCCATGATGTTGTCGCCGCCGGCTGCCGATATCATGGCGCTGGGGATGGCGAACTTTCCCGCGGTAAACGGCTTGTCCTCGCCGGAATCGTACAGGAACACGCGTGTTCCCTTGGCGCTGCCGACCTTGGCGATGATATCGGCGAGTTGCGCCTTCCAGCCGGCGACAAGCTTTTCCGCTTCCGCCTCCTTGCCGAAGACCTTGCCCAGCTTTTCGACGTCGCCATAGAGCAGGTCCATGGAGGCGGCCGGGCGGCTCTTGTCGAGATGGACGCAGCTTTCGGTCAGCACCAGCGTCTTGATGCCGTGCGGTGCGAGCGTGTCGGGGGTCACCTCGCCGCCGGGCTTCATGCCGTAGTACCAGCCGGCGAAGAAGAAGTCGGGCTCGACGGCGATGAGATTCTCCAGCGTCGGATATTTCGGCGCCAGTTCGGGAATGGAGCCCTGCTCAGCCTTGAATTCGGGGGCGACCTTGTACCATCCGGTGATACCGGTCAGGCCGACGATAGATGGCTGCAGCTTCAGCGCGAAGGCCATCTCGGCCATGTTGAGATCATGGATGACGGCGCGCTTCGGCGGCGCGTCGAAGGTCAGCGGCTTGCCGCAGCTGTCGACGGTGACGGGGAAGGCAAAGGCCGTCGAGGCCAGCAGCGAGACGACGAGGGACAAGGCGAGGCGTTTCACGGACTTTGCTCCTTGGTTGAACGTGTCGGATAAGGATGGATTTGATCAGGACGGCGGTGCGGCGCGGTTCGGAAGGTCGAACACCGTCAGTTCGCGGTCCTCGGTGGGATGGCGCAGGCGAAACACGTCGACGCCGAAAATCTCGCGGATCAGCTGCTGCGTCAGCGCCTCGTGCGGCGGCGCCAGCGCCTGCAGCCGGGCCTCGTTCATCACCGCGACCCGGGTGGCGAAGGGTGCCACCAGGGTCAGATCGTGCAGCACCGCGATCACGGTCATGCCGAAGCCGGCCACCAGTTCGAGCAGTTGCGCGCGGGCGCGCGGATCGAGGTGGTTGGTCGGCTCGTCGAGGAACAGGATTTTGGGCTCCTGCGCGATGGCGCGCGCAAGCTGGGCGCGCTGGCGTTCGCCACCAGACAGCGAGCCGATGGTCCGGCCGAGCAGCGGCAACAGGCCGGCCCGGCGCAGCGCGTCCACGACAATGTCGCGTTCCTCGCCGCGGCGCCTCAGGCCGGCATGCGGGACGCGGCCAAGTTCGACATAGTCGATCACCGCCAGCCGTGGGTCCGGCTGGTCTGTCTGGCCCACGACGGCGATATGCAGGGCTCGCTCGGAGGGGGAAATCCTGTCCAGGCGCCGCCCGCCGAGCTTCACCTCCCCGGAGCTCGGCCTGAGCATGCCGGACAACATGCGCAGCAGCGTGGTCTTGCCGGCGCCGTTGGGGCCAATGATGGCGAGGCGGTCGCCCGATGTCACCGACAGGCTGACGGCATGGACCAGATGCCGGCCATTCGCCATCGCGCCCAGGTCGCGCGCATCGAGAAGCGGCGTTGTCATCGAGTGCCATCCGTCAGCTTGCCGGCTCCCGGGATGCGGGCCAGCGTCTTGCCGGCCAGGCGCGGCGGACGTTGTCCGGAATTGCACCAGCCATCGGGAAGCGAAGCGTAGAGCCTGGCAAACCGCACGAGATCGGCAGCGTCCGCCTGCGCGTCGATCGACCCGAAGAGATAGGCTGCCTTGCCTGGCGCCTGGAAAGCCACTGCCAGGGGACGCGCGCAACCCGCCATGCAAGCCACGCCCTCGACCGTGAAACCATGCGCCACGTCAGGCTGGGCCGCGAGGCGGGAGCACAACTCGGCGCACAAACCTTCGCCCGACCTGACACCGGTCGGCACGTCGCGGCAAAGGGTGCACACGATGATCTGGTGCATGGAGCCGGGGTGAATACGATCGATTGCGCCGTCCAACTTCCCGTCACTTTCAAAACTGGCGACGGAAGGATGTTGGCCGACCGGCCGACAAGACCGATATCCACGTTTCCTCCCGGCACACCCCGTCCGGTCAACTCAGCGATGGCAGGTCTCCTGGCTCACGGGTCTCCGCGCAATCCTGCCTTCCCAGCCTTGCCGGCCAGTGGCGTTCCGGATCTTGCTCGCCGCTTACAGTTGCGGGGGCAGCCGCGGCCTCGACCCCATGGGGTCTCACCGCGTTCCCTTTTCACCCCTCGCCTTTCGGCTCGGGGACCATCACGAGTCGCAGCCTAGGCCGCGCGCGAAGGCGAGGCAAGGCGGTTGCTTCGTTTTGTTATAACAGAACAAACAAGAGAGCAAGCCTGTCGTCGACTTTGCGTCCACCGCCCGACAGCCGTTGCCGCTTTCGATTTTGCGCCAGGCGCAATTTCGATCAAACTGGCCGGGCAACGAGGCGCCAGAGTGAGAACGCCACATGCGAGGAACACATGAACCCGACCGAGAAGGCGCTATGGTTTGTCGAGAGCCACCTGCCGGAGGCCATTACGCTCGACGATGTCGCGGCAAGCAGCGGCGTCTCGCGCTTTCATGTGACGCGCGCCTTCGGCGCGGCCACGGGACGGTCGGTCGTGGGCTATATGCGGGCGCGCCGCTTGAGCGAAGCGGCGCGCAAGCTGGCCGGCGGCGCACGTGACATTCTCCAAGTCGCGCTCGATGTCGGCTACGGCTCGCACGAGGCGTTCACGCGGGCTTTTCGCGATGAGTTCGGCACCACGCCTGAACTGGTGCGCGCGCAAGGCTCGACCCGAAACCTCGACCTCGTGGAGCCTATCCTGATGGACAGTTCACTTCTCACACGCTCGAGCCGCCGCGCTTCGAGACCAGCCGCCCCTTGCTCATCGCCGGGCTTGGCGAACGCTACAGTTGCGAGTCCAGCGCCGGCATCCCAATGCAGTGGCAGCGCTTCGCCCCCTATATCGGCAACATTCCCGGCGAGGCGCCTGGCGTCTTCTACGGCGTCTGCCTCAACGGCGACGACGCCGGCAATTTCGACTATGTCGTCGGCGTCGAGGTGACGGATTTCTCCGACCTGCCCAAGGATTTTTACCGCGTGCGTGTGCCGGCGCAGAAATACGCCGTCTTCACGCATCGTGAGCACATCTCGACCATCCGGCGCACGATCAACACGATCTGGAACAGCTGGCTGCCCGGCTCCGGCCATGAAATCGCCGACGCGCCGGAATTCGAGCGCCACGGGCCCGAATTCGATGGCCGCACCGGTAATGGCGGGCTGGAAATCTGGGTACCGGTCAAGGCATGACGCGCCGCTACAGTTCCAGATCCCAATTCTGTCCGACCAGATCCTTGCCGAAGGAATGGTGAGGCTCTTCCTCGATCAGCTTGAAACTGGCCGCCTGATAGATGTGCCTGGCCGCGGTCAGAATGTCGTTGGTCCATAAGGTCAGCGTCTTGTATCCCCTGGCGCGGGCAAAGCCGATGCATTCCTCGACCAGGCGCTTGCCGATGCCGAGGCCGCGCGCCGAAGGTTCGACATAGAGCAGCCGCAGCTTGGCCACCTGATCCGACTTGCGCACCACGAAGACCGAGCCGACGACGTCGCCTTCCCGTTCGGCGATCCAGCCGCGCTCCCATTTCGGATCGTACGATTTTACGAACGCCGCGAGGATTTCGGCGACCAGCGCCTCGTAGGTTTCATCCCAACCATATTCCTGGGCGTAGAGCATGCCCTGGCGGCGCGTGACCCAGCCGATGTCGCCAACCTGCAGCGGCCGCAGGATGTAAGGCACCTTGGGTTCGGGTCTGTCGCCGAGCAGGCCCTGAACGATGCGCATGGCCTTGACCAGCCGATCCTGGTCGACGGGCGCCAGGCGATCGAGCAGCGCGCGCACCTGGTCGTGCGAGTCCTGGTTGAGCGGCGCGAAGGCTTCCCTGCCCGCCGGCGTCAGCGCGATCGAGGCGCGGCGCGCGTCCGCCTCGGTGGCTTCGCGCTCGACCAGACCGCGCTCCTCGAATTTTTTGAGCAAACGGCTGACATAGCCGGGGTCAAGGCCGAGATCGCGCACCAGGTCGCTGGCGACGAGCCCGTCGCGATGGGCAAGCTCGTAGAGCACCCGCGCCTCGGTAAGCGAGAAGGTGCTTTTCAGCCAGCCTTCGTCGAGCACACCGATCTGGCGAGTGTAGAAGCGGTTGAAGGCGCGCACCGCGTCGATGCGTTCCTTGCCGGGGTGGTCGTGGATCGTCATGGGGATTCCTCCTGTCCTGGACAGGATCAATCATTTAGTTGACTTAGTCAATAAATCCGTTGCGACGAGGCGCCTCATAACTTCGTCATTCTAGGGCGGAGCAGGGAGCGAAGCGACGCGCGCAAACCCTAGAACGACGACATCGCAGGTGCAGGCGCCAATGGCGAACGCCGAGACGACAGCCATTATCCCATCGGCAGCACCGGCCAGCGGTCGACGACCCTGCCACCGGAAAGCACCGCTATCGGTCCGAGCTGCTGCAGCACGGCTTCGCTCTGCGTCGGCCGCAGGAACGCGTGGTCGCCGGGCCTGACGGCGGCCCCGGCGGGCAGGCCCATGAATTGCTGGTTCGAGGACAGGCCAAGCAGGCCGTTCGTCGTCATGCCTTCGGGAAACACCGGTTCGGCCATCCATTTGCCGCCATAGAGATAGCAGCCCTTGCGCGGAAACCTGCCGAGCGCCTGCAGCAGACGCGAGACCACCGGCGGGCCGGGCAGCATCGGCTCGACCACTTTCAGGATCGGCGTCGCGATGAAGGCCGCCGGCTGGAAGCCACCGAGTCCTGGCGTGTCGAAATCGCCGGGCAGCACGAAGGCCGAGCCCATCGACACTTCGTTAGCGGTGCCGCCATGATGAAGCAGCGCGGTCTTGCTGCCACCGATATTCAAGATATGGCGTTGGTTCATGCCGAGGCGCGCCACGAAAGCGGCGGCCCGTTCCGAGGCTTGCGCCAACGCCTTGGCCGGCCCGCCGAACAGGCCGGGTATGTGCGGCGCATGCGCCTCATAGGCCATGACGCCTTCGCAGCGCAGCCCGCTGTGGGCAGGCAGCGCCTTCAGCACCCGCGACAAGGCCTCCGGTTCGGCGAGGCCGCCGCGATGCAGTCCGACATCGATTTCGAAAGCGATGCGCAGCTCGACGCCGAGTGCGTCAGCGAGCGCGCCATAGTCAGCCAGCCTCTCCTGTGTGTCGATCAGCCAGCATACCCGCGACCAGGCTGCATCGCCTCTGGAAAGCGCGGCCCTTGCCGAGCCGACCGGCATCGGTTTGCCGTAGAGGAGATCCGCGTCCGGAAACGCGCTCAGCACCGCCTCGCTGATCGGCGGATGGAAGGTCATGAAGCGGTGGGTTCCAAGCGCCTTGCCGATGTGGGAAAGCAGCGGCAGGCAAGCGAGCGACTTGTCGACCAACCGTACGGCAAGGCTGGCATCAAGCCTCTCCTTCACCAGGGCGATGTTGCCATCCAGCCGGTCGAGGTCGAGCAGCAGGCAAGGTTGGAAGATGCCCGCCTGCTTCAGCGCATCCGAAAGCGTGGCAAAATAAGCGCTCATCGTTCAATGCCGAACAGGTCGACCATGTAGGGCGAGACGAAGCGGTTTTGCGGATCGATGTCGCGGCGCACCGCCATCGCATCGTCCCAGCGCGGATAGAGCTTTTTCAGATCGGCCGCTTTCAGGCTGTGCATCTTGCCCCAGTGCGGCCTGCCGCCATACCTGCGGAAAATCGGCTCGGCCGCGCGCATGAAGGGCAACGGATCGTTCGCCGCATCGTGGTGGATGGCGATGGAACAGGTCGGCCTTTCGTAAAATGGCGAGAGCCAGAACCGATCGGACGCAACGCTGCGCACCTCGATCGGGAAATAGACCTCGGGAAAATGCTTCTCCGTCAGATCGATGATCTCGGCCAGCACCTTCGGCCCCTCCTCGAAGGGAAGGTGAAATTCCATTTCGTTGAACCTGGTCTGCCGGTCGCTGGCATAGACGTTGAGCCAATCCTGCACATAATCCTCGGCCGGCACCTTGGCGACGGCGCCACGGATCAGCCTGCGGCGCAGCGACGGCAGCCATGCAAGTCCGGTGCGCAAGCGGCGCAACGTGCGCAAGGAGCCCTCGTCATCCTCGGTCGGGCGCGTGGTGGTGGCTTCGGTGCTGAAGTCGCTGGCGATGAACTGCGCGTAGCCGGAGAAGGGAATGTAATAGAATTCAGCCGACCGGTGCGCGGCCATCATCGTTTCGAAATCGCGCAGCATATCGCCGATCGGCAGCACCCATTTGCGGCGGCGCAGCCGGTAGGTTGCGATGTTGTTCAGCGTCACTTCGCTGAGCACACCGAAGGCACCGAGCGCGACGCCGATGGCATGGATCGTCTCCTGATCCCCTTCTCGCTTGAATTCGCGGACCTCGCCAAGTCCGTCGACGATCTGCACCGTTTCCAGCTGCGTGTGATAGGCGCCCAGCGTCGGCCCCGAGCCATGGGTAGCCGTGCCCAGCGCGCCGCCTATCGCCTGGCGGTCGATGTCGCCCATGTTGGGCAGGCCCTGGCCAATGCCTTGCAGGATGTGCATGAGCGAACCAAGCCGCGTCCCCGCCCGCACGCGCGCCCGATGTTTTTTCGCGTCATGCGAAACCAGCCCTTCCAGCTTCTCCAGCGACAGGATGGTGCCTTGCGACTTCACCAATGGCGTGAAGGAGTGACCGGCGCCGACGACGCGGACCGGGCCGGGTGCGGAGCGAATGAGATCGCCGAGTTCGCCGGCATCGGCGGGGCTGGCAAGCAGGCGCGGCTCGGCGGTGACAAAGCCCGACCAGTTACTCCAGCTGTTCGACATGGTGCTCACGCGACAACCCGGCGACGACGCGCCACGAGGACAAACAGACCGAGCAACGCCACGCTGGCGACAGCGCTTGCGGCGGCGAATTCCGGAACCGGGCGAAAATCCTTGCCATCGATGAGCAGCGACGCCGCGACCGGCCCGATCGCCAGGCCGAAAAGCTGGGCGGCCGGCACCAGCAGCACGGCGGTGCGTGTCTCGTCGGCGGTGATCGCCAGCCGGATCTGGTAGGGCACGATGAACAGCAGGATAAAACCCATGACCAGGGCGGCGACCCAGAATGTCGTGAGCCCAGGTCCGCTGGCAAGCACCAGCGAGGCGACGAATGCGACGATGCCGATCGCCGCGATGGCGAGGCGATAGTCGATGCGCGCCTCGAACACGGTCGCCGTCATCGCGCCCAGAACCTGCGCCGCGAGGCTGGCCGAGACGATCAGCCCGACCGTGCGGCCGTCGATGCCGAATTGCGCGCCGAGCGGCTCCAGAAAGGCCCAGACCGCGCCGAAGAACATGAAGTAGCAGAAGACCGACAGGAGCGCGGTGACCGAAGGTACCGTCAGCACATTGGCGAGGTTCTCGTCCTTCGGCAGGTCCGCATAGTCGGCGGGGACCGCGAAGGCGACCACCAGCGACACCACGCAGACGACGGCAAGAACGAGGAAGCCGCCCGCCGATCCGGCGGCGGGGATGACATAGAGCGCCAGCAGCAGGGCAAGAGCGCATTGCGCCAGCGTCTGCATGGAGACGAAATAGCCGCCGATGCGTTCGGCGCGCCGCGAGCGGGCGATCAGTTCCGTGGCGATCGCGACAAGGCCGCCTTCGGCAAGGCCGGCCAACGCGCGCGCCGCCATCAGCGCGTTGGCGCCGGCGGCATAGGCGGTCCAGACATTGGCCAGCGCCAGCAGCAGCAGCAGGACCGCGCTTTTCCAGCGCATCTTTTGGGCGGAGAGCAGCATCGCGACGATCGCCGAGCCGATCGCGATGGCGATCATCTCGTCGGTGGCAACCAGGGCCAGTTCGTCGCCACTGACATGGCCCTCGGTGTAGAGCGCGCCGAGCAGGACCGGCTGCAGGCCGAGGATGAGCAGGCCGACCGACCCGATCCACAAGGCCGATGCAAGCTGTCCGCCGGTCGGGTTGCCAACCAGCCAGTCGCCATCGCCCTGAAGACTGGTGCTTGTCGAAGTCAAAGGCGCCCTCCCAACGTCCTTGCCGCGCGGCAGAAATGCTGACACTCTGTCAGCATTTCAGAAACTGATACTTGATCATATTTCATGTCAACCGGAATTTGAGAACCCGTGCGAAAGATCGGTGCATGACGCAAGCAAGTCGAACGGCCACCGAGCCGAGGCGCAGACCCAAGCAGGAGCGCAGCCGCGAGCGCATCGACGCTATCCTGTCGACCACCATGCGGCTGATCGGCGAGAAGGGCATCGACGCCGTCACCATGAAGGAGGTCGGCATGCTGGCGGGCGGACCGATCGCCACCGTCTACCATTACTTCCCCAACAAATCGGCGATCCTGGCAATGCTCTATGAGCGGTTTTCCGAGGTCAGCCGGGCGCGATTGGCGGCGATTATCGCCGATGTCAGAGAAGCCAGGGACATCATCGCCGCGGCCGACCGGCTGCTTGACGACTATTTCGGCCGTGTCGCCGGCGATCCGGCCATCCAGGATCTGCAGAACGCCATCCAGGCCGACAAGGCACTCAAGAATCTCGACATCGCCGAAACCCGGCATCAAGCCAAGATGTTCTGCGACCATGTCATCGCCTTGCTCGAGCCGGACAAGCACGAGCAGTTCGAACGCATGGTTGTGCTGATCTTCCAGCTCGCCGGCGGCGTCGTGCGCCTGGCGCTTGCGCAGAGCGACGCGGAAAGCCGCCGGACCATCGAGGATTACCGCTCGATCATCCACACCCAGTTGCGGTTGTTCCTCTGACCAATGCCGGCTGGAGACTATCTCGCCCGGCGGATGAGGCCTTCGAAACCGTCGGCCAGATTGGCGTTGCCGGCGGCGAGAAAGGCGGAAAGATTGCGGGCACCGCCTGGTGTCTTATTGGCGTCAAGCAGCACCGCCCTGCCCTCATGCATGACAAAATCGAACTTGCCATAGTCAAAGCCAAGCTCGCGCCTCAGCGCACGAAGCTCCTCGGGAACCGGAACCGGCTCACGACGGATCGTGTCGTCGCCTTTGACCAGGCTTTGCGACGAAACATGGCGGGTGCAGCGCTCGCGCTCCCCGCAAAATATCCAGAAGCGGGCGCCAAAGCCGTCCGGTTCCGGCTCGGGAATGAATTTTTCGACGACGAGATCCCCGCGGTCGAACACCGCAGGCGCAACATCCGAAAGGGACGTACAGACGCGGTAGCCCTCGATAAGCTCGGCACCGGGAAATGGCTCCGGCTTTCCGGCACGTCGCGATCGCCGGTTAAGCGACTGTTCCCGCATTCCCAGATTGTTGAGATTGCTCTTGACGATGACCGGACCTGGCCAGTCGTCGTCCCTGCCGATGACGGCGCCGCTGATTAGGCGCTTGGAGATGTCGGCTGCCCCGATGTTCAGGCAGAACGGAAAAGCGCGCGCGTATTCGACATATTCGGGCGGCGTCACGGTCGCATCGACATGCAGCACCGCTATGTCTGCTTCGGGCTTCGCCGACGTTCCTGAGAGTATGCGGACGGAATGGCCGCGCCGCTTCAGTTCTTCCAGCAGATCAAAGAGCATGTAGGGACTGTCGCGGCTCAACAGCGGGCCACGCCGGCGTTCGAACCTGTCGAACTCATGCGTAATAACCGCGATGCGTGTCATGTGCCCCCCGCACTTGGTTTCATTAGCGTCTTCGATTATGCGTCTGAACACAATGCTGGTTGGGGCCAGGGATGACCGACCATTGGAATGCCATTCGACGGCACTGGGAGTTGCTCGGGCCACCGCTGCGGCCGCCTGCCGAAGCTGTGGAAACCTACCAGCGCGAACTCTACCTTTCGGAGGCACATGTCGTTCTGCTCGGCGTGACGCCGGAACTCGCCGGGCTCGGCGCGACCATGATGGCCGTCGATGAATCCTCCGACATGATCGCCGGAATCTGGCCAGGTGATACAGCGTCGCGAAAGGCCATCAACTGCGACTGGCTCGACCTACCGGTTTCGCGCGCAAGCGTCGATGCGGTGATCGGCGACGGCTGTCTGTCGGCGCTAGGCTTTTCAGCCGTGCGCGAGGCGCTGTTCGCGGCGATTGCCAGCGTGCTGCATTCTGACGGGCGCGCGGGCCTGCGTCTCTTTGCCCGTCCCGAGACACCGGACGATCCGGCAGCGGTGCAAGCGCTTGCGCTTTCTGGCGGTGTCTCCACTTTCCACGAGCTCAAGTGGCGCGTCGCCATGGCCGCGACGGGCCCCGCTCCCGACCATGCAATTCCAGTAAAGACGATCGCGGAAAGGTTCGATGCACTGTTCCCTGATCGCCAGGAACTCTCGGCGCGTACGGGCTGGGAATTGCCGGTCATCGCCACTATCGATGTCTATCGGAACTCGCCGGCCATCTACAGTTTTGCGCCGCCCATGGCACTCATCAGCGAGGCGGAAGCGTTCTTCAGTAACGTCCGCATTGTTCCAACCGGCAGCTACGGGCTCGCCGAGCGATGCCCGCTTTTGGTACTGCGGTCGCCGAGGCGCTGAACGACCTAGCGAAATTCTTTCGCTTTTGCGGCCAGTAACCGCCGCATTCTCCGCGACGATGCAGCGCATGAAAATTTCCTACGACCGCCTCCTGTGGCGCGCCTTGACTCTCGCAGATCGTCGGCCTATTTCAGCGCCACGTTAGCACTCGCCATTGGTGAGTGCTAACTATGTGTCCGGCGCCGCCGGACGGAGGAACTGTTTCTCACCGTTCTCATCGAGGAAGAAAAAATGGCAAAGTCGAAGTTCCGCCCGCTTCATGACCGCGTGGTCGTTCGCCGGGTCGAATCCGAATCCAAGACCGCCGGCGGGATCATCATCCCGGACACGGCAAAGGAAAAGCCGCAGGAAGGCGAGATCATCGCCGTCGGCTCCGGCGCCCGCGACGAAGCTGGCAAGCTGGTCCCGCTGGACGTCAAGGCCGGCGACCGCATCCTGTTCGGCAAGTGGTCGGGCACCGAAGTCAAGCTCAATGGCGAAGACCTTCTGATCATGAAGGAATCCGACATCATGGGCATCATCGGCTGATCATCGGCCTCACCTTCAACTTGAATTTTTCAGGCTCTATCCGAGCCCCTGCCAGGAGCTAAAACATGGCTGCCAAAGACGTAAAATTCTCCCGTGACGCCCGCGAGCGCATGCTGCGCGGCGTCAACATCCTCGCCGACGCGGTGAAGGTCACGCTCGGTCCCAAGGGCCGCAACGTCGTCATCGACAAGTCGTTCGGCGCCCCGCGCATCACCAAGGACGGCGTCACCGTCGCCAAGGAAATCGAGCTTGAAGACAAGTTCGAGAACATGGGCGCGCAGATGGTCCGCGAAGTTGCTTCGAAGACCAACGACATCGCCGGCGACGGCACCACGACCGCGACCGTTCTGGCGCAGTCGATCGTCCAGGAAGGCCACAAGTCGGTTGCCGCCGGCATGAACCCGATGGACCTGAAGCGCGGCATCGATCTGGCCGTCAACGAAGTGGTCGCCGCTCTCGGCAAGGCCGCCAAGAAGATCAAGACCTCCGAGGAAGTCGCCCAGGTCGGCACGATCTCGGCCAATGGCGACGAGTCGGTCGGCAAGATGATCGCGGAAGCGATGCAGAAGGTCGGCAATGAAGGCGTCATCACGGTCGAGGAAGCCAAGACTGCCGAGACCGAACTCGAAGTCGTCGAAGGCATGCAGTTCGACCGCGGCTACCTCTCGCCCTACTTCGTCACCAACGCCGACAAGATGGTTGCCGAACTGGAGGACGTCTACATCCTCCTGCACGAGAAGAAGCTCTCCAACCTGCAGGCCATGCTGCCGGTCCTCGAAGCCGTCGTGCAGACCTCGAAGCCGCTGCTCATCATCTCGGAAGACGTCGAAGGCGAGGCCCTGGCCACGCTGGTCGTCAACAAGCTGCGTGGCGGCCTGAAGATCGCCGCCGTCAAGGCGCCGGGCTTCGGTGATCGCCGCAAGGCCATGCTGGAAGACATCGCCATCCTGACCGGTGGCCAGGTCATCTCGGAAGACCTCGGCATCAAGCTCGAGAACGTCGGCCTCAACATGCTCGGCCGCGCCAAGAAGGTGTCGATCTCCAAGGAGAACACCACCATCGTCGACGGCGCGGGCAAGAAGGCAGAGATCCAGGGCCGCGTCGCCCAGATCAAGCAGCAGATCGAGGAGACCACCTCGGACTACGACAAGGAGAAGCTGCAGGAACGTCTGGCGAAGCTCGCCGGCGGCGTTGCCGTGATCCGCGTCGGCGGTGCGACGGAAGTCGAAGTCAAGGAAAAGAAGGACCGCGTCGATGACGCCCTCAACGCGACCCGCGCGGCCGTGGAAGAAGGCATCGTTGCAGGCGGTGGCGTTGCCCTGCTGCGCGCTTCGGCCAACATCAAGGCTGCCGGCGCCAATGCCGACCAGGCTGCCGGCATCAACATCGTTCGTCGTGCGCTGCAGGCTCCGGCCCGCCAGATCGCGGCCAACGCCGGTGCGGAAGCATCGATCGTTGCCGGCAAGATCCTCGAGAACAAGGGCGCGACCTTCGGCTACAACGCCCAGACCGGCGAATATGGCGACATGATCGTCATGGGTATCGTCGATCCGGTCAAGGTCGTGCGCACGGCCCTCCAGGACGCGGCCTCGGTCGCCGGCCTGCTCGTCACCACCGAAGCCATGATCGCCGAAGCTCCGAAGAAGGACTCGGCTGGCGGCGGCATGCCTGGCGGCATGGGCGGCGGCGGCATGGGCGGCATGGGCGGCATGGACTTCTAAGAAGTCCATAAAGCACGCCCATCAACTCACATTGCTCAAGCCCGCAAGCGGGCTTGAGTGGCGGTATGGACTTCTAATCCAGCCATCCTCGCAATATTATCGAAAGGGCGGCCGAAAGGTCGCCCTTTTTCGTTGTCTCGATTCGAAGGCTTGAGCGCCTAGCGATCCGCCCTTGATGGGCAACGCTGCCGTGCCGCTCCAACCAACTGCCTAAACTTTGTGCAATTCTTCAATTAAATCAGCACTTTGATCAAACGCCCCTGATCATTGTGCGATTTGTCGGACAAGAATTTTTAAGACATTCACGCCTACTAATCGGCACAGTTGAGCTCCTCGCGCGTGCAGGGTCTTCATCGATGCAAATACTCCGCCGGTTTGTGCGTAACCGTGATGGCAACGTCCTCATTATGTCAGCGCTGCTCTTGCCGGTGCTCATCGGCATGGCGGCGCTCGTCACGGAATATGGCGGCGCGCTGGTCGAGCGGGCCGGCAACCAGCGCACGGCAGACCTTGCAGCCTATGCCGGCGCGCTCGCCTACAATGCGACGAAATCGACCGACCAGATGACGGCGGCCGCGGTCAATGTCGCCACGCTCAACGGCGTCCCGGCCGCCGATGTCCAGGCGGCGCTGGTCACCTCTCCCAAGACTTCCGGCATGAATGCCGTCTCGGTGTCGATCCGCACCCAGAAACAACTGCTTCTGGCGCGCGTGCTCAACGACCGCCAGCAGTTGCAGATCTATGCCAATGCCGTCGCCGAACTCGGCGCCCCGGCGCAGACCCCCGGCTGCATGCTGGCACTGGACGGCACCAAGACCGGCATCACGCTCTCGGGTGGCACCAACATCACCGCGGCCAAATGCACGGTGTCGTCGAACAACACCGTGACCGTTCCCTGCGGCACGTCCATTTCGGCGATCGGGGTGAACTACAACTCGGCGGCGCCGCCCAGCCAGCCCTGCAACGGCATCACCGGCCCGAACGGCACGGCCGCGGTGATCGCCAAGAAATCGACGCCCGATCCGCTGGCCGGCAATACGGCCATTGCCGCGGCTGTCGCGCGTTTCAGCACGGTCGCGGCGATGTCGAAGCCGACGGCGCCGGCAGCGCCGGCCAACAGCACCAACATCGACTTCGCCTGGAGCCAGGGCTCCACCCAAGGTCAGGCGACCGCGCTCGGCTGCACGGCAAGCTGGGCATCCCCGACGTCGACCTGGACGCTGAATTGCGGCAGCAAGACCACGGTCAATATCGGCACAATCACCATTGGCGGCGGCATCAACCTCAACTTCGCCACCAGCGGCGCGGCAACCACCGTCTACAACATCGCCGGCGATCTCACGACCAGCGGCACCACCAATTTCGGGCCGGGCATCTACAATTTCGCCAAGGGGCTGACGACCGGCGGCGGCGCCACCACGACCTTCGGCGCCGGCACCTTCAAGTTCGGCATCAGCGACAATGCCTGCGGCGGCATCGCGCGCGTCAGCCTCTGCAACACCAGCACACTCACCTTCGGCGGGCCAAGCACGTTCGAATTGCCAGGCGGGCTCAACAACACCGGCGGCGCCTTCGTCACCTTAGGCTCCGGCACCTCGAACAGCTACAAGATCGGGCCCGGCGGCAACGGCGACGCCATCACGCTCGGCGGCGGCTCCACGACCATCATGGCAGACGCCACCAGCTCGGGCGTGTTCCAGGTCATCGGCAATGTGAACGGGGGCGGCGGTGGCAGTTGCTTTGTCGTGCCGGCCACGGCGCAGCACGACATCGAAGGCAATTTCATCGCCTCGGGCGCTGTCCTGCTCGGCGCCGGCGTCTACACGATCGACGGTTATTTCGCGCTTGGCGGGAGCGGTGGCGGCAGCGCTAGTTGCGGCGGCTCGACGATCAGCGTCAGCGGCACCGACGTGACGCTGGTGCTGTCGGGCAAGGCCAAATCGAACTCTGGAAGCTGCAACGGCTATGTGTTCTGCGTGGCCGCCGGCTACAGCAATATCGTGCTAACCGCGCCACAGACCGGTGCCATGGCCAAGCTCGCGGTCATCGGCCCGACATCGACCTCGGTCACCGCGGGCGCCACCTTCGCCGAGGGCGGCTCCAAAGCGCAGCTATCCGGCGCCTTCTATTTCCCTTACGGCCCGATCATCATGAATGGCGGGTCCAGTGTTCTGGGCTCGTTGACCGATCCAAGCAAATGCCTGCAGATGATCGGCTCACTGATCACGCTCTCAGGCGGCACGGCCGCGGCGTCGGAATGCATCGCCGCTTCCAGCTCCAGCGCCAACAGCAAAGTGAGTCTTGTGCAGTGACGATCCTGAGAGGTTTCAAAACTGTCATGGCGCACGCGTCGCGGCAGTCCGCGTTCACCCGCTTCCTCACCCGAGAGACAGCCGGCGCCTCGGCGGTCGAGTTCGCCCTGATCAGTCCCGTGCTGATCCTGATTCTGGCTGGAATGGTCGACATCGGCGCCTCGCTGAAAGCGAAGTTCGATCTGAGCTCGGCGGTGTCAGCAGGTTCCAACTACGCACTGCTCGGCGCCGACAAGGTCAATTCGACCGGCGGCGGCACGCTTGCCGCCAATATCACAGCGGTGGTGGCGGGCGGTCTCGGCAGCGCCGGCGGCCATGTCCAGGTCGTCATCAATAATGGCGCCACCATCGCCTACGACACCAGCGCCGCAACCGCGATCCAAAGCGGCACGGCATCCGGCGCCGACCTCTGCTACTGTCCAACCGGCTCCGCCGGCAACGTCACCTGGGGCTCATCGGTGACCTGCGGCTCGACCTGCCCGGCCGGCGGCATTGCCGGCAAGTTCGTGACGATCAGCGCCAGCCGGCCTTTCTCGCCTCTGTTCGGCGGCGTCGGCGTCGTCAAGAGCGGCACAATCACTGTCCAGGCCATGATGCAGCCGAAATGAGACCCCTTGTCTTGAAGCGCCTGACCGCGTTCATCCGCGACAGGAGCGGCGCCAACGCCGTCGAATTCGCGCTGCTGTCGGTGCCGCTGCTGCTGGTGCTGTTCGGCACGGTGGAGTTCGGCCGCATGTTCTGGACGCAACATGTGCTGCAGGATACGGCCACCGCAGGTGCGCGTTGCGTGGGCGTGCTGCAGAGCCACTGCACGCAGAATGGCGTTTACAGCGCAGCCAACACCATAAGCTACATCAGCAGCATGGCTGCCAGCGACGGCCTCGAGCTGGCCGGAACCGACATCAGCATCGACAACAACACGACCTGCTCGGGTCTCACGGGATTCACGACGGTGCGGATCTCCTACACCTTCTCGACCGTGCTGCCATCCTTCCTGACCGCTTTGGCCAACGGCCCAGTGCTCGGCGCCACGGCGTGTTTCCCCAACCAAGGCGCATAATCCCGGACAGTCTCAGACGGCTGCTTCGGCATGTTTTGCGCTCTTGCCAGCCAGCACGGCCTGTTCGACCAGTGCCGCAACCTCGTCGGCCACCACCTTCAGCGGCGCGCGATCCCGGGTGGCGCGAGCGATCACCATCAGCCCCTCCAGTGACGATTCGACCAGCAGCGCCAGAGCGTGCGCGCGGCGCTCGGGCACTCCCGCCAGCATGAAAGCCTCGCGCAGCAGCCCGATCCACTGTTCGAAGGCAGAGCGGCAGATCTCCGCCAGATCTGGCACGTCGTTCGGCGCATCG
Source organism: Mesorhizobium sp. B2-1-8 (assembly GCF_006442545.2). Taxonomy (NCBI): domain Bacteria; kingdom Pseudomonadati; phylum Pseudomonadota; class Alphaproteobacteria; order Hyphomicrobiales; family Phyllobacteriaceae; genus Mesorhizobium; species Mesorhizobium sp. B2-1-8. The sequence continues at coordinate 4,737,671 of NZ_CP083952.1, forward strand.
AGCACGACCGGCGCGACCGGGCAGCCGAGCGAGAATTCATTCTCTTCCAGCATGTGTCCCACCGACTGATAGATGTGATGGACGGCGACCGCAGGATCGCGTTCGGCGGCCAAAGCCGCGCCCAGCCGCTCGGTCACGTGGGCCACGCTGGCGCGCGTCACCTCAATGACCAGTTGGTCCTTGCCGCCCGGGAAATGGAAATAGAGCGAGCCGCGCGGCGCGGCGCTGGCACTCAAAATGTCGCTGAGCGAAGTGCCGTGATAGCCGCGCCGCCGCAAAAGCAGCGCCGTCGCCTCGATCATCCGCGTGCGCGTGTCCGTCGCCATGTCAACCCCTGTCAGGAGTGCGCATTATAGGGCTTGTCCAAAATATGACAATCGGTCTACATAATATGTAAATCGGTCTACATATTTGGAGGCGTCGGCCGGGCGTCGACGCGGTACCACTAAAACGAAGGAGAAAATCCAGTGACCCAGGCGAAACGGCTGAAATCATGCGGCGCTATAACGACGTGTTCCAGCATCACGACCCCTCGGCACTCGACGAATTGGTGGCGCAGGACTGCGTGATCGAGAACACCACACCGGCGCCGGAGGGCGCGCGCCGAGCCGGTAAGGCTGCCTGTGTCGAGTTGTGGTCGGCGATCGCCACCGCACCCGGCACGCACTTCGACATCGAGGAGACTTTCGTGGCCGGCGACCGCGCCACGATCCGTTGGCGCTACTGGATGGCCGACGGCAATTCTCTGCGCGGCGTCAATCTGATGCGCGTCGCGGGCGGGCGGATCGTCGAGGCGATGGGTTACGTCAAGGGCTAATGCATGTCGCCCGGAAGTGTCCTCGGTTCCGGGACAACGACATGCATGAAATGAGAAGCTTACAGCAGGTCGGGCGAACCCTATTCGCCGCGACATGCTGTAGGCCGCGCGATCACCTGTCCGCCAGCGCCAACTTGGCGCCGAGCATGACGAAGGCGCCGGCAAACGTCCGACGCATCCAGGTCAGCACCATCGGCCGCGACACGACGTGGCTGCGGATCGAGGCCGCGAAGATGCCGTAGCCGACGAAGACCACGAAGGTCAAAAGCATGAACACCGAGCTGAGCTCCAGCATCTTCGACAGTGCATTCGGTTCGGTGGTGCTGACGAATTGCGGCAGGAAGGCGAAGAAGAAGATCGACAGTTTCGGATTGAGGACGTTGACGAGGATGCCGGTGGCGATCACCTTGCCGGCCGAGCGCGGCGCGACATTGTCCTCGACGCTCAGGCCGCCCTTCTCCTTCAGCGTGTTCCAGGCCATGTAGAGCAGGTAGGCGACGCCGAGATATTTCAGGGTCTCGAAGGCGACCGCACTGGTGTGCAGCAGCGCCGCAAGGCCGGTGATGGCGGCCGCCATGTGCGGTATGATGCCGAGCGTGCAGCCGAAGGCTGCGATGATCGAGGCACGTGCACCGCGCGAAAGCCCGGCGCTCAGCGTGTAGAGGACGCCGGTGCCCGGCGAAGCCACGACAATCAGCGACGTCAACAGAAATTCGATGCTCAAGATGATTTCCTCCGGCACCCTGCCTGACGCAGCCTAGCCAGCAAGCGGGGTGCGCACAAGCGACAGACACTCGCCACTACAGCATGTCGCGGCGAATAGGATTCGCCCGACCTGCTGTAAGCTTCTGATTTTATGCATGTCGTTATCCCGGAACCGAGGACACTTCCGGGCGACATGCATTAGGACTCCGCCTGTTAAGAGGTAGAAAATCCGAGCGCCCGGCGTGCCATCAGGCACTCGTCATCGCCAGGCATGCAGGCGCGGCAGACATCCGGGCGCAGTTCATAGATGGTGCAAGCGGTCGACTTGCCGACTTCGCCTGATAGGGCCGAACAGCGCACGCCGTCACAGCGCATGCCCGACAGGTCGGCCGCCACGAATTTCGCCGGGATGCGATCGAGCTGCGTGTCGTCCTCGGTGGAGAAGCGCGGCCACTCGGCCGAATAGGAACAGCAGGCGCCGCAGCTCTGGCAATCGAAGACAGCAGCGATGTCCGACGACGGCAGGCTGGTCGTGGCTGCCACGGCAAACGGCCCCGAAGCGGCAAGGTTGCGATCGGCATCCCGAGGCAAGGTGCTACTTCTTCTTGCCCGTCTTGCCCTTCGGCGCGTCGACCGGCGACTTGAACAGATCCGTCGCTGTCTCGGCTGCCTTCGGCGCGGCAGCCGGCTTGGCCGGCTTTGCAGCGGAAGCCGGTGCTGCCGGCTGGTCCTTGGCGGAGAATTTTATGGCCATGTCAGTCCTCGTCGGCGAAACGCGATGACGGTGCGCGCGGATTGCGCAAGCGGCCGATCAAGGCCGAAACCGCCGTGATGTTCATTTCCTCGGGCGACCAGTTCCTGGCTTCCGCGATGTGATGCGGCGCCAGCTCACGATGCGTGCTGCCGCTATAGGCAGCATCCTGATAGGTGACCAGCTCATGGGTCTTGGCGTCTTCGCGGACATATTCGATGAGGTAGTTCGGGCACTCGGCCCGGCCGCGCACGCCGACGCGCACCTGGGCATCGCCATGGGCGCGTTTGCAGCGTTCGAGTTTTTCCAGCACGCGTCGGACATATTCGACCGGCTTGTCCAGGGTTTCGACCATGTCGGCGATGGTCGCATCGGCGGCGATCGGCGTTGGCGGTACGCGCTTGGTGGCCATCAGCGTTTTCCGGCGCGTTTCGGCAGCGCCGCGAGTGCTGCGGCCGCCACCATCTCGTCGGCCTCCTTCTCCAGCCGCAGCTCGCGCAAGCGCGCGGTCTTGGCTTCCCGCGCCTGGCTGACGGCATCGCGCTCGGATATTATGCGGTTGAGCGACATCGACTGGGTTTGCGTCTTGCTGAACAGCGACACGGCCGGATCAACGGCTGTCTTCGAATGGGCGGTCAAATCTTTCTCCTGTCAGGAGCCTGGTGCCGATAGGGCGAGACTGGGTCTTCGGTCAGGACCATGCACAAAGCAATGCGACGGCGGATTCAAAATGCTGGAGCGTCCCTTAGCACGTTCAGCCCAATGCGCAGCGCATTTTCGGCGGCAACAAGCGTAAAATGAAAAAGGCCAGGCACCGCCTGACCTTCCCTGGGAGCGCCGCGCATCCAACTGGATGCACAAGGCTAGCTCCTGATGGGCAGCACAAACCTTGGAAACTCAGGTCCCCATGGCCATGCGCCCGAATTCGCCGTTCACCGATGCCAGTACATCCGTGATCACCGGGACGGCTGAATTCTTTCTTCAGGCCGCCTTCAACTGGTCGGCCGACATCTTGCCCGACTTGTTGTCGCGGACCATCTCGTAGCCGAGCTTCTGGCCCTCGACGATGTCGCGCATGCCGGCGCGTTCCACGGCCGAGATGTGGACAAAAACGTCCGCGGAGCCGTCGTCAGGCTGAATAAAACCAAAACCTTTGGTGGCATTGAACCACTTAACTGTGCCGGTGCTCATGACGAACCCTTTCCATGGCAAATATTCGTTCGCCGTCATGCGGATGCACGACGTCGTTGTCTCGATTTTTGATGTGGGAAGTTCGTCAAAGACGCGCTCGAAAGCGCGGATAACAAAAGTCAATCAAACAAATATCGACGAATTGCTTGTAGGGGTCTTTTGGCGGCTTGTCAAATTCGGATGACCCAAGCCGTGGATTCGCCAACCGCTGGCATCGCGGCGCACCGGATACCACGCCGCGTCAACTCGAAAAAAATCGCCGCATCCCGGAACCATCCCTGCAGACGCGCATTTTCTCCATGTCATCAGCAGTTCATGAGAGCAATCGAAAGAAAGGCTGATGGCAAAGACGCCCCCCGCGAGCTAACAGGCGCGAGGGGCGTTCTATTTGACGAGAACCATGCGCCCCATTTTTCGGAATCACGCCCCCGCCCTATTCGTCGGGGCCTGGTTCCGGCCATGTCTCCCTTGCGGCTTCGGCATACCATTGGCGCATTGCCGGTGTTGCCAGGACCGCGTCGACATAGGCCCTGGTGTCGGGCGCCAGCTCCCCGCCATAGGTGTCGAAACGGGTGACGACGGGCGCATACATGGCATCGGCCGTGGTGAAATGGCCGAACAGGAACGGACCGCCCTTGCCGTGTTTGTCACGGCACTCGCGCCACAGCGCCTCGATGCGGGCACGCTGGGCCTCGCCCTCGGCGTCGAGCGGCTTGTGTCCCTTCGGCCGGCGCAAATTCATCGGCCAGCCATAGCGGACTTCGCGAAACCCGGAATGCATCTCGGTCGCCGCCGAACGCGCCAGCGCCCGGGCGCCGATATCGGCTGGCCACAGCTTTTTCCCAGGAAAGAGGTCGGCGAGATATTCAAGGATGGCAAGGGTTTCCCAGACGATCCTGCCATCCTGATTCAAGGGCTTGTGAACCAGGACGGGCACCTGACCGGTCGGCGACACTTTCGCCAGATTGGCAAAAGTCTCGGGCGTGCGCAGCCGCACCAAGACCTCCTCGAACGGTATCTCCAGCTGCCGCATCGCCACCCAAGGCCTGAGCGACCAGGACGAAAAGCACTTGTTGCCGATATAGAGCGTGAACTCCGACATCTGTCCCTCCTTGGCGGCCTTTCTCCTTGCGGAGTGCGCTTGCCGGACCCTAGCCTGCCGGCCGCCGAAAGGCACCTGTTTTGCCGACACAGGCAGCGGCTGCTGGAACCGAAGCCGTGCCGGCTCGTTTGGCCAGGCGGACCAAACCCGGGAGATGCGAAAAATGGTGAACAAGGATCAGGTCGCCGGCGTGGCAAAGCAGGTGAAAGGCTCCATCAAGCAGGCGGCCGGCAAGGCGACCGGCAACAGACAGGCGCAGGCCGAAGGCATGGCCGACAAAGCCACCGGAAAGGTGCAGAAGGCCTATGGCGACGTGAAGGACAAGATCAAGAAAGCGCTTTGACCGCTGTGAAAAAGGCCGCGTCGAGCGGCCCTTTTCACGTCTTCAGCGACTTGCTGAAGGCGTTGGTGAAAATCACGTCGCCATGGTCGTCGCCGGCTTCACCCAACACGACGTCCAGGCTGTCGTCGGTGACACGTGCCAGAGCGAAGCCGCCCATATAGGCGGCTTTCGGCTTGACGAGGTCGAGGCCGTCGCGTTGATAGATCATCGGCACCTCATGCTGATGACCGTGGAAGACGGCAACGACGTTGTAGCCCTTCAGGGCCGCCAGCAATGCCTGACGGTCCGCATCGCTCCACCAATGCGACGCTCCCTTGCCACCCTCGTCGAATACTCTCTTGACGGGGTCCCATCGCTCCATCGAAAAACTGTCCCAGCCATAGTGCTGGAACAGGACGACTGGGCGGCCGTCCGCCGCATAGGTCGCCAGATCCTGCTTGAGCCAGGGCAGGCTGTTGTCGGCGCCATGGCCGGTATCGCCGGCGAAGCGATGGGTCTGCACCAGATGCAGGCCACCCCAGTCCCATGAATAGCAGTCGGTGTCGACGTCGTAGCTGGTGGCCGGCACGGGGGGCTTGAAGAACACCCCGGCACGATGATTGACCTCGACATAATCGCGCATTTCGCGCCGATACCAGTCGACATGATGCGGCGGACCGTTCTGATCGAGATCATGATTACCGAGCCCGACATAAACCGGAACATGCACGCGGTCGGGACCCATGCCTTGCTGATAGCGCTGGCTGAACTGCAGAAGTTGGGTGCCTTCGCTGGGCTCGGTGATCTGGCCGCCGCCATCGTCGGTGATGTCACCGCCGACGACAAGGCCGAGTGGCGTGCCGATGCGGCTGCCGGCCGCCCGCAGGCCCGTGGCGATGCCGTCGATCTCGGCTGGCCAATCCTTGTCACCGATGGCATTCAACGCCGCGACGTTGCGCAGCAGCGCCGCGTCCGTCTTGCCTTCCCGCTGGCAATTGGGGCTCAAGCCGCTTGCCATGCGGCAGGCATGGACATCGGCGACGAACAGGAAGGTGGCGTCGACAGGCTGGATGCGCTGCCCGGTCTGACCGAGCGCCGGGCGTGAAAGCGCACCGGCCGCGGCGAGACCGGCGGCCTGCACCAGAAAACTGCGGCGCGAGAGCAATGGGGACGAAGGGCGATTCATCATCGGGGAATTTCAGCATGGCGAGCGGGCGGCAGTAAAGTTCAGATCACGCCATTGCGATCGTCGTATGGAAGGAGCCGCCCTATCGTCATCGACAGCACGACAGGCGTCTGCCATGTCTAGGGGCATCCAGATCAAGCTCTATGGCAAGGGGAAGGCCATGAAGACCCTATCGGCTGGCATATCAGCGATCCTGTTCACCGCCGGCGCCGCGCATGGTGGCCCGTGCGTCGACGCGAAATCGGCGAGGAATGGCTTTGTCCTGGCAAGGCCCGGTATCCAAAGCGAATTTCGGCCAGCGGCAGGCGGGATGATCTCCGTCACCAACACTTACGAGCAGCAATCACCGCAGAAGCAGTTCCTGTATGCCGGCCTGATCGAGGTTTTTCGCGATAGCGAGACCGGTCGGCTGGCAATGATCCCATTTTCCGATCTGCGAAAACTGTTTCCTCTCAAGGCGGGAGCCAAGAGCACGATCGAGTTCGTCGAACTGTCGCCGAGCAAGCAGCCGAAGGCCACCAAGACGCTGACGCTGGCCGTCAAGGGCAAGGAGACCTTCAGCCTGGGCGACTGCAAATACAATGTGCTCGCCGTCAAGGAAACCTTCAAGAACGGAGCCGGAGAGACACTCGACGCCTTCACCGCGCTCTATTCGCCCGATCTGCAGGCCGCCCTCGCCCGGCGCTACGATGAAGGCACCAGCGCGGAATCGGTGAACGGTTACGAGACGATCAAGCCATTGGCCGAGTAGGAACCGACCTTCCGCGCTCGTCGGGGCGTCGACGGAAAAGCTGGGCTGTAGCCTGCCTCAAGTGCTGCCGAACCGCCGCAGCACCCTGCGACGTCGTCTCACCCCCGGATCGCGGACGCTCGAGTGCAGCGTCGATTTCATCGTCCTGGAGCAACCTCGAAACGTCGCCGCGCGCGCTGTCCAGAAAGCGGAACGACACACCGGGCGCCACCGCCGCGATGCGCGCCGCCAGCGGCGGCATCAGCAGCATGGAGAAGAAATCCGCGCCCATGAAGGTGAAGGTTCGCTCCAACCCGGCGGGATCGAAGTCCTTCCCAGTCTGGAAAACGCGTTCGATCTCGCGCAGTGCCGCGCGCACCGGCTCCGCCAGGCTTTCGGCGCGCGGGGTCGGCACCATGTCGTTGCCGTGCCGCACGAACAGCTGGTCGTTGAGGACATGACGCAGGCGATTGAGCGCCGCGCTCACTGCGGGCTGGCTCAGCCCGATCTGCTCGCCGGCGCGCGTTACGCTTCGTTCGCGCAAAAGCGCATCGAGCACCCTGACCAGATTGAGGTCGAGCGCATTTAAATTCATGGCATCAATCCGCCCCATACGATCATTCGATTTCCATCGGTCGCCAATCCTTGGTCAGGTAGCCGCAGACGCCGCTCGGTCGGCACCGCCAGCACTAGGGAGCGCTGTCATGACAATGATCAACAGGACCATCGCAGGCAAGGAACTCTTCTGGTTCAACAACACATTGGTTGCCATTGGGATTTCGTCGGCGGAGGGCGAGGACGGCATCTGTGTCGTCGAGCACCGCATGCCCCATGGCGATTCTCCGCCGCTGCATGTGCATCGGCACGAGGACGAGGTGTTTCATGTCCTGGAGGGACAGCTGCGCTTTCGGATCGACGGCCACGACCAGATCGCCGGTCCTGGCGAAACCATCATCGCGCCGAAAGGTCTGCCGCACACATACAGGGCCGAATCCGCAGAAGGCGCGCGCACTCTGACCATCACGCGCGGCTCCGATTTCGAGACGATGCTGCGCCAGACCAGCCGTCCCGCCGAACAGCTGGAACTGCCGCCGCTATCGGAGCCGACGCCGGAGATGATCGAGGCTCTGGTGCGGATCTGCGCGGAAAATGGCATCGACATTGTCGGTCCGCCTTTGAGTTGAGAACGCGAAGCTGCCGATCTCCCCTCCAAGGCTTCCAGTGAGGAGATCGGAAGCATCTTCAACCGATTTGCATTTCAGTCGCCCGCATTCTCCGCTTGAAGCCCGTTATGCAACGCGATACGCCCTTGCGCAAATCGACAGACCGGAGATTTCCCGTGAGCGCTGAAAAAACCAGAACCGAAACCGATACGTTCGGCCCCATCGAGGTCGCCGCCGACCGGTATTGGGGCGCGCAGGCGCAGCGGTCGCTGGGCAATTTCAAGATCGGTTGGGAAAAGCAGCCGGCTTCGATCGTGCGCGCGCTGGGGATCGTCAAGCGGGCGGCGGCGGAGGCCAATATGGAGCTCAAGCGGCTCGATCCGGCCATCGGCAAGGCGATCATCGAAGCCGCGCAGGAGGTCATCGACGGCAAGCTCAACGACCATTTCCCGCTGGTGGTCTGGCAGACCGGCTCCGGCACGCAGTCCAACATGAATGCCAACGAGGTGATCTCGAACCGCGCGATCGAAATGCTGGGCGGCGTCATGGGTTCGAAAAAGCCGGTGCACCCCAACGACCACGTCAATATGAGCCAGTCGTCGAACGATACCTATCCGACGGCCATGCACATCGCCTGCGCCGAGCGGATCATACATGACCTGATCCCAGCGCTGCACCACCTGCACAAGGCGCTCGCCGCCAAGAGCCGGGACTTCAATCACATCATCAAGATCGGCCGCACCCACACGCAAGATGCCACGCCGCTGACGCTGGGCCAGGAATTCTCCGGCTACGCGGCGCAGGTCGCCTCCTCGATCAAGCGTATCGAAATGACGCTGCCCGGCCTGCAGGAACTGGCGCAAGGCGGTACCGCAGTCGGCACCGGCCTCAACGCGCCAATCGGCTTCGCCGAGCGGGTGGCAGATCGCATCGCGGCCATCACCGGCATCGCTTTCGTTACCGCGCCGAACAAGTTCGAGGCACTGGCGGCGCATGATTCCATGGTGTTCTCGCATGGCGCGATCAACGCGGCTGCCGCGGCACTCTTCAAGATCGCCAATGACATCCGCTTCCTTGGCTCCGGTCCGCGCTCGGGCCTCGGCGAATTGTCGCTGCCGGAAAACGAACCCGGCTCCTCGATCATGCCTGGCAAGGTCAACCCGACGCAGTGCGAGGCGATGACGCAGGTCTGCGTGCAGGTCTTCGGCAACAATGCGGCGCTGACCTTCGCCGGCAGCCAGGGCCATTTCGAGCTCAATGTCTACAATCCGCTGATGGCCTACAACTTCCTCCAGTCGGTGCAGTTGCTCGCCGACGCTTCGGTCTCCTTCACAGACAATTGCGTCGTCGGCATCGAAGCGCGAGAGGACAACATCAAGGCGGCCCTCGACCGTTCGCTGATGCTGGTGACGGCGCTTGCGCCCACCATCGGCTACGACAACGCGGCCAAGATCGCCAAGACCGCGCACAAGAAGGGCACGACATTGCGCGAGGAAGCGTTGGCAACCGGACTGGTCAGCGAGGCCGACTATGACCGCCTGGTGCGGCCGGAGGACATGACGCATCCGTGGTAAGCACTTCCAGGAACAGCGCAAAGCCGTTTTCCGTCCCACGGCTGATATTTTTCGGCGGGAGAATTTGCTCCCGTCGCCGCACTGTCCGATACGAATTTCGCGCGTCCTGCCCAATCACGGAAATGTATATTCTGTGAACAATGTGTCGCCGCATAGCTGACTTTGGTGAACAGTCGGCATCGTCTATCTGAGTGGTCATTCAACCCATTCGGAGAGCCACCATGTCCATCAACACTTCCGCCGCCGGCGCCGGTACCGCGTCCAACAGTTCTGTCACCATCCTGCTCGGCCGTATCCTGCTCGCAGTCATTTTCCTGCTTTCCGGATTCGGCAAGCTCACAGCCATTTCCGGCACGGCCGCCTACTTCGGTGGCCTCGGCCTGCCGGCGCCGACGGCGACGGCCGTCATCGTCGGACTGATCGAACTGCTTGGCGGCCTTGCCGTCCTTGTCGGTTTCCAGACCAGGATCGCAGCCTGGGTGCTCGCTATCTTCACCATCGCGACCGGGCTGGTCGCCCACACCGGCTGGGCCGACCAGATGCAGATGATCCAGTTCCTCAAGAACCTCGCAATCACAGGCGGCTTCCTGCTGCTGGCCTCCTCGGGTGCCGGCGCCTATTCGATCGACGCCAAGCGCGGCTGACGCTTCCCCTCCCAAGGACCCTAAAGAAGCGGCGCGGAATTTTCCGCGCCGCTTTTTCGTTTTGGGATCACAGGCGTAGATTGCAATGGTCGCCGGCGACTGTGCCGGCAAGGGAGGGTGCCATGGCTCGCAATGCATTGCTTATGGTTTCGCGGCTGCTGTTTGCCGTGCTGTTCGTGCCGTCCGGTTTCCAGGCGCTCGCCAACATTGGCGGCACCACCAGCTATTTCGCCGGCCTTGGTCTGCCGCTGCCGGCGCTCGCCGCCTGGTGCACCGGCCTTTTCGAGCTGATAGCGGGGCTGCTGATCCTCGTCGGCTTCCAGACGCGGATCGTGGCGCTGCTGCTGGCCGCCTTCTGCGTCGCGGCCGGCTATATCGGCCATTATGGCCAAGGCGCCGGCGATGCGACGCTCGCTTTCCTGCACCAGCAGATGCTGATGAAGGATATCGCGATATCGGGCGGTTTCCTGGCGCTCGCCATGGCCGGCGGGGGAGCATGGTCGGCCGATGGAAAGGGCGTCACAGGCTAGGAAAAGGCCGTCAGTCGACGAAGACGAAGTTAGCGAGGCGGCTCAGATTTATGGGCTGCGAGGCAAAGGCGCGATATCCCATCCGCCCGATCCCTATATAGAGACAAACCTGCTTTTTCTGCACCGCCATCGGCACCCATTCAGAGCCGAATTCGCTGCCGTTCCGGACGTAATTCCGAAGATTGCTGTCTATTGCAACGTAGATGTACCCGTCTGATTGGATCAATTCTCGTCTCTTCAGGTAGGGTAACAGGTCGGTCCGGCCGAAAACGGACCGGATCTCACCACCGATCGTCTGTGCTCTATCGGCGAGAACTTTATTGACACCAAAAGAACAGGGCTCAATAGTTGAGAACAAGCTGTCCCTACCCATAGAGTTCATGGCCATGAATACGTCATCGCTAGGCTTGAATACGAAGTAGTTAATCGTTTCTCCGTTCGGAGGCAGGCCAAACATTCGGTGAAAATTGAAAGGGCGTTTCGTAATATCGCCCCCCGGATAGGACCGATCGAATTCAAATGTCCCTTTGGACACGACGGACAGCGTGAAAAGCGTTTGCGCACTGGTTGACCCGAAGAGCGAGAGATACAGGGCCGAAAATATCACAACCAGCCGACCGACCTTCATGTCTCCACCCCAATCGTCGCACTTTTCCAGCTTACCCCAGGTAAAGTACTGCCAAGCTACTTTACAGAAACGCTCTGCCCGCCCTCGACCGCCAACTCCAGGCGGCGGTTGGTGATGCGCGCCAGTTGCGCCAACCGGCCGGCCGGGCGCTCGCCGTAGAGGTCGGAAAGCGAAGCCGGCAGCACCAGCGCCAGCGCGCCGTTGGGGCGGCTTTCCCATTTCAGCCTCGGCATGATGCCGGGCATCGCGGCCGTCAGCAGGTAGACGACGCGCATCATCGCCGCCAGCACGCGGGCGCGCTCCAACAGGCGGGGCGGCGCCAGCGCCTTGATTTCGGGCGCCACCAATTCATTGAAGACGCCGTCATGACGGTAGGCGTTGGTCAGCGCCAGGTAGGCGCGGCCGGGATGATCGACGCCGATGAAGGACGCATGCGCGATGATGTTGAGCGACTGCTTGCCGCGATATTCCGGATGAGCGCGCCAGCCGATATCGGCGAGCAGGCAGGCGGCGTGGCGATAGCGCGCTTCGTCTTCCGTCTCGTCGATGCCGAATGCCTTGAAGGCCTTGCCGGTCCATTCGACCAGATCATGCGCATGATGGACCGAACGCGAGCGCAAGAGCGCAAGCTCCTCGGCGGCCGAGATCAGCGGATCGGCCTTCTGCTCGGCCGCGTCGAGCAGCGAATAGAGAAAACCTTCGCGCACGCCTTGCGCCGAAACGACGATCCTGGACGGCTGCATCGCCGTCATGATCTCCTGCAGTACGAGAGCGCCGTATGGCAGCAGCGAGCGGCGGTTCTTGGAGACGCCCTCGATACCCCTCACCTTTTCGACCTCCCCCCTGGCCACCTGCTTGAGGAACGTTTGAGCACTTTCGGCCGATACCTCGTAGTTGTGCATGACGCCGAGCGGATAGTTGTTCATCTCCATGTGCAGTCTGGCGAGGTTTCGCCAGGTGCCGCCGACAGCGTAGAAAGTCCTGCCCTGCCCGCCCTTCAACAGCTTGGCCCGGGCCAATTCCTGGCGCGCGATCTTCTGCGCCTGGACGAGCGAGTTCTTCGCCATGTCCTGCAGGCGCAGGCCGCCAAGCGGCAGCGTGATGCCGTCGCCGATGGCCTCGCCATCGATGTCGATGAGCTCCAGGCTGCCGCCGCCAAGGTCGCCGGCAATGCCGTTGGCCGGATGGAAGCCGGAGATGACGCCCAGCGCGGAATAATGCGCTTCCTGGCGGCCGGAGAGCACGCGGATCTCGGTCTTCAGCACATCCTGGGCGCGATGGATGAAATCGGGACCGTTGATCGCCTCGCGGGCCGCGGCGGTTGCCAGCACGTACATGTGTTCGGCACCGGCCTGGTCGGAGAGCGCGCGGAAACGGCGAAACTCCTCCATCGAGCGCGCCACCCCTTCGGGGTCGAGCTTCCCCGTCGACACGATGCCGCGGCCGAGGCCCGCCAGCATCTTTTCGTTGAACAGCGTGGTCGGCGAACGCGCCAGCCCCTCATAGACGACAAGACGGATCGAATTGGAGCCGATGTCGATGATGGACAGCGGTCGGCGGTCCTGCAGCCGGCCCTGGGATTTGGACAGCATCAGGCGGCGGCGTTCTTCTTGCGGCGCTTGAACTGCGCGATACGCTTGGGCGCATGCGATTTCAGCGCGTCACCCCGTCCCGACAGGCTCGGATTGGTCATGAAATATTCCTGCGCGTTGAACGGTTCCTCGCCCTCCTCCAGCACCACGCGCCGGGAGGTTCCATCAGCCAATACGTCGAAACTTTGCTGATTGTCCATGATGTTGCCCAGCATGATCTGGCCCAGAATCTGTTCATGCACAGTTGGATTGGTGATCGGCACCATGGTCTCGACGCGGCGGTCGAGATTGCGCGGCATCAGGTCCGCCGAGGAGATGTAGACAATCGCCTCGTCCGAGGGAAGGCCATGGCCGTTGCCGAAGCAATAGATGCGGCTGTGCTCGAGGAACCGGCCGACGATCGACTTGACCCTGATGTTCTCCGACAGGCCCGGCACCTGCGGCCGCAGACAGCATATGCCGCGCACGACAAGGTCGATTTCCACCCCGGCGCGGCTGGCGTCGTAGAGCGCATCGATGATGATGGGGTCGACGAGCGCGTTCATTTTCATCCAGATGCGCGCCGGCCGTCCCTCCAATGTGTGGGTGACCTCGTCTGAAATGTGCTGAAGGATGCGGTTCCTCAGCGTGAACGGCGATATCGCCAGCCGCATTTCGGCGGTCGGCTCGGCATAGCCGGTGATGAAATTGAACAGTTGGGCGACGTCACGGGCGATTGTCGGATCGGTGGTGAAGAAGGACAGGTCGGTGTAGATGCGCGCGGTGACCGGGTGGTAGTTGCCGGTGCCGAGATGGACGTAATTGCGCAGCTTGCCGTCCTCGCGCCGCACCACCAGCGACATCTTGGCGTGGGTCTTGAGTTCGAGGAAGCCGAACACGACCTGCACGCCGGCGCGTTCGAGATCGCGCGCCCAGCGGATGTTGGCCTCCTCGTCGAAACGCGCCTTGAGCTCGACCAGCGCCGTCACCGACTTGCCGGCCTCGGCCGCGTCGACAAGCGCACGCACGATCGGGCTGTCGTTGGAGGTGCGATAGAGCGTCTGCTTGATCGCCACCACTTCGGGGTCGGCCATGGCCTGGCGCAGGAACTGCACCACGACGTCGAACGACTCGTAGGGGTGATGGACGACGATGTCCTTCTCGCGGATGGCGGCAAAACAGTCGCCGCCATGCTCGCGGATGCGCTCGGGAAAGCGTGGGTTGTAGGGTATGAATTTCAGGTCGTCGCGGGGGACGGAGACGATCTCGGAGATCTGGCTGAGCGCCAGCGGCCCGGTGAGCACGCTGATGCGGCTCGACGAGACGCCAAGCTCGCCGGCGACGAAATCGCGCAATTCTCCAGGCATCAGCATGTCGAATTCGATGCGGATGACCGAACCGCGGCGGCGCCGCTTCAGCGCCGTTTCGAACAGCCGCACTAGGTCTTCCGATTCTTCCTCGACCTCGATATCGCTGTCGCGGATGATGCGGAACGTGCCGGAGCCCTTGACCTCGTAGCCGGGGAACAGCTTGCCGATGTAAAGGCCGACCGCCTCTTCCAGCGGAATGAAGCGGACATGGCGCTTGCGGTCCGGCAGGCGGATGAAGCGCTTCAGCGCCACCGGCAGGCGCAGCAGCGCGCTCATCTCTTCGCCATTCTTGCGGTGGCGAAGCTGCAGCGCCATCGAGAAGCCGAGATTGGGAATGAACGGGAACGGATGCGCCGGGTCGATCGACAGAGGAGTGAGCACCGGAAACACCTGCTCCTGGAAATGCTCTTCCAGCCAGGTCTTCTCGTCCTTGGTCAGCGCATCACGGGTGATGCTCTCGATGCCTTCCTTGTTGAGCAGCACCGTGAGTGCCGAAAGGCTCTTCTGCTGGTCCTCCTGCAGCCGTTCGACCTCACGCAGCAATTGTTCGAGCTGCTGTTCGGGGGTGCGTCCGTCCGGGCTTTTCAGCACGATGCCCTCGCGCACCTGGCCGGCAAGGCCGGCGACGCGCACCATGAAAAATTCGTCGAGATTGGCGGCCGAGATCGACAGGAAACGGACGCGCTCCAGCAGCGGGTGATGGGTGTTCAGCGATTCTTCGAGAACGCGGCGATTGAACTGCAGCCAGGAGAACTCGCGGTTGACGAAACGGTCCGGATTGCCTTCCGGGCTCGCTGCCGTGACGTTGTTGAATTCGCTCTGTACCGGCTTCAGTTCGTTCATGATTCCTGCTCTTCCGCCCGCCTCGGCCGGTTAACCGGCTTAACTTATCCTGTGGCAGGCTTTTGCGACAGTTCTCTGACAGGCTTTTGCGACAGTTTGATTTCATCGAACTTGCAAACAGGCTTGATATGATCCAGATGCAGAGAGACTGCGTTAAGGAGACGACGATGGCAGGCGGTTCCATTCCCCATTTCCAGAACGATGCGGGCCATCCGGCAATCGACATCGGGGTCAAGGAATTCATGTGCACGGGCGCCAACCCGCCTTTTGATCATCCGCATGTGTTTCTCGACATGGGCGACGACAATGAGAAAGTCTGCCCCTATTGCTCGACCCTCTACCGCTATTCGCCGAAGCTGAAGGCAACGGAAACGCAGCCGGCGGGCTGCCTCTACATCGACCAGGCCGCCTGACCTCCCGACCATGAGCGAGACGCGGTCCCGGCAGGTCGTGATTGCCGGGGCTGGAATCGCCGGGCTGACGGCGGCGATTGCCTTCGCCGAGCGCGGCTACCCCGTAAAAGTGTTCGAACAGGCCAAGCGCCTCGAAGCGGCGGGCGCCGGCATCCAGCTCTCTCCAAACGCGACGCGCATTCTGCGCCAGCTTGGCGTTCTCGACACGCTTCTTGCCAATGCCGTCAAGCCGGAAGCCGTGGTGCTGAAGGACGCCGCGAGCCTGCGCCAACTGGCGCGCGTGCCGCTTGGCGGCGCCGGTGAGGAACGCTGGGGCGCGCCCTATCTCGTGGCGCACCGGGCGGATCTGCAAGACGCCCTGATGGCGCGCGTCGCGCAAATGCCCGACATCCAGCTTACCACCGGCGCGCAGGTCAGCAGCGTGGCCTCCGGTTCAGTCGGTATCACCATGACAGACGGGGTCGGCCGCAAGATCATCGATACCGAAGGATCTCTGCTGGTCGGTGCCGATGGCGTCTGGTCAGCGGTGCGCAGGTTTGGCGTAACGTCCGCCCAAAGCAGGTTTTCGGGCGAATTGGCATGGCGCACCACGATCTCGGTCGACAGCGCTGCCGGCAATGCGTTTGCCGCGATCGGTGCCAGCGACTGCGTCACCACCTTCCTGCACCCCGGCTTTCATTTGGTCGCCTATCCCGTGAGCAAGGGGGACGCGTTCAACCTTGTCGCTTTCACCAAAGGCGAGCGCATTGCCGAAGGCTGGTCAGGCCTTGCCGATCCCAGCATCCTCGCCAGCGCCATGCGTGGCACGGCCGCAGGCCTTGCAAGACTGGTGGAATTGGCTGGCCCATGGCTGACCTGGCCGCTCCATACAGTCGAACGGAAGCAGCCCTGGACCGTGCCACCCGGCATCGCGCTGATCGGCGACGCCGCACATGCGATGACCCCGTTCGCAGCACAAGGCGCTGCCATGGCGATAGAGGATGCCGCGACGCTTGCCACTTTGATCGCCGACTTCCCCGGCGACCTGACGCAAAGCCTCACCATCTGGGAGAACCTGAGACGACCGCGCATCGAAAAGGTGCTGAAACGCGGCGCGCTCAACCGCCTCGCCTGGCACGCCCGGGGACCGGTGGCATTGGCGCGCAATCTGTTTCTGGCGACACGGCCGGGAGAGAATCTCGCGGCGGACTTGGACTGGCTTTATGGGTGGCGGCAGCAGCAGATCATCCGTCGCTGAAAGGAGCCCGCGGCAAAAGCTAATTGTACAGCCGCATCGACAACCCAAGCGACGCCGGCAGCGGGTTCCACCAGCCGGTGCGCAGGCCGGCGGTGCGCAGTGCCGCCGCCGTCCAGGTGTTGCAGCCCATCAGCGCGTTGAAACGGCCATTGGCCTCATAAAAGCGGTCGAAATTGGAGTAGGCGGCATTGTCGATGACGATCGGGCCGCTCGGTCCCTGCTGAAAACTCGCTTCGATGAAGTCGAGCAATGCGGCAAAATGGTCCTTGTCCACGTCGAAGCCGGCGACATCGGGATGCGGCTCGGAGATATCGCCGGCCACGTCGACATGCATCACCGAAGCGTCGAGTGTCAGAGCCTTGAATACGGGCAGCGCCTTCACTTGCGACCATGTCGGCGTTTCAAGGTAGAAGGCGCGCCCACCCCAGCCGAAGACAAGGTAGTGCACTTCGGGTGCGTCCGAAGGCAAGCCGGCATAGGCCAGGAAACGGAAGCGCCGGCGCACCTCGTCGTCCACCGGAATGGCGATGTCGGTGTGGATCGCGTTCTTTAGTACCAATATGCGCCGCGTGCCCTCACCCGCGGCGGCCGCCGGCCAGAGCGGCCGCGGCACCAGCGTGCCGAGCGCCACGGCGAGCACCACTGCTGCAACCAGCATGACCAGGAAACGCAGGAGTTTTTTCATCGGTGCGGCTTCGCGGTTTCGTCGCGGCTCAATGAAGGCGACCATTATCCGATCGGCCAGACGCAAAAAACCCGGCCGTGGCACGGCCGGGCTTTCTCGAATCGGCGCCAGTCCGCTCAGTGCAGGATCTGCGACAGGAACAGTTTCGTGCGCTCATGGCGCGGATGATCGAAGAACTCAGCCGGCGTGTTCTGCTCGACGATCTGGCCCTGATCCATGAAGATCACCCGGTTGGCGACTTTCCGCGCAAAGCCCATCTCGTGGGTGACGCACAGCATGGTCATGCCTTCCTCGGCGAGGCCCACCATGGTCTCCAGCACTTCCTTGATCATTTCGGGATCGAGTGCCGAGGTCGGCTCGTCGAACAGCATGATGCGCGGGTTCATGCACAGCGAGCGGGCGATAGCCACGCGCTGCTGCTGACCGCCGGAAAGCTGGCCCGGATATTTGTTGGCCTGCTCGGGGATCTTGACGCGCTTGAGGAAATGCATGGCGATTTCCTCGGCCTGTTTTTTCGGCGTCTTGCGCACCCAGATCGGCGCCAGCGTGCAGTTCTCCAAGATGGTCAGATGCGGGAACAGGTTGAAGTGCTGGAACACCATGCCGACCTCGCGGCGCACCTCGTCGATCTTCTTCAGATCGTTGGTCAGTTCCTTGCCGTCGACGATGATCTTGCCCTTCTGGTGCTCTTCCAGCCGGTTGATGCAGCGGATCATGGTCGACTTGCCGGAGCCGGACGGTCCGCAGATGACGATGCGCTCGCCGCGCATCACCTTCAGATTGATGTCCTTGAGCACATGGAACTCGCCATACCATTTGTGCATGGCGACGATGTCGATGGCGACATCGGTGGTGGAAATATGCATCTTGGCGGCGTCGACCTTGATCTCTTCCGCGCCGACGGCGTTTTCGGTGGCCATGGCTGGGGTCCCCTTGCTTTTTTGTTTAGCGTTTGTAGCCGGTGTCGAGCCGGCGTTCCGTGTACATTGAATAGCGCGACATGCCGAAGCAGAACAGCCAGAAGATGAAGGCCGCGAAGACCAGGCCGGATTTCGCGGTCTGCGCCGTCGCCCAATTGGCATCGGAGAAGTTCTGCTTGACGATGCCGAGCAGGTCGAACATCGAGATGATGAGAACCAGGCTGGTGTCCTTGAACATGCCGATGAAAGTGTTGACGATGCCGGGGATGACCAGCTTCAGCGCCTGCGGCAGCACGATCAGCCCCATCTTCTGCCAGTAGCCGAGGCCGAGCGAATCGGCGCCTTCATACTGGCCCTTCGGGATCGCCTGAAGGCCGCCGCGCACGACTTCGGCCATGTAGGCGGCCGCGAAAAGCGACACGCCGATGAGCGCCCTCAGATACTTGTCGAAGGTGACGCCGGCCGGCAGGAACAGCGGCAGCATGACGCTGACGAAAAACAGGACGGTAATCAGAGGTATGCCGCGTACGGCTTCGATGAAGATGATGCACAGCATCTTGACGATCGGCATCTTGGAGCGCCGCCCGAGCGCCAGCACGGTGCCCAGCGGCAATGACACGGCGATACCGACGAAGGACAGGCTCAGCGTGATCAGCAGACCGCCCCAGCGGGAGGTTTCGACATGCGGCAGGCCGAACATGCCGCCAACCAGAAGGAAGAAGGCAACGATCGGCAGCACCAGGAAGAGCAGGATCGCGTTCAGCCCCTTGCGCGGTACACGCGGTATCAGCATCGGCACCAGCAGTGCCGCGAACAGGATGGCGACCAGTATCGGCCGCCAGCGCTCCTCAATCGGATAGGTGCCGAACATGAACTGACCGAATTTGGCATTGACGAAAGCCCAGCAGGCGCCGCTCCAGCCGTCGGGCTGAATGCCGCCTTGCGCGACGGTCGCGCAGACCGTGCGGTCCGGCCCGGTCCACTGGGCGGAGAGGAAGGCCCAGTTGATGACCTGCGGCAGAATCATTGCCACGATGACAACGCCGAGGATCGTCAGGATGGTGTCCCCGGTGGTCGCGATTAGATTCTTGCGCACCCAGGCGACCGGCCCTCGTTCGCTCGTCGGCGCCCGCTCGGCCAACGCCATCTCGGTGCGCACCCAGGCCAGATCGTGTTCCTGCATGGCCTTACCTTTCCACCAGCGCCATTCTGGCGTTGACCACGTTCATGACCGCCGAGGTCACCAGGCTGAGTATGAGGTAGGCGACCATCATGATCAGCACGCCCTCGACCGCCTGTCCGGTCTGGTTCAGAACCGTGCCGGCGGTCGCTGTCAGGTCCGGATAGCCTATTGCGATCGCCAGCGACGAGTTCTTGGTCAGGTTGAGATATTGGCTGGTCAGCGGGGGGATGACGATGCGCATGGCCTGCGGCACCACGACCAGCCGCAGGACTGACCCGGACCGTAGGCCAAGTGCGGCGGCCGCCTCGGTCTGGCCCTTGCTGACGCCCCTGATGCCGGCACGCACGATCTCGGCGATAAACGCCGCCGTATAACAGGACAGAGCCAGATAGAGCGAAAGGAATTCCGGCTTGACCTGAAAACCGCCGGTCAGGTTGAACGTCGATTGTTTCGGAAAATCGAAGGTCACCGGAAAGCCGCTGAGCGCATAAGCGAGCAGTGGCAGGCCGACGATCAATCCCACGGAGGTCCAGAACACCGGAAATTGCTGGCCGGTCGTCAACTGCCGTTGACGTGCCCTGTGGGCAACGAACCACGCCATGGCGAGCGCGACGACGAGCGCAACCAGGATCAGCCAGGAGCCGTCGCCCCAGATCGCGCTCGGAAAATAGAAGCCGCGCTGGTTGAGGAAGGAGCCGAAGGGCAGATGATAGGAGTCGCGCGGCGCGGGCAGCACGGCGAGCACGCCCGAATACCAGAAAAAAATGACCAGCAGCGGCGGGATGTTGCGGAAGATCTCGACATAGACCGTGCAGATCTTCTGGATCAGCCAGTTATGCGACAGCCGGCCAATCCCAACGACAAAGCCGATGATGGTGGCGGTGATGATGCCGACGACCGCGACGATGATGGTGTTGATGAGGCCGACGATGATCGCGCGGCCATATGTCGAGTCCGACGTGTAGGCAATGGGCGTCTGGCTGATATCAAAGCCCGCGCGACCCTTCAGGAAGCCGAAGCCGGACGCAATGTGCAGGCGCTGCAGATTATCGATGACGTTGTTTACGACCCACCAGATGGAGCCGAACAGAAGGATAACCACAAGCGTCTGAAACAAGAGGCTGCGTATTCTCGGGTCATTGATGAAGGAGCCGCGGTTCGGCTCTTCGCTCAGAATTTCCTGCGAAGCCATGGACCATCCCCTGGAAAGAGAAACCGGGAGGCAAACGATTTGCCTCCCGGATCACGTTTCGATCAGCGGATCGGCGGACCATATTGCAGGCCGCCCTTGGTCCACAGCGCGTTGATGCCTCGCGCGATCTTGAGCGGGCTGCCGGAGCCGACATTGCGCTCGAACATTTCGCCGTAGTTGCCGACGGCCTTGATGATATTGACGACCCAGTCGTTGGAGAGGCCAAGATCAGACCCGTACTTGCCGTCGGGCTCGGTGCCCAGCATGCGCTGGATGTTCGGGTCGTTCGAGGTCTTCATCTCGTCGACGTTCGCCTGGGTGACGCCGGCCTCCTCGGCGTTGAGCAGCGCGAAGTACGTCCACCGTACGACATGGGCCCACTGGTCATCGCCCTGGCGCACGGCCGGGCCGAGCGGCTCCTTGGAGATGATCTCGGGCAGCACGACATGATCTGCTGGCGAAGCCAGCGTCAGGCGAATGCCGTAGAGGCCGGACTGGTCGGTGGTGTAGACGTCGCAACGGCCGGAGTCATAGGCTGCGTTCACTTCTTCGAGCTTCTCGAAGACGACGGGGTTGTACTCCATCTTGTTCTTCTTGAAGTAGTCGGCGAGGTTGAGTTCGGTCGTCGTGCCGCTCTGCACGCAGACGGCGGCGCCTGAAAGCTGCAGCGCGGAGTTCACGCCCGGCAGCTTCTTGGCGTTGATCATGAAGCCCTGGCCGTCATAGTAGGTGACGCCGACGAAATCCAAGCCGAGCGCGCTGTCGCGGTTACTGGTCCAGGTGGTGTTGCGCGACAGGAGATCGATCTCGCCGGACTGCAGCGCGGTGAAGCGCTCCTTGGCGCTGAGCGGCGTAAACTTGACCTTGGAGCCGTCGCCGAAGACCGCGGCCGCCACGGCGCGGCAGAAATCCGCGTCCAAGCCTTTCCAGTCGCCCTTGTCGTCCGGCGCGGAGAAGCCGGCTAGACCGGTCGAGACGCCGCACTGGATGAAGCCCTTCGCCTTGACGGTGTCTAGCGTGCCGGCCGACGCGGCCGACGCCATCAATCCGAGCGTGGCGGCGCCAAGAATGCCGATAGCAATATGTTTCATGACCCACAGACCCTTTTCTGTTTTTTCAGGCAAACCCTGATCTTTTTTCCCTTGTGAACGCAGCTCCCAGCCCGGCCCATTCCCGAAACCCCGCATCGCAAACCGACGCACCGCCTCCCATTCACGAACAGCATCGAAGGCGATAATTCCCGTGAGGTCAAGGAAAATGACCGAATTCCAACGGGTTTGAAAATCGATTGCCTGAAATGCCTGAATTGCAGACAGATGCGCCCGCGATTTAGTCAAAAGCGCGAATTAACTCGGCAAAGCTCATTTGACGCAGATGTGAGCCGGCGCCGCGAATCCATGCCGGTTACAATAGCTGGCTACAGTAGTCGACCGGCGGCGAGCGAGCTTCCGACAAGTACTGCCGCATGCGCATGGCCAGATTCAGGATCAACTCCGGCGATGTCTTCCGGACCCGGGAATTGGCATATCCGAAGTCCATTCCTGGCGGACAGCGGGCTGTTGCACGGCCCACGACGCCGCACTATGGCTAGCGCCTTATCAAACAAGGCGACCAAGAATGGCGAAAGACGGCAGCGAGCAGGGTTCCCGAAAGATGGGCATCAACACGCGGCTTGCCCATTCGGGCAACAACCCGCACGACTATTTCGGCTTCATCAATCCGCCCGTGGTGCATGCCTCGACCGTGCTGTTCCCCAATGCCGCCGCGATGGCCGCACGCAACCAGAAATACACCTACGGCACGCGCGGCACACCGACTACCGATGCCCTTGCACAGGCGATCGATGCGCTGGAAGGATCCGCCGGCACGATCGTGGTGCCATCGGGCCTGGCGGCGGTGACCATTCCGCTGCTCGCCTTCGTTTCGGCGGGCGATCATCTGCTGATCGTCGATTCCGTCTATCACCCCACGAGAAACTTCGCCGACACGATGCTGAAGCGGTTGGGCGTCGAGGTCGAGTATTATGCGCCCAATGTCGGCGCCGGCATCGCGGCGTTGATCAAGCCGAACACCAAAGTGGTGTTCACCGAATCGCCGGCCTCCAACACGTTCGAGGTGCAGGATATTCCGGCGATCGCCAAGGCGGCGCATGCGGCCGGCGCCATCGTGATGATGGACAACACCTGGGCGACGCCGCTCTATTTCCGGCCGCTCGACCATGGCGTCGACATCTCGATCCACGCGGCGACGAAATATCCGGCCGGACATTCGGACGTGCTGCTCGGCACGGTCTCGGCCACTGAGGCCTGCTGGAAGCAACTCTACGAGAGCTTTTGCACGCTTGGCTGCTGTGCGGGACCCGACGATGTCTATCAGGTGCTGCGCGGCCTGCGCACCATGGGCGTGCGGCTGGAGCATCATCAGCGCAGCGCACTTGCCATCGCCTCGTGGCTCGAAGGCCAGAAGGGCGTGGCGCGCGTGCTCCACCCTGCCCTTCCCAGCCATCCGGATCACGATCTCTGGAAACGCGACTTCTGCGGTTCGAGCGGCATCTTTTCCATCGTGCTTGCCGGCGGCGACCAGAAGGAGCAGCACGCTTTCCTGGACGCACTGCAGATCTTCGGTCTCGGCTACTCCTGGGGCGGCTATGAGAGCCTTGCGGTACCGGTCTGGCTTGGCGACCGAGTTGTCGCGAAAGGCCCTTATGAAGGTCCGTTGATCCGCTTGCAGATCGGCCTCGAGGATGTCGACGACTTGAAGGCCGACATCCTGCGCGGGCTTGCGGCGGCAGCACGCACGGGCTGACGTCGAAAGCGTCAGCAAAGGGCCGCAGGCCCTTGACGCTGATGACAAAGCGCGAGCCGCTGCCAGCACCCCGGCGAAAGCCGGCACGCAATATTATTCTCCGGCGTCATGACTTTACGGATTTGTTTGACTTTCAAATCGGCGAATTCGGCTGCATTGCGTGTCGCACGCATTCTCGACAGACCCATTCCTCGCAAAGTTCCCCATGACCTTTCGTCTTTTCGTCCCCATCCTCGCCGGCGCGACGCTGCGTGAACGCATCCTGGCCTGTATCGGCGCCACGATCGGCATCGCGCTGACCGGCGTGATCAGCGGGCTGGCGATGGGCGGCGGCCCGCATGTGGCCCTGCTGGTGGCGCCGATGGGCGCATCCGCGGTGCTTCTGTTTGCCGTACCCGCGAGCCCGTTGGCGCAGCCATGGTCGATCATCGGCGGCAATTCCATATCGGCGCTGGTCGGTGTGACCGTCGCACATTTCGTCCATGATCCGGTGATGGCCTCGGGCCTCGCGGTGGCGTTGGCCATCGCCGCGATGTCGTTCACGCGCTGCCTGCATCCGCCGGGGGGCGCCGCCGCGCTGACGGCTGTACTCGGTGGGCCGGCCGTCATCAGCGCGGGCTTCCTGTTCCCATTCGTGCCGGTGGCCTTGAATTCGACCATCCTGGTGGCGCTGGGCTTGCTTTTCCACAAGCTGGCGCGGCGCAATTACCCGCATGTCGCCGCACCGGCCGCCAACAGCCACGGTACCGCTGATCCGCCGGCTCAGCAGCGCGCCGGTTTCCGGCCCGAGGACATCGATGCGGCGCTGACGGCGCTCGACGAGACCTTCGATGTCGACCGCGACGACCTCGAACGACTGCTGCGACAGGTCGAATGGCAGGCCATGGCGCGGTCGCACCGGACGCTGCTGTGCGAGGACATCATGTCGCGCGACGTGGTCTCGGTGCCCGAGCAAGCCACCGCCGACGAGGCACGCCGGCAACTGCTCGATCACAATATCCGCACCTTGCCGGTTGTCGACGCGGATGCCCGGCTGGTTGGCGCCGTCGGCTTGCGCGAACTGACGAAAGCCGTCGATACGGTGAAGGGCGTGATGGCAAAAGCCGGCACCGCCTCGCCCGCGACGCCGGCGATGAGCCTGCTTCCGGCGCTGACCGACGGCCGCAGCCATGCCGTGGTCATCGTCGACGGCGAGCGGCGCATTCTCGGCCTGATCACACAGACCGACCTGCTGGCGGCAGTCGCACGCATACAGACGGCAGGCAAGGAATTGGCGGCTTAACTATTCGTGGCGTGCTGTGACAGACGGTTCCTTTCGGGGCATGTTGAACCATCGTAGTCCCAACCATATCAAAGCAGCCAGGCGGGCTGGCGCGAGGCTTGGGCTGCGTGATGCCGGAATGGAGAACCGCTTGGTCCGGTTGCTTTCAGGGCGCAAGCCGCTGCGTTCGTCCTAGAGGCCCAACGCCAGCCAGGCAGTGCCGACCACGAGCGTGATCAGCGTCAGCGGCAGACCGACCTTGAAGAAGGCGCCGAAAGACAACTGTGTGCCCGCGGCCTTGGATTGTTCGGCGACGATCAGGTTGGCGACCGAGCCGAGCAAGGTGAAGTTGCCGGCGAGCGTGGAACTCATGGCCACCACCAGCCAGGCGCGCTCGGGGTTCTCCAGGCCGGGTATGAATGGCCTGAGCGCCAGCACGGCCGGAACATTGCTCATGATGTTGGACAACACGGCGGTGAAACCCGACAGCCTCCAGACATCGTCGAGCCCGATGTTCTTGGCCGAGGCGATGATATCTGATGTCAGCAGCGTCTTTTCGGCACCGGCAACAACCACGAACAGACCGGCGAACATGAACAGCAGCGGTCCGTCGATCTCGCGGTAGATGCGCGATGGCTTGATGCCGCGGGTGAGCAGCAGAATGGCGCCGCCGATGAGCGCCGCCTTGGCTACGGGAACACCCGCGAAGAAAGCAATGGCCAGCCCGACGCAGACGACCACCGCCTTCAGCACCTGGCCGCGATGCATGCGGCCGCGCGCGACATACGGCGTCAACTCGGCGGTGCGGGTGAATTCGGCCCGGTAGACGATGCGCACAATGATGATGACCGCGACGAGGCCAAAAAGGGCGACCGGCGCGAGCGCCGCCGAAAAGGCCGGATAGGAAATCCCCGACAGCGCGCCGATGACCATGTTCTGGGGATTGCCGGTGATGGTGGCGACGCTGCCGCAGTTCGAAGCGGTGGCGGTGGCGATCAGATAGGGGATCGGGTCGCGGTTGATGACGCGGGTGACGTGGACGACGATCGGCGCCATGACCAGGCAGATGGCGTCGTTGACCAGGAAGGCCGACAGCACGCCGGTCAGGAGCGTCACCATCACCAGGAGCATGAACGGCGCATGTGCATGCTCGATGGCGATTGCGCCGAGACCGCGAAAGGCACCCGACACCTTCAAATGCGCCACCACGATCATCATGCCGAGCAGAAGCGTGATGGTGTCGAGATTGATGGCGCGATAGGCGTCTTCCATGCTGAGTGCGCCGATGGCGATCATCGCCGCGCCGCCAAGCAGCGCAATGCCTGCCCGGTCGAGACGCAAGCCAGGTATGCGCCCGATGGCTACTCCGGCATAGGTGAGGACCAGGATCAGCAGTGCCGCCGCGCCCATCAATGTCATCGGTAGAAGCCCTGCCCGATCTGTCTGCGCACCGATGACGGCCGCCCCGCGATTCACGTGATGTAAGTTTTAGCGCGATGTCGGGATTGATGCCAAACGGCTACGTGGATTGTCCGAGAGTATCTGAAGGCAGATGGCGCCGCTAACGCCGATAGAAATCCAACCGCTGTTGCAGCGCCTGCGGCGAAAACAGTTGCTCGACGGTTTGTCGCGCCTTGCGGCCGACAGTCGCCCGCAGCGCCGGATCGGCTTCAAGCTCGGTCAGTATGCGTGCCGCCTGTTGCGTCGTTTCGAACAGGAAGCCGTTTTCACCATGCCTGATATGGTCGGCATAGCCGCCATGCGAATGGCATACGACGGGCAAACCGCAGGCCATCGCCTCGAATACCACGCGGCCGAACGTCTCCACATGCGAGCCGGTGCGATAGTAGAAGACGTCGAGCGTCGGCAGAAACTGTTCGGCGGCAAATTCACCCTGCGGCAGGAGTTCGAGTTGCGGATGCGGTGCGAGGCTGCCCTTGAGCGGCATGCCGCCCTGAATCCGCACCGCCACGCCATCGGCAAGCAATGCCTGATAGAGTTCCACATCGTCGGCGTGATGCTTGTCCGCCGTGTCGCGGCTCAGCCGTCCCACCGTGAACGGACCGTTTGGCCTTGCCGGCCGTGGCGAGAAGCACTCGATATCGATCGGCGATGCATGGACGACGCCTTTGACCTGCAGCATGCGCCTCTGAAAGTCGGAGATCAGCACCAGTTCGGCACCGGGCCAACCCAGCAAGCGCGGCCTGCGCGTCGTCAGCGCGATCATCTTGGGATGAAAGGTGTTGAAGACATAGATCAGCCGGCGTGGCCGCGGGATCAGATAAGGCCATATCTTGTTGCGCCAATGCGCACCAAGAAAGACATAGATGCCGCCATCCGGCACGTTGCGTGTTGCCGTCGAGACGCGGCGTATCGGAAATTCGCGCATCAGGTCTTCGGATGCGCGTGCCGAGGTTGCCCAGAGGTGCACCTGCGAGTCGGCGCTCAACAGCCGGTACAAGTCCAGGGTTTCGCGCTCACTGCCGCCAAACGGGTTCTGAAAGCCGTTGAATAAATGGATCATGATCGCGGTGCTTACTGGGCTCTACCCCGGGGCGTTTCGCCATTCAATTGCCTGCATCCAAGGGCCGTGCCGTACCCGCGAACCGCACGATCGAGGGGCTTAAGAGGCAGGACTATTTTTGGCGACATTCCATACTTGCCCGGAGGAAGCATACAGACAAGCAAGCGTCAAGGAAGCGGTCAGTGTCCGCTCGCTGCCGAGGCTACCATCAGTGCACGGTGGCGATGCTGGGTGGGGACACCAGGGAGGCTTCCGACGGATCGAAGCTGACCTGATCGCGTCCATTCGATTTCGCGGCATAAAGCCGCCTGTCGGCGGCGGCGAATATTGCCTCGTAGGTCGTCGGCCCGCTGAAGCTGGTGCCGCCGATGCTGACGGAAAGCGGGCAAGAGCGGCCCCCAGGGGAAAAGTCCATTTCGCGTATCCGTCGGCGGATCCCCTCGGCAACCAGCCAGGATTGCGAGGGGTCGACACCGGGAAGAAACACGCCGAACTCCTCGCCGCCGATCCGGCCGACGATATCGCCGCCGCGCAGTTGGCCCTTGATCGCCTGCGCGATCAGTTTGAGCGCCTGGTCGCCGCAATCATGGCCGAGGCGGTCGTTGATCGACTTGAAGTGGTCGGCATCGATGATCAGCAGCGCGCCGGAACGGGTCTCTTCCCGCTTGCGGGTCTGCTCGAGATAGGCCTCGACCAGCATCGAGAAGGCGCCGCGGTTCAGCACCGCCGTCAGGCTGTCCGTCGCGGCGATGACGCTGAGGTCGCGCTGGGCTATCGCCAGTTGGCGGATCTTCCACATCAGGAAAAACAAGAACGAGCCACCCAGCACCAGCGGCAGCAGAAGGTCTGTCAGCTTCGCGCGCCAGACCGCCTCGGGCGAAAGATAGGGGAAATTGAACGAATCGACGAAAAACGCCACGGCAATGCAGAATGCCGTGCCGGCGGCGGTGACGGCGATCACCCTGCCCCAGCTGGTCGGCGACAGGTCCAGCTTCATCCCTTCCACTCCGTTAGCCGTCCCTACTATGACGTGCCAACGCAAACAAAATGATAAGACTTTCCTTTCAATTCGAGATCGGATGACTGGGAGACAAGATGACATAGCCGAGAGCGGGGCACGAACGCCCAATAGGCGGCCGTGCCCCGGTTGTGGCAAATTTACTCACCGCATTTCGATGCGGGAGAATTTCCGAAGTCAGCGGCTGGGCGCCGACCCAACCCGTTCGGCGACGAAGGACGCCGCGATCAGGTCGTCGGCATCCAGTTGCAAGGAACCGTCGCCAGTTCCCATGATGGCGGCGACCTTATGGAAAATTTTCATCTCTTGGCCAGAAATTTCGGCATCGTG
The DNA here is from genome assembly GCF_006442545.2 of Mesorhizobium sp. B2-1-8. Taxonomy (NCBI): domain Bacteria; kingdom Pseudomonadati; phylum Pseudomonadota; class Alphaproteobacteria; order Hyphomicrobiales; family Phyllobacteriaceae; genus Mesorhizobium; species Mesorhizobium sp. B2-1-8. The sequence goes on from NZ_CP083952.1 coordinate 4,766,366, forward strand.
CATTCGCGCCCTGAGTTCGGCGATACGCCGCCCCAAGGCAGGGGACGTTCCAATCTCACGTTTCGACATAACCTGGTTTCTCCTCCCCCAACCCGCGCTTGTGTTGCCCCACCCCGCCGGTCCCCATCGCATTATATGAGGACCCGCGAATACAAGCCCCCGAACGCATGGTTTTGGCCGAAGTTCCAACCGGGCAGATCACGAAATAATTCCAGGGCCGCCGCGCGAACGGACCTGAGACTCCCGTTCCAGGCTTTCGCCGCACGGCGTTGCGACACTGGCAGCCGAGGGTGAGGAATGGTTGACCCCGTGAGGTCATGCGGCGTAAGCCATTGAAATTATGGCGATCCCGACAGGATTCGAACCTGTGACCATCGGCTTAGAAGGCCGGTGCTCTATCCAGCTGAGCTACGGGACCGCTGGCCGGCCGACGGGCCGGCTGAAATACTTGGCACTGGCCGCCGGTCAATGCGTCCAGGGTGTCCTGCGGTCATAGCGGAAATTCTCCGCATAGGAAATCTGGCGGCGCTTGGTCTCTTTCGGTTCTTCGACACGGAAGGCAAGCCCTTCCTTTTCGGCGTAGGCGACCGCCTCTTCGCGCGTGTCGAAGGTAAGCCTGATCTGGCTTCTCATGTCTCCCGACGTGGTGTAGCCCATCAGCGGGTCGATCTTCTTGCGCATCTCAGGATCGAATTCCAGCACCCAATGGCCGGTCTTGGCCTTGCCGGACTGCATCGCGGTTTTGGCTGGGCTGAAAATGCGCGCGGACATGGCCACCTCTTTGTTGTGCAAGGCGGCATCGCCGCCTCTAGGCCGTCATTACTGCGCATTGGCACCGGCGGCAAGGTTTTTGCACTTGCCATGTAACACCGAAATGACTAGGCAACAGACCGTTCGGAGTGTAGCGCAGGCTGGTAGCGCATCTGGTTTGGGACCAGAGGGTCGGGAGTTCGAATCTCTCCACTCCGACCATTTCTCTTCAAAGTGCGATACCGATGGCACCGAAGGGCTTAGGCCCGCACCGGGGTTTCACCATTTCCGGCTCGCTTCCCTCGCCATTGCCGGCTTAAACTCCGGCAAACGGGGGATTTGCGGTGTTTGGGATCGATGCATGGGTGTCGCTGTTCGGGCCGGCCTATTTTGCCTATGCGGGCGTGGCGATTCCGTTCATGGCGGCGTGGGCAATCGCCTGTGCGGCGCTGGCGATGTGGAACAATCGAGAGAGCCGCAGGCAAGCCAAGCTGGTTCCGGGCATGGCCGCTTCCCGTTCCTGGCCTGCCAGCATCGGGATGTTCGTGCTGGTCGCGGCCTGTTATATCGCGGCGCATTCCGCCGTCTACCTGTTGGTCCGGCATTTCGTCAGAATGTGGCTGTGATTGGCCGCAAGCTCATTGGCTGACAGTGCCATTTCCCGGCGAGCGGTATTCAAGGAAGGCAAGCTCGCCGGGCGAGAACCCCAACCGCCTCGTCCCGGCGAGCCTACAACCTGATTTGGAACGCAATCAGGACCGGGGTCAGCCGGCAAGCTCACGCTGCAAGACCGGTGCCAGTCTTGTTTCCCAAAACGGGACTCAGGTCGAGACGGAGAAGCGCTGGAACACTGAAGCCATCAAATCTCGAATTCGCCCTGCCCCTCGTCCATGGCGCTCACGACCTCGGCGGCCAGCGCCCTTGTGATCGGCATCTTGCGCTCCAGCGCGGTGCGATCCAGGCGCTCCACCACACGCATCGCGGTTGCCAGCGAACGCTCGATGCGCCGCACCAGGTACTGCACGACATGCGGCTCGACCTCGACCTGCCGGTCGGCGAACAGCTTGGTGATGACGCCGGCGAGCAAGAGATCGTCGGGCTCGTGGATCTCGATGGTTGCCGCCGCCTTCAGCCGCGAGGCGAGATCGGGCAGCTTGACGCCCCAGGCCGACGGAAAGCGCCGCGCCGTCAAAAGCAGCGTCGAGCCGGCGCCGCGCACGGCATTGATCAAATGAAACAGGCCTTGCTCATCGACCACGCCGTTATCGATATCGTCGATCAGCGCCGGCCGCGCGCCGAGATTGGCGATGCTGTCACCCATGCGCCCGGCGTCGACGGCCAGCGCATTGGCGCGGGCACGCCAGATCGAGGCCAGATGCGTTTTGCCCGAACCAGCCGGGCCCGCCAGCACCACCACTGGTGCTGGCCAATCCGGCCAGCGGTCGACCAGCGCGGCCGCCTGGTTGTTGGTGCCGGAGACGACCAACTCGTCGCGCGAGTAACCGGTGCCGTGGCCGAGATCGAGCGGCAGTTGGCGCGGCGGATCTGTTCGCTGGGCGCTCACGTCAGCGACGCGGTTGCGTGCGATGGCCGCCACCGCGATCGGCCGGCAATGGCGGCGCTGATTCTGTTGCATGGCCCTTGTAGAGCGGCGATTCCAGATAGCGGGCGATGGCAAACCGCACCAGGACGGCCACCGCCGCGGATGCCGGAACGGCAATCAAAAGCCCGACAAAACCGAACAGCGCGCCGAAGGCGAACAGCGCGAACATGAGCCACACCGGATGCAGACCGACGCTTTTGCCGACCAACCTGGGCTGCAGGATGTTGCCTTCGATGAACTGGCCGATGAAGAAGACCACGGCAACGGCGATGATCATCGTCCAGTCCGGCCAGAACTGGACGAAGGCAACGCCGACGGCCAGCACCAGCCCGGTCAATGAGCCGACATAGGGGATGAAGGAGATCAGCCCGGCGAACAGTCCGATGAGGATGGCGAAGTTCAGCCCCGTCAGCGTCAGGCCAGTGGCATACATGGCGGCCAGCACAAGGCAGAGCGTGCCCTGCCCGCGCACGAAGCCGGCGGTCGCGGTGTTGATATCGCGCGCGATGGCGCGCACCGTCGCCACGTTGTCGCGCGGCACCCAGCTGTCGATGACCGCCACCATGCGATCCCAGTCGAGCAGCATGTAGAAGGCAACCACGGGCGTCACCACGAACAGGCTGACCACCGAGACCAGCGCCACGCCCGAACTCCAGATCGAGGTGAAAACCGTGGTGAGCAGGCCGAAGCCCGAGGTCAGCAGCGAGTTCAACCCGTCGCGCAGACCATTGGCGTTGACGCCGAATTTCTGTTCCAGCCATTTCGGATCAAAGGAGGTGATCAGGCCTTGCAGCCGGGTCAGGTATTCCGGCAGCTTGCCGGCGAAATCGGCCATCTGCGTCGCCAGCACCGGAATGAGGATGACGAAGGCCAGCACCAGCACGATCAGGAAGGCGACGAGGATGACCACCGTCGCCATGAAGCGGCTGAGGCCGAGCCGCTGCAGCCGGTCGGCGACCGGATCGAGAAAATAGGCAAGCACCATGCCGGCGACGAAGGGCAGCAGGATGGCGCTGAAGACATAAAGAAAAAGCGCCAGGATCGCGGCACCCGCCAGCCAGAAGAAGATCTGCCGTCGGAACGTGGCCGACGCCTCGGCCTCCGCCGCTGTCTCGCCGGCCGGCACGACCACTACCATCTGGTCGTCGACGGTCTTGTCCCGCGCCATCGTTTTGCGGGCGGCCGGCTTGCGGGCAGCCTTGCTGTCGTTGGGCTTGTCAGCCCGGTTTACCGCCTTCGCCATAGCCGCTCATATGCCTCAGCCAAGCCACGAGATAGGCCGCGGCCGAAGCCACGGTCAAGACCCAGGACAGCAATATGAGGTTGGGCCGCAGAGGGTCGAGATGGACGGCAAAGGCGAGTTCACCCAGCACAACCGCCGCCAGCACGATCTGTATGGCAGTATTGGCCTTCGACACCAGAAACGGTTTTATCTCGACCGGATGGCCGATCACCGTGGACAACAGGACCGCGCACACGATCAGCGCGTCGCGCGACACCATGGTGACGACCAGCCACAGCGGCAATTGCCCGATGAAGCCCATGACGATGAACACTGAAACCAAAAGCAGCTTGTCGGCGATCGGATCGAGATAGGCGCCGAACTTGGACTGCTGGTTGAAGCGGCGCGCGATGAAACCGTCGACACCGTCGGAAACGCCGGCAACGACGAAGCCGGCAAAAGCCCATTCCCAACGCGCCTGCAACATGGCCAATACCACGGCAGGCACCAGCACAAAGCGCAGGATGGTGATCAGGTTGGGGATGGTCAACGCATTGTCCCGCCGTATTATGCCTCGAGATAGATGAGGGAGATGGAAGGCCGAGGCAAGGGAGAAGCAGGATGGGCCAGCAGCAGACGCAGCGTGCGATGCCCCGGCTATCCACGCTTTTGTCAACCAAACGGCGCCCGGTTCGGCCGTTATCCTTGCGGACCGAAACCGTTCATGCGAAGAGCCCGCAAACGAGCAGGAACATTGCGATGAGCAAGCGCGAAACCGGCCAGCATAAAACGGGCCAGAACAAAACGGCCAAGCGCAGAAACGGGCTCACCTATGCCGAGGCCGGCGTCGACATCGATGCCGGCAATCTCATGGTGGAGAAGATCAAGCCGCTGGTGCGCGCGACGCGCCGGCCAGGCGCGGATGGCGAGATCGGCGGCTTCGGCGGCCTGTTCGATCTCAAGGCGGCCGGTTTCACCGATCCGGTGCTGGTCGCCGCCAATGACGGCGTCGGCACCAAACTCAAGATCGCCATCGAAGCGGGAAAACACGACACTATCGGCATCGACCTCGTCGCCATGTGCGTCAACGACATCGTCGTGCAGGGCGCGGAGCCGTTGTTCTTCCTCGACTATTTCGCCACCGGCAAACTCGATCCCGACCAGGGCGCCGCGATCGTCGGCGGCATCGCGCAGGGTTGCCGGCAGGCCGGCTGCGCGCTGATCGGCGGCGAGACCGCCGAAATGCCCGGCATGTATCACGGCAAGGACTATGACCTTGCCGGCTTTGCGGTGGGCGCGGCCGAACGCGGGCAGCTTTTGCCGACCGACGACATCGTCGAGGGCGACGTGCTGCTCGGCCTTGCCTCCTCCGGCGTTCATTCCAACGGTTTTTCCCTGGTGCGCCGCATCGTTGCCGCCAGCGGCCTGGCGTGGAGCGATCCGGCGCCGTTCAACGACGAGGCAACGCTGGCCGAGGCGCTGCTCGAGCCGACCCGCATCTATGTGAAATCGCTCCTCAAGGCGATCCGCAACACGCATGGCATCAAGGCGCTGGCGCACATCACCGGCGGCGGCTTCCCGGAAAACATCCCGCGCGTGCTGCCCAAGGATTTCTCGGCCGAGCTCGATCTCGAAGCCATCGACGTGCCGCCCGTGTTCTCCTGGCTGGCCAAGACCGGCGGCGTGGCGCCGGAAGAGATGATGCGCACCTTCAACTGCGGTATCGGCATGATTTTGGCTGTCGCTTCGGGTCAGGCGGCCCAGGTCGCAGCAGTGCTGCAGGAGGCTGGCGAGACGGTGACGCCGATCGGCCGCATCGTGCCGCGCCGCGACGCCGGCGTCATCTATCGTGGCTCGATCGGCCTATGAGCGCGCGGAGGAAACGCACAGTCGTTCTGATTTCGGGGCGCGGCTCCAACATGACCGCGCTGATCGCGGCGGCCAGCGACCCGGCCTTCCCGGCCGAGATCGTCGGCGTCATCTCCGACAAGGCGGACGCCGCCGGCCTCGTCATCGCCAGGGCACGCGGCATCGCCACACAGGTCATTTCCCGCGCCAACCACGGCAGCAAGCAGGCGCATGACGCGGCGATCGACGCGGCACTCGCGGCCTTCAACGCCGAGATCGTGGCGCTGGCCGGCTATATGCGCATCCTGACCCCCGGCTTTGTCCAGAAATGGCAGGGCCGCATGATCAACATCCACCCTGCCCTGCTGCCGGCCTTCAAAGGCCTCGATACCCATGCCCGCGCGCTGGCCGCCGGCATCCGCATCCATGGCTGCACGGTGCATTTCGTGACATCCGAGATGGATGACGGCCCGATCATCGCCCAGGCGGCGGTGCCGGTGATGGTCGGCGACAATGCCGATACGCTGGCCGCCCGGGTGCTGAAGGCCGAGCATCGGCTCTATCCGCTGGCGCTGGGGCTGGTGGCCGAAGGCAAGGCGCGCATGGAGGCGGGCCGCGCCGTGCTTGCCCACTTTGCCGACGATGCCGACAACGGCACCTCGGTGGTGATGGCGCCCGACCCGCTGCGCGAGGAAGCCGATCTCGAGCATCTGGCGCGGATCACGCCCTAACCTTGAGGTTGGTAGCACATATTGCTACTTTCCAATCAAGGAGACAAGTTCAATGACGACAGTCGAGAAAGTCAGCGTAGCGCTTTCTCCTGAATTGCTGGAGATGGTCAAAGATGCCGTCGGCAGCGGTCGCTATGGATCGGCAAGTGAAGTGATCCGCGAGGCGCTCCGCGAGTGGCGCCTGCGCGAGCCGCTTCGCGAAGCCGAAGTGGAGCGATTGCGCAAGGCTTGGACGGAGGGGCTGGAGAGCGGTCCATCTTCTGCTTTTGATGTCGAGGACATCAAGCGGAAGGCCCGCGGCCGGCTCGTTGAAGCCGCCAAGAAATAGCCTGTGGCAAGAATGCCGATCATCCGCAGCCCGGCGGCGGAAAATGATCTTGTCGATATCTGGCTTGCCATCGCCGAGGGCAGCCCGCCTGCCGCAGACCATTTTCTGGATGCTATCGCCGAGCGCATCCTGGAGCTTGCTGCCTTTCCCGAATCTGGACCTCGCAGACCCGGCATCAGCGTCGACGCCAGAGCATTGACCATTGGCAACTATCTGATCCTCTATCGCCTGGCCGAGGGACAGATCGAAATCGTGCGCATTGTGCACGGCGCGCGCGATGTCTCGACGCTGCTTTAGGATCGAACCCCTTGGATATCTTTGACAGCGCAATTCGAACAAAAGGTGATCTTGCCGGTGTCTTCGAATACGATGAGACCGATGGACCACAAAACGCTACGGCCTATTTCTATCTGAGCGAGATCAAGGGCCAGGCGTTTGGACCGATCGTCGCCAACATTCATATTCAATCAGGCGCGTGGGCGATCACCGAGGCAGATGTCGCCGTTAGGTGGGATCGGAACGAGCAATTTGTAGGCCTGTTCATCTTCGGCACCTTGGCGGCGGCCTTTGATGCTACCACGGGCGCGAGGTATGGTGGGGGACATGGCAAGGATTTCAATGCCGACATTTCCTGGTCCTGAGCAATGCCGATGAAACAGCTGCTCCTCTTGCGCCATGCCAAATCGAGCTGGGACGATCCCGACCTCGATGATTTCGACCGGCCGCTCGATGAACGTGGTTTGAAGGCAGCCCGATTGATCGGCCGTGAGCTTGCCGCGCGCGGGTGGCTGGCGGACCTGGCATTGGTGTCGCCGGCGATGCGTGCCCGCGATACGTGGCGGCTGGTCGCCGCGGAACTGCCCGTGCATCCCCGGGTCGCGTTCGCCGAGGCGCTCTACGATGCTTCAGCGGCGGATATTCTGAGCGAGATACGCAAAGCAGACCCGTCGAGCGGCTGCCTGGTGGTTCTCGGCCACAATCCGGGGCTTGAGGACCTGGCAAAACAGCTTGCCGGACCGGGATCGGAGGCGAAGGCGCGCAAGAGGCTCGAGGAAAAGTTTCCGACAGCGGCTCTCGCGCGCTTCGTCCTTGAAGACGACTGGTCCGGCCTGACGTCCGCGCGGCTGACACATTGCCTGCGGCCGAAGGAGCTGAGCTAGAAATCCTGGCGGGTGCGGCAGACCACACCTGCCGCCTCCCTGACATCAGTTGCCCCAGATGCCCTGGCCGGGCTCCGGCCAGTCGGTTGCGGGCTTCATCTTGGTGTCGGCAGCCTTGTGCGCGGTCATATTCGTGTTGCTGTCGACGGCGCCGGTGACGGTGTGATCCACGCCGGCGACCGGGGCGACCGGCTGGTTGGCATTGTCGGAGCCATAGTGGTCGCTGCCGGCAAACGCACCTCCGGTTGCGACGAGGATAGCGGCGGCAGCGAGAGCAAGCCTGTTCATTTCAATCTCCTGGTTCATCCGTTGGGCGGCGTCTTGGGAGGACGGTTCCGCTGAGGAGAGGACCAGAATCAGCCTGGGTTTATTCCTGAACGTGAGATTTTTTTGCCGGCGGCGAAGATCGGCTGATACGACCAACGCCCTGGCTCATCCAAAAAAACAAGAGCGGCGGGCCAGGCCCACCGCTCTTTGTCGTCACGCGATGCTTGAAGGATTAGCGGCCCCAGATGCCCTGGCCCGACTGAGCCGGAACCTTGGCATTGGCGTCAGCCTGCGCCTTGTCCGTCTTTAGGATCGAACCGGTGCGGAGGGTGTCGACGTTGGAGGTCGACTGGGTGGCAACCGGCTGGTTGGCGTTGTTGGAGCCGTAGTTGTCGCTGCCGGCAAAAGCCGTGCCCGTGGCAACGAGGATGGCGGCGGCGGTAAGAGCGATCTTGGTCATTTTATTTACTCCAGAATTTCTTTGTTCTGTCCGTCTAGTGGCGTGCCCTTGGGAGGATTTCGCGTCGCTCGGACCACCCCCAGATGGGAAGGCCTTCTGGGATTACCAGTCGCACCGGCTTTGCAGTATTTCGTCATATTATGGACAATGCATATTGCGTTGCAGCATTTTAAATCTTATTTATCAAACGTTTTCAGCCTATTAGCGTTGAGCCCTCGGACGCAAACGTCGGTAGATCGGGGATTATTGTTCACCGTTCGCGGTACAATCCGTCAACTAGAACCGAACCGTTCGGTTCGATTAATGTCCTGAATCGGGGCGTCTGAGCCGGCGAAAACGATCGACGGCCGCGGCCAATCCGCATTTGCCTTGTGTTATGATCGATACTATCGATCATGCTATTGGCGAATGGGATCGACGATCGAGCCCGAGGCGGCCCGTTGAGACCGAAAGCGGGCGGATGCTGGAACGGCAATAGACATGCGATTGCTGCTTGTGGAGGACAATCGCGAACTGGCGGACTGGCTGGGCAAGACCTTGCGCCAGGCGAATTACGTCGTCGACATCGTCCATGACGGCGAGGACGTCGAGCATGCGCTTGCCGCCGGCGACCACGCGCTTGTCATTCTCGATCTTGCGCTGCCTCGCATGGGCGGACTGGAAGTGCTGCGCATGCTGCGAACGCGTGGCAACCGGGTGCCGGTGATCGTACTGACCGCCAATGCCAGCCTCGATGGCCGGGTCAAAGGCCTCAACGAAGGCGCCGACGACTATCTGGCGAAGCCCTTCCAGATCGAAGAGCTCGAAGCACGCATCCGCGTCCAACTGCGCCGCGCCAATGACCGGAAGGCCCCCGTCGTTGCCTGCGGCGACCTCGTCTTCGACACCAACACCAGGCTGTTCTCGCTGAGCGGCGAGACACTCGCATTGACACCGCGCGAACATGCCGTGCTCGAGCAATTGATGATCAAGGCGGGACGCACGGTGAGCAAGGCAGCCTTGTCCGCGGCGATCTATGATTTCGAGACCGATGCCGATCCAAGCGCCATCGAGATCTATGTGCATCGTGTGCGCAAGAAGCTTGAAGGCTCGCGCGTCCAGATCACAACTTTGCGTGGTCTCGGCTATCTCTTGCGCCACGATGATCTGGCGTCATGAGGATTTGGCGCCATGAGGACTAACAGCCTGCGCCTGCAATTGCTGGCCTGGGTCGTGCTCCCCCTCGCCGGGCTTGCGACCATCAATCTGTGGACCAGCCAGCGCAACGCTCTGGCGACCGCCGATTTGGTCACCGACCGCATGCTGGTCGGATCGGCACGGATGATCGCCGAGCAGGTCACAATGACCGACGGAGTGATCAACGCCACGGTGCCGCCGGCAGCGCTCGAGATGTTCGACACCGGCGACCGCGACAGGGTCTACTACGGTGTCGAAGCCGCGGGGGGACGGCTGTTGACCGGCTATCCCGGGCTGCCCAACACGCCCGGACACCCCAGTATGGAAGCGACCTATCGCGACCAGGCGCTGCGGCTGCTGACCTTTACGCACGCGGTGGTCGGCGCCGGCGAAGACTCGCCGATATCGGTCACCGTCGGCGTCACGCTTTTCGGTCACGACGCGATGGTGCGGCGTCTCTGGTTCAGCGCCTTTACCCAGCAACTGGCGCTGGTGGCGATTGCCGGCGTCTTCGTGCTGCTCGGCCTTCGGCGAGGGTTGGCGCCACTCATCAGGCTGCGCGACGCGGTGCGTTCCCCGAAACGCAGCGAACTCGATCCCATCGAAGTCGCCGGTGCGCAGAGTGAAATCCGACCGCTGGTCGATGCACTCAACGCCTATATGGAACGGGTGCGGGCGCAGATGGCGGCGCAGCGCCGTTTCATCGCCAATGCCGCGCATCAACTGCGCACGCCGCTGGCGCTGTTGTCGACGCAAGCGAGCTACGCGCTACGCGAAACCGCTGTCGATGCACGCCGCGAAGCGCTTGTCGCCTTGCAGGCAAGCTCCGCCCGGTTGGCGCGGCTGGCCGAGCAGCTCCTGACCTTGTCGCGCGCCGAACCAGGCAGCCGGCGACCGCGCGCCGACCGCATCGACCTGACGCAAGCCGCGCGCCAAGTGCTGGAAACCCATGCGCCGAGGGCCGTCGATCGCAACATCGATCTCGGTCTCGATGAGACCGGCGCCGTACCGGTCATCGGCGACGGCACGATGCTGCGGGAGATGATCGTCAACCTCGTCGACAACGCGCTGCGCTACACACCGGCAGGCGGCACCGTCACCGTCAAGATCGCCGCCGCCGATGGCGAGGCCGTGCTGACGGTCACCGACGACGGGCCAGGCATACCCGCCGACGAGCGCGACCATGTCTTCGAGCGCTTCTACCGGCTGGCCGGCGCGACCGACGAAGGCAGCGGCCTCGGACTCGCCATCGTGCGCGAGGTGGTGGAAAATGCCAGCGGCCGCGTCACCCTTGCGGATAGCGCGGCCGGCGGCCTGGTGGTCGAGGTGCGTCTGCCATTGGCCGGCGGTTAAGGCCCCCGCCCGGTCCGATCTGCTCACTGCGTCTCGTGCAGCGGCTGCGGACGCCATTTCGCCAGACGGTTCTCGACCATCGTCATCAGATATTCCGCTCCCAGCGCCACCACCATGATGATGACGATCGCGGCATACATGCCTGCGGCATCGAAGGAACCCTTGGCGATGTTGATCAAGAGCCCGATACCGTAACGTGAGCCGACGAACTCGCCGACGATGGCGCCGATGATGGCGAAGCCGAAGCTGACGTGCAGACTGGCGAAGATCCAACTCATCGCCGACGGCACGATCACCGAGCGGGTCAGCTGCCAGTCGGAAGCGCCGAGGATACGGGCATTGGCGATCATCGCCCGGTCGGCCTCGCGCACGCCCTGGAAGGCGTTGTGGAAGACGACGAAGAACACCATGATGAAGGCCAGCGCCACTTTCGAAGCGAGGCCAAGGCCAAGGATCATGATGAAGATCGGCGCCAGCACCACGCGAGGGATGGAGTTGATCACCTTGATGTAGATGGAAAAGATGTCGGCGGCCATGCGGTTGCGGCCAAGCGCGACGCCGATGAGGATGCCGGCAACCGAGCCTGTGACGAAGCCGAGGACGGACTCCTCCATCGTGACATAGAGATGGTACCAGAGCGGCCCTTCGGACGTGCCTTCCGTCATCCACTCATAGAGCCTTTGCGCGATCGCGCTTGGCGTGGCGTAGAAGAACGGATCGATCCAGGCCTTGCGTCCGGCGATTTCCCAGGCGGCGAGGAAGACGATGAGGATGGCATACCGCCAGAAGATCACCGTGCGGCGGCGATGCTGCGCGGCCTTGGCGGCTGCGGCTTCTATTTCGGCGTCCGAGGTTCCCGGCCTGAAGCCTCCTGCCCTGATGTCGATGGCGGCATCGGTCATTGTATCCTCCCTCACGCGGCAGCGCGGGCATAGCTGGTCTCGACCTCTTCCTTGAGATCGGCCCAGATGGTGCGCGAATAGTCGATGAAGCTTTGCTCGTAACGTATGTCGGCGACGACGCGCGGACGCGGCAGGTCGATGGTGTAGACCGACTTCACCGTCGCCGGCCCGGCGGTCAGCACGTAGACTTTGTCGGCCAGCGCTATTGCTTCCTCAAGGTCATGGGTAACGAAAACGACCGAGGCCTTGGCTTCGGACCAAAGACGCAGCAGTTCCTCGTGCATGAGAACACGCGTCTGCACGTCGAGCGCGGAAAACGGCTCGTCCATCAGCAGAATCTCGGGGCCATTGATGAAGGTCTGCGCCAGTGCCACGCGCTTGCGCATGCCGCCGGAGAGCTGGTGCGGATAGTGATGTTCGAAGCGCGCCAGGCCGACGCGCGCAAGCCAGTCGCGCGCCGCCGCCATCGCTTCTGCCTTGGCCCTGCCACGGAAGAGCGGCCCGGCCATGACGTTCTCGATCACCGTGCGCCATGGAAACAGCGCGTCGCTTTGAAAGACGAAGCCGATGCGGGAATCGATTCCCTTGACGGGCGCGCCCATGACCCGGACCTCGCCCGCGCTTGGGCTCGCCAATCCGGTGACGAGGTTGAGGGTGGTGGACTTTCCGCAGCCGGTCGGGCCGACGACGGCGACGAATTCGCCCCGCTCTACGGTCATGGTGAATTCACGGATCGCGGTCAGCGACTTGCCGGTTGGTGACAGGAAGCGGCGGCTGACATTGATCAGCTCGATTGCCGGTGCGCTTTTTTCTTGTGCCATGCTGGGCTAACTCCGGGTTCGAACGAAGAACCGCCATCGGCCAGGGCCGCTGGACATGGAAAACCAGACGATTGCCGGCACGATGCGGTGCATCGCGCCGGCAGACGGGTTACTTCGCGTTCTTGACGAATTCCGTCGTGTAGGTTTTCGACAGATCGATCTGCTTGCCTTGCAGTTCCTTCTTGAAGGCCGACAGCACAGTCAGCACCGTCTCGGGGCCGCCCTCGGGCATTGTGCCGTCGGCGGTGAACATCGCCTTGCCGGCATCGAGGGCCTTCACATAACCTTCCTTGTCGCCGACGTAGTAGTCCTTCGGCATCTTGTCGGCGATTTCAGCGCCGCTATGGGTATTGATGAATTTCTGCGTCTTGACGAAAGCATTGGCCAGCTTCTGCACCACATCCTTGTGGGCCTCGACCCAATCTGTCTGCATGTAGAGAGAGGCGGCCGGGTACGTGCCGCCGAGCGCGGCTTTGGTGCCTTCTATCGTACGCATGTCGATAAGGACTTTGGCTTCACCCGTCTTGAGCAGCCGGGTGATGGTCGGTTCGGTCGTCATACCCGCCTGGATCTTGTCCTGTTGCATCGCGGCGATGAACGTATCGCCGGCGCCGACGGGGATCGAGGTGAATTCACCCAGCTTCAAGCCGTTCTTCACGGCAAGGTATTCCGTCAGGAAGTTTGTCGAGGAGCCGAGACCGGTGACACCAAGGTTCATGCCCTTGAAATCGGCCGGCGACTTGATTTCGGGATGCTTCGTCGAAACCAGTTCGACCTCGCCGGGCGCCTGGCTGAACTGGACAATGGACTCGACGAATTTGCCTTTGGCCTGCAGGTCGATGCAATGATCGTAGAAGCCGACAACGCCTTGCACGGCGCCGGCCAGCATTTCGTTTTCGGCGTCGACGCCGGCCGGTTCGTTCAGCAACTCGACGTCGAGGCCCTCGTCCTTGAAATAGCCCAGGGCTTCGGTGAGCTTGGCGGGCAGATAGATCTGCTTTTCATAGCCACCCACCATGATGGAAATCTTTTCGTCGGCCGCCGATGCCACCGTGGCGCCTGTGGCGCCCGTGGCGGTGATGGCAAGCGTCAAGGCGGCGGTGCGCAAGGCACGCTTCGAGATGAAACCGGTCACAAAACTTCCTCCATTTAGGCGACGCGCTGTGAAGCCGCGCCGCATTCCTCCCTCGCCGACCGTCGTGGGCCGGACATGCGGTGACACCGCAAAACTGTCATGACATGCCCAAGCTTTCAGCTGGCTTTCAGCCGCGAGGCAAAAAAATCGGTTCGCAGCGTCACGACCGAGCGCTCTGCCCCAGCACATCGCCCATGTCGTATTCGCCGGGGGCACGGCCTGCCACCCAGAGTGCTGCGGCGATGGCGCCACGCGCGAACATGATGCGGTCGCCAGCCGCATGCGACACGGTGACGGTCTCGCCCTCGGCGCAGAAGCTGACGCTGTGCTCGCCGACGATGCTGCCGCCGCGCGCCACCGCGAAGCCGATCTCGCCAGCCGGCCGCGCGCCGGTGACGCCATCACGGACGCGCCTGGCAACCGTGTCCAGTTCGACGCCGCGTCCACCGGCAACGGCTTGCCCCAGCATCAGCGCCGTGCCCGACGGCGCATCGACCTTGTGGCGATGATGCGCCTCGAAAATCTCGGCATCCCAGTCTTGCGGGCCGAGTGCCCGCGCTGCCCGCCCGACCAATCCGACCAGCATGTTGAGCCCAAGCGAGAAGCTGCCGGACCGCACGATGGCGACGGTCTCAGCGGCGGCCGCGATGGTGGCCAACTCGGCGGCATCGAAACCCGTCGAGCCAATCACCAGCGCTGGACCGCCGCGCTCGCCACAGAAGCCGGCCAGATCGACGGAGGCGGCCGGCGTGGTGAAGTCGATGACCACGTCGGCCACGGCAAGTGCCTCGTCGCGGCTCACCAGCCCATCGCCGACACTGCCTGGCCGGTGAAAGCGGGCGGCAAGCGCCAGACGCGCATCGGCCCGCACGGCGTCCGCCATCTGGCGGCCCATGCGGCCGAGCGCGCCAGCGATGGCGATCCTGATCGGGGGCTGCGACATCGGCTCCCGTTATTTCCACATGCCGCGCATGCGCGCGCCGATGTCGACGCGCACCTCCGGCCGTTGTGCCCTGCCCTGCGCCGCTTGCGCGGCCGGCCACGAAAGCTGCTGGAACGCGGCAAGGATGGAGGGCGGGATGAAACGGGTGCGCGAGGCATAGAGATGACGGTCGCCGCGCGCCGCCTGGCCGTGCGGAAAGAAGCGCTGCGGCATGACCAGGTTGAGGCTGTCCTTGGCTCGTGTCATCGCCACGTAGAGCAGCCGGCGCTCCTCCTCGATATCCTCCTTGGTGCCGACGCCGAGATCTGCCGGGATGCACCCGTCGACCGTGTTGAGCACGAAGACGTTCTTCCACTCTTGCCCCTTGGCCGAGTGGATGGTGGACAGGATCAGATAGTCCTCGTCGCGATGCGGCGGCCCGGCCTGGTCGCTGGTTGCGTCCGGCGGGTCGAGCGTCAGCTCGGTCAGGAAGCGTTCGCGCGAGGCATAGCCCGACCCGATCTGCTCGAGTTGCAGCAGATCCGCCCGGCGCGTGATCGCATCCTCGTGGATGCGCTCCAGATGCGGTTCGTACCACAGCCTGACCTGTTCGAGATCGGCTGGCCATTTGGCGCCGGCCCGCAAGCCGGAATAGAGCGAGACAAAACCCGGCCAGTCGTCCGCGGCGCGCTGCGGCGGACGCCAGCCGGCCAGGCCCATCGCCTCGTCCAGCGCCGACGTCATGGCTTCGACGATCTGCGCGGCGGCCGAAGGGCCGATGCCCGGCAAAAGCTGCAGCACGCGAAAACCGGCGACACGGTCGCGCGGATTTTCGGCAAAGCGCAGCACTGCCAGCACGTCCTTGACATGGGCCGCATCAAGGAATTTCAGGCCACCGAACTTGACGAAGGGAATGTTGCGCCGCGTCAGCTCTATCTCCAGCGGCCCGCTGTGGTGCGAGGCGCGAAACAGCACCG
This sequence comes from Mesorhizobium sp. B2-1-8, assembly GCF_006442545.2. Classification (NCBI taxonomy): domain Bacteria; kingdom Pseudomonadati; phylum Pseudomonadota; class Alphaproteobacteria; order Hyphomicrobiales; family Phyllobacteriaceae; genus Mesorhizobium; species Mesorhizobium sp. B2-1-8. The sequence goes on from NZ_CP083952.1 coordinate 4,782,021, forward strand.
CCTGTGACTTCAGCGCGGTACCGGCCTCGCGCTCCGCCAGGATGGTGTCGCAGACGAAGTTGGCTTGCTCGACCTCGTCACGAACGGTCACAAGTCTTGGCTTGTCGGCGGATTTGCGTTCCGACCACAGGTTCTTGGTGAAGCGCTCCGAGGCTTCGCCGATGACCGCATTGGCGGCCGCCAGAATGGTCTCGGTCGAGCGGTAATTACGCTCCAGCATCACCACATCGGCGGTCCGGGCGAACTGCTTTGGAAAATCGAGGATGTTGCGCACCTCAGCGGCGCGGAACGAATAGATCGACTGCGCGTCGTCGCCGACCACGGTCAGCCCGGCGCCGTCGGGTTTCAGCGCAAGCAGGATCGACGCCTGCAGCCGGTTGGTGTCCTGGTATTCGTCGACCAGCACATGGTCGAAACGCCCGCCCAGATGCGTGGCGATTTCAGGCTCGGCCGTCATCTGCGCCCAGTAGAGCAGCAGATCGTCGTAATCGAGCACGTTCTGCGCCTGCTTGGCCTCGACATAGCCCGCAAACAGCTGCTTGAGCTGTTCTGCCCAGCCGGCGCACCAGGGGAAGGCAGACCCCAGCACCTCACCGAGCGGCGCCTGCGCGTTGACGGCGCGAGAATAGATGGCAAGGCAGGTGCCTTTGGTTGGAAAGCGCGCTTCCGTCCTGGAGAAACCGAGTTCGTGGCGCACGAGATTCATCAGATCGGCGGAATCCTCGCGATCATGGATGGTGAAGGCCGGATCGAGGCCAATCTCCAGCGCATAATCGCGCAACAGCCGCGCACCGATGCCGTGAAAAGTGCCGGCCCAGGTCAGCGCATCCGTGATCACCGCGGCATCGCGGCCGAGCACCTCGCCGGCGATGCGCTCGACGCGCCTGGCCATTTCGGATGCGGCGCGCCGCGAAAACGTCATCAGCAGGATGCGGCGCGGGTCGGCTCCCTTGACGATCAGATGCGCGACCCGGTGCGCCAGCGTGTTGGTCTTGCCCGAGCCGGCGCCGGCAATGACCAGCAGCGGCCCCGCAATCTTGCCGTCGCCATGTTCGACGGCCTGACGCTGGGCGTCGTTCAGCAGGGCGAGATAGGCTGGCTGGACGGTCTGTTCCAAAAAAGTCGAATCATGGGCGGCGAGGTTCATCGCCCATCAAGCATCGTTTCCGCTTTGTTCGCAACAGAGAAGCAACGCCGCCAGGTCGGCGAGCAATACGATCAGCGTTTCGGATCAACGCCCATCGACGCGGACTGCCGGCGCAGCGCCTCGCGGTCGTTCGCGGGCGCCGGCAGCAAGAGCGGATCGACATTGTCAGGTACCTCGTCGATCATCTTGCGGGCGAGACGGTAAGCGACAAAGGCCAGCGTGCCAACCAGAAGCAAGCGGATCATTTGGGCGGTCCTCCTTCGCTGGGTCAACCTGAGGCTGGTCGTTTTGTTCCCTCGGCGCAATCGCCGCAATCAAACCGGCACCGCTTCGTTCCGAGGTTGAAGGAGGTGGCGATGAAAAAAGCTGGGAACGATCCTCGCGCTGGTGTCCAGCACAAGACGATAGCGCCTTCAACGCATTGCCGCGATGCATTCCTCGAGGCGCTCGAGGCGGAACTTGGCATTGCGCAATTCGTGGCCTGCGTCCTGGCGCAGCTGTCGTGTCTGGGCCGAGGCAGCGGTCAAGTTTTGTTCGAGTTCCGTGATCCGCGCGCGCACCTGTTGCGCTTCATCCTGGCGCAACGCCTTTATCCAGCTCCGCCCGCGCATCCATGAACCCGCAGCACACCAAAAGCCTGCCGCAGTCATGGCAGCAAAACCCTAACTTCCACCAAGCGCGAGCATTCTAACTTTAACGAAAGCTAATTTAGCGCAAGGAAGAAGGCCGGCGCCGCTTGGGAGGTAGTCTGATAGCGCCGGCCAGGCGGATATCAGGTCCGCCGCGTCAGGGAGGCTAGCTGAGTCTTGCCGCTGCGTCATGCGAGATCAAGGATTTCAGCCTTTCCCGGGCGTTTTCCCCCCGTAAAATGCCGCGAAAAGGGCCCGAGGGTTCAGGTCCCAAGCCGCTGCCTGGCGATGGCGACATGGAAATTGGCACCGAACAACAGCCCATCATCGTTGAAGTCGTAGCTGGAATTGTGAAGCGGTGCCGAGGCCTCGCCATTGCCGAGGAAGACGAAGCAGCCCGGCACGTGGTCGAGGAAGCGGGCGAAATCCTCCGACGCCGTCATCGGCTCGCGGGCGACCGCGATATTGCCGGGCTCGAACACGGTCCCGGCGGCCGCGAAGGCCGCTTCGACCAGTTCGGCATCGTTGCGCAAAGGCACGAATTCCCTGGTGTAGTCGACTTCGGCGGCAACATTGTAGGCGGCAGCGATGCCCTCGGCGATAATGCGCATCTGGCGTTCGATTTCGGCGCTGACCCCGGGGCGGAAACTGCGCGCGTCGCCAAGGATTCGGGCAAGGCCCGGCAGTGCGTTGCGGGTGCCGTCGGTGACCAGTTCGGTCACCGAAACCACGGAAATGTCAGCCGGGCTCAGCCGTCGCGAGACGATGGTCTGCAGGCTGGTGACCAGCGCACAGGCGGCAACCAACGTTTCCTGACCCGAATGCGGCCGCGCAGCGTGGCCGCCCAACCCCCTGAGCACGATCTCGAAGATATCTTCGGCCGACATGACCGGGCCGGCGCGGGTTTCGAAATGCCCGACGGGCAGGCCCGGCATGTTGTGCAACCCAAAGATCTCGTCGAAGGGAAAGCGCTGCATCAGGCCATCGTCGAGCATCGCCAACGCGCCTTTTCCCCATTCCTCCGCCGGCTGGAAGATGAAGCGCACGATGCCGTCGAAACCGCCCTCCCCGGCCAGAAGCCTGGCGGCACCCAGCAGCATCGCCGTATGGCCGTCATGGCCGCAGGCATGCATGAGACCGGGATTGCTGGAGCGGTATAGCGCGGTCGATTGCTCCGATATGCGCAGCGCGTCCATGTCGGCCCGCAGCGCGATGGCGCGGTTGCCGCTGCCGCGCTTCAAAGTGCCGACGACGCCGGTGCCGCCGACACCCTCGGTGACATCGTCCAGGCCGAATTCGCGCAGCTTGGCGGCGACGAAGGCCGCGGTGCGCGTCTCCTCGAAGCCGAATTCGGGATGCGCGTGCAGATCGCGCCGCCATCCGGTCATCTCGCGCTTCAGCGCATCACGGTCGATTTCAGCCATTGCCTGATATCTCCTGATCCGCAAGGCGGGCGACGACATCAAGCAGGATGTTGGCGCCGGCGACAAGCTCGGCATCCGCGGTATGTTTCGAGACCTGCCTCGCGCAGCCAGCCGACGAAGCGGTCGCGACCCAGCCTGTCCGCATCGGAGGCGGCCAGCCGCACCAGCCCGCCCTCGCCATCACGACCGATGCCGCCGAGTTCGCGGATGCGGCCAAGCAGTTTTTGTGGGTCGATCGAGGTCATGGCGTTGCTCCAGAAGGCACCTTGCCGGCAAGCACATCCGCCGGATTCATGCCGACGAGCTCGGCATAGCGGCGGGGATCGGTCGCGCCTTCGGTGTTGACGACCAGCACGCGCGAAGCGGCGTCGAGGCCAACCTCGGCCTTGTGACCGGCCATCGCCCGGATCAGGCCGGCAAGACCGACCCCGCCACTTTCACCGGCGACGATGGCCGGATCGTTGCCGGTGGGGCGGGCCAGCCGACGCATCACGGCGACGGCGTCGTCCTCGTCGACGGTCATGAAGGCATCGGCGACGCGTGCCAGCACCCGCCAGGCGACCGGCGAGGCCTCGTAGCATTCGAGCATCGCCATGACCGTCGCCTCGCCATGCTCGATCTTGACCGGATGCCCGGCCTTGGCGGCGCCGAAGACGCAGGCGGCACGGGCGGGTTCCACCACCGTGAAAACCGGCCTGGTTTCACCAAGAACGATGGCGAGATGGCCGGCGATCGCGGCCGCGATGCCGCCGACGCCGGCCTGCACGAAGACATGGGTCGGTGGTTCCCGGACCTGGCGTAACGCCTCGCGCATGATCGCCGTGTAGCCCTGCATGACGAGGCCCGGAATGCGTTCGTAGCCCGGCCATGAGGTATCGGATACCACGCTCCAGCCTTTCTCGGCAGCGGTCTGCGCGGCCTGCCTGACCGAATCGTCGTAATTGCCGTCGACGCGGATCATCTCGGCCCCATAGCGAGCGATGGCCGCGACGCGTTCGTCGCTGACGCCGGCATGGACAAAGATCACCGCCTTGGCGCCTACGAGCCCGGCGCCTTGTGCGACGGAGCGGCCATGATTGCCGTCGGTGGCGCAAGCAACCGTCATGGTCGCCGCTACCGACCGGACTTCGGGCCGATCGAGATCGACGACATCGACGGCGCGGCCGAGCCGCTTGCCGGCCTCCTCCAGGACCAGGCGGAAGACCGCATAGGCGCCGCCCAGCGCCTTGAAGCTGCCGAGGCCGAGACGAAAGCCCTCATCCTTGACGTGCAAGGCAGCAAGACCGAGCTCGCCCGCCAGCGCCGGCAGCGCGTGCAGCGGCGTCATCTGATGATTGTCGCGGCGGGCAAGGAAACGCTCGACCGTGTCCGCCCCGGCAATGCCGAGGGTTTCGGCGTCGGCCACGTCCAGCGGCCAGCGATGCAAGGCATTGCGATTGGACAGGAACATTGACGGTCTCTCCTCGGCGTTATCCGAGAGAAGATATTGCAGGACATGCGCAAAAGGCGCTGTAATTCGGCACCTAGAATGCAAGTTTGTTTCGCCAGGGATACGCCAGTGCCTCAGCCGCCAGCCTCACTCGACAGCTTCGATCTCGCCATCCTTGCCATTTTGCAGCGGGACAACACGACGCCGCAGCGGCTGATCGGCGAGGCGGTGAAGCTGTCGGCGCCTGCCGTGCAGCGCCGCATCAAGCGCATGGAGCAGAGCGGCGTCATCGCCGGCAATGTCGCCATTGTCGAGCCGGCGGCCGTCGGTCAGCCCATCACCATCTTCGTCGAGGTCGAGCTGGAAAGCGAACGCACCGAACTGATCGATGCGGCCAAGCGGCAATTCTCGGCGGAGCCGCAGGTGCAGCAATGCTATTATGTCACCGGCGAAAGCGACTTCATCCTCGTCATCACCGTGGCCGACATGGGCGCCTACGAGGCGCTGACGCGAAAACTGTTCTTCGGCAGCAACAATGTACGGAAGTTCCGCACCTTCGTCGCCATGGACCGCGTCAAGGTCGGGTTGACGGTGCCGTTGCCTGGATGAGCCGGTGGCACCCTTGGCACGCCTCTGACATTCTGGATCTCGAATTGGCGGTGGAGGCGCGCATGGACGAAACCACGAAAGTCGCGATCATCGGTGCCGGGCCGGCAGGCCTGGCGGTTGCCGCGTGTCTCCGGCAAGCCGGGCTGGATTTCGCCATACTCGAAAAGGAGCAGCAGGCCGCGCCAGCCTGGCGACGTCACTATGACCGCGTGCATCTGCATACGACCAAGCGTTACTCCTCGCTGCCCTTCGTTCCCTTCCCCGGGGATTATCCGCGCTATGTGCCGCGCCATCTCGTGGTCGAGTATCTCGAAGCGTATGCAAAGCGTTTCGACCTCGAGCCCCGCTTCGGCGAAACGGTGCGGGCGGTCGCCCGGGAGGGCCGCGGCTGGCGGGTGGAATCGACGTCCGGCGCCTTACGCGCTTCGCATGTGGTGATTGCGTCCGGCTACAATGCCGAGCCCTTGCAGCCCAAATTCGCAGGCATCGACGCCTTCAAGGGCAAGACGCTGCACAGCGCCGACTATCGCAACGCCACGCCTTTTGCCGGCCAATCGGTGCTGGTCGTCGGCATGGGCAACACCGGTGCGGAGATTGCACTCGATCTTGCGGAAGGCGGCGCCCGGCCGACGATCTCGGTGCGCGGCGGCGTCCACATCGTGCCGCGCGAATTGTTCGGCGTGCCGATCCAGGTGGTCGGCATGGCGACGCGGCTCGGGCCGCAGCGCATCAATGACGCCCTGTTCCCCGTCATCCTCGATCTGGTGCTGGGAAGGCTGGAGAAATTTGGGCTCAGACGGCCGAAGCAAGGACTGCTGCAGCAGATCGCGCTTGCATCGCGCATTCCGGTGATCGATGTCGGCACCATCGGCAAGATCCGCGAAGGCGCGATCAAGGTGGCGCCCGACATCGCCGAAATCTCGGAACGCGGCGCCCGTTTTACGGACGGCAGGGACAGCGAATTCGACGCCATCCTCTTCGCCACCGGTTACCGGCCGGGCTATGCCAGGTTCCTCGAACCCGGCATCGAGCCGGGACCCAGCGGCGTCAATGCCCGCGCTTCGGATCTCGGCCTCTATCTGGTCGGCTTTCACAACGCGGTCACCGGGCTGCTGCGCGAAATCGGCATCGAAGCCCAGGCGGTCGCCGACGATATCCGCCAGCGCCAAAACAGGAAGAAGGCGGCCGAAACCCTGCCGGTGTGAAACCAGGCCGCGCTGTCAATCAGCCGTGGACGATGTCCTGAGGATCATGCCGACGATCGACGACGCTAGGCCGCCAGTTCACCCGCCTTGCGCAGCCACACCTTGTTGTCGTGGAAGGCAGCGCCGCCATAGGGTGCGGGCGCATCGGCTCCCGTGAGCACATTGATGCCTTCGCCGCGCTCATGCGCGCTGTTCGGCCAGATGCCTTCGGCGATCACGACGCCGCGCTTGATGCCGTCGAACAATCTGGCGTGCAGCACCACCTCGCCGCGCATGTTGCCGATCTCGACACGGTCGCCGTCGGCAAGCTCGAGAGCCGCCGCGTCATCGGGATGCAGCAGGAGTTCCGGACGGCCCTCCTTGGCCTTCGACACCGGTGTCTCGGAAAAAGTCGAGTTGAGGAAGTTGCGCGCCGGCGAGGTCGTCAGCCGGAACGGATGCGCCTCGTCAGCCACCTCGATCAGGTCGACATGATCAGGAAATTCGGGCAATCGCGCCACCGGGCCGAACAGGCCCATGCTCTTCGGCGGCCGGTTGGGAGCCGCCTGCCCAGTCCAGTCGGCGCGGAAGCGGAATTTGCCGTCAGCATGGCCAAAGCCCCGGATGAAATGCGCCGTCTCGAAATCCGGCTGCAGGTCGACCCACTTCTCTTCCTTCAACGAGTCGAAGCTGCCCAGCCCGCGCTTGCCCAGAATGATGTCGATATGCTGCCGTTCGGTGAGGCCGAAGCCCGGCCTGTCGGCGACGCCAAGGCGCTCGGCCAGTTGCTCGATGACGAAATGGTTGGTGCGCGGCCCTTGCGGCGGCTCGATCAGCTTGGGGCCAAGCGTGATGTGCTGGTTGCCGCCGCCCTTGTAGATGTCGTCATGCTCGACGAACATCGTCGCCGGCAGCACGACATCGGCAAGCTTGGCCGTGTCGGTCATGAACTGCTCGTGCACGCAGGTGAACAAATCGTCGCGCAGGAAACCCTGCTTCACCAGCCGCTGCTCGGGCGCGACGTTCACTGGATTGGTGTTCTGGATCAGCATCGCCGTCACCGGCGGTCCGCCATAAAGCGCGTCGCTGGCGCCGGTCAGCACCGGGCCGATGCGCGAATGGTCGAGATAGCGGATCGAGGGATCACGCATCCTCGTGCCCTCCAGCACATCCTGATTGAGCTTGAAGATGCCGGAATTGGAATGGAAGGCGCCGCCGCCCTCATACTGCCAGGCGCCGGTGACGGCGGCGATGCAGGACGCCGCATGCATGTTGACGGCGCCGTTCCGCTGCCGCGCAAAGCCATAGCCGAGGCGGAAATAGGTTTTCTTGGTCGTGCCGACCAATCGCGCGAAGGCTTCGATCTCGGCAACGCCAAGGCCAGTGATAGCAGAGGCCCATTCCGGAGTCCGCGTCAGCAAATGCATTTCCAGCCCGTGCGGGTCGTCGGTATATTTTGCGAGATAATCGCGATCGGCCATGCCCTCGCGAAACAGCACATGCATCACCGCGCAGGCCAGCGCGCCGTCGGTGCCTGGCCTCAGCACCAGGCCCATGTCGGCCTGTTTCATCGTTGCGTTTTCATAGACGTCGATGACGACGATTTTCGCGCCGCGCTCCTTCCGCGCCTTGATGGCGTGGGTCATGACATTGACTTGCGTGACCACCGCATTGGTGCCCCAGATCACGACGCAGTCGGATTTGCCCATCTCGCGCGGGTCCGGTCCGCGTAGCGCGCCTGCCCCCATCATCCACCCGGTCCAGGCGAGGTTGGTGCAGATCGAGCCGAAGAAGCCTGAATATTTCTTGGCGTGGCGCAGCCGGTCGATGCCGTCGCGCTGCACCAGCCCCATCGTGCCGGCATAGTAGTAAGGCCAGACCGTCTCCGAGCCATACTTCTCCTCGGCCGAGATGAACTTTTCGGCGACGAGGTCGAGTGCGGTTTCCCAGCTTGCTTCCTGCCAGACGCCCTCGCCCTTGGCGCCCTTGCGCACCAGCGGCTTCAGCAAACGGTCGGGATGATGGACGCGGTCGGCATAGCGGGCGACCTTGGCGCAGACGACACCGGCGGTATAACTGTTGGATTTGGCGCCATGGACGCGGCCGATGCGGTTGCCGTCAAGCAATTCGACCTCGAGCGCGCAGGTCGACGGGCAATCATGCGGACAGGCCGAATGGCCGATACGAAGCTTGGCGTGCTGGTTCATGGCATTTGTCTAGCGGGTTTTGACGGTGGCGTGTAGGGCCAGATAAGCGGCTCGCCCTCTGGCAATGTGCATTCCGCCAGCCGCCGATTACGGGTCACGTCTCTTGAGAAGCGCATTGTAAGCGCCGCATTTCGAGCAGCGAATGTGTCGTTCGATATGCTCTTCGCCCGCCTCGGTGTCGACCACACTCAGGTCGGCCTCGCCACAATCAGGACATTCGACATTTGCCTTCGGATCGAGCGCCAAAACCTTCCCAGCTTCGATCCAAGCGTCTGTCGACGTCATGCTACTCCGCCGTCCCTTCCTCATATTCGGCCGACATGGTCAGCCATTTTTCCTCATGGCCGGCCAGCGTCTGGGCAAGCTGCGAGCGTTCCTTGGCGAGCCTGGTCGCCGTCGACGGATCCTTCTCATAGACCGCCGGGTTGGACAGTTCGTCCTCGATGCCGTCGATGCGCTTGCGGATGCGGTCCATCAGCGCCTCGGTGGCGCGGATTTCCTTGGCCAGCGGCTCGAAGGCGGCGCGGCGCGCTGCCGCGTCGCGGCGGCGGTCGGCCTTTGACGCCTTGTCGGCCTCGCGCTTGCCGCGGCGGTCGCCGGAGACGCCGGTCACCAGCGTCTTGTAGTCCTCGAGGTCGCCGTCATAGGGATTGACCGCACCGTCCTTGACCAGCCACAGCCGGTCGGCGGTCGCCTCGAGCAGATGGCGGTCGTGCGAGATCAGGATGACGGCGCCGGGAAATTCGTTGAGCGCATGGATCAGCGATTCGCGGCTGTCGATGTCGAGATGGTTGGTCGGCTCGTCGAGGATAAACAGGTTCGGCCCCTCGAAAGCGGACAGCCCCATCAACAGCCGCGCCTTCTCGCCACCGGACAGGTCCTTGGCGGGCGTGTTCATCTTCTCGGTGGTGAGACCGAACTGGGCGACGCGGCCACGCACTTTCGATTCCGGCGCCTCGGGCATCAGCCGACGGACATGCTCATAGGCATTTTCCTCGGGACGCAGATCGTCGAGTTGGTGCTGGGCGAAGATCGCCACCTTCAACCCGGGCGCCACCGTCATGGTGCCGGTCTCCTGCTTCAGACGACCCGAAAGGAGTTTGGCGAACGTCGACTTGCCATTGCCATTGGCGCCAAGCAGCGCGATGCGGTCGTCGGCGTCGATGCGCAGCGTCATCTTCTTCAGGATCGGTTGACCCTCGGTATAGCCGACATTGACGCTGTTCAGCGCAACGATCGGCGAGGCCACCGTCTTCACGGGTTCGGGGAAAGAGAACGGCCGTACGGTGTCGTTGACGATGGCCGAGATCGGCTTCATCTTTTCCAGCGCCTTGATGCGCGACTGAGCCTGTCTTGCCTTGGAGGCCTTTGCGCGAAAACGCTCGACGAAGGATTCCATGTGCTTGCGGGCGGCCTCCTGCTTGACCCGGCCCTTTTCCTGCAATTCCTTCTGCTCGGTGTACTGGCGCTCGAACTGGTCGTAGCCGCCGCGCCAGAACGTCAGCTTCTTCTGGTCGAGGTGAACGATCGAATTGACGGCGCGGTTGAGCAGATCGCGGTCGTGCGAGATCAGAAGCACCGTGTGCGGATACTTCGACACATAGTTTTCCAGCCACAGCGTGCCTTCGAGGTCGAGATAGTTGGTCGGCTCGTCCAGCAGCAGGAGATCCGGCTCGGAAAACAGCACGGCGGCCAACGCCACGCGCATGCGCCAGCCGCCGGAGAAGGACGAGGCCGGACGCCGCTGCGCGGCGTCGTCGAACCCAAGACCGGCTAGGATGGTGGCCGCGCGGGACTCGGCCGAATGGGCGTCGATGTCGGCCAGCCGCATATGGATGTCGGCGATGCGGTGTGGATCGGTGGCGGTCTTTTCTTCTTCGAGCAGCGCGGTGCGCTCGAGGTCCGCCTTGAGCACGATCTCGATCAGCGGGTCCTCGGTTCCAGGCGCTTCCTGCGCCACCTGGCCGATGCGCGTGTTCTTCGGCAGGCTGATCGAGCCGGTCTCGGAGGGAAAATCGCCTGTTATGGCCTTGAACAGCGTCGTCTTGCCGGTGCCGTTGCGGCCGACGAGGCCGGCCTTGGTGCCGGCCGGCAAGGTGAGCGAGGCATGGTCGAGGAGCAAGCGCCCCGCCATGCGGAGCGAGAGGTCATTGATGATAAGCATGGCCGCGCTTTTGCACTGGACATCAACGCTTCGCAAGACCTTGCGGGCCAGTTGACCGCACAAGGCCTGGAAACGGCGCACATAATGCGCCGCCAGAGCAGCCGATCAGCGGCCTGCCATACCGGCCAGCAAGGCCTCAGGCAGTGGCCTTGCCGCGCTTTGTCGCCTTGGCCGCGACTGCCGGCGCAGCGGCCGGCTTGCGGCCAAGTCCAGTCGATTTCGCCAACGCCGACCGGGTCGCCGAGTAATTCGGGGCGACCATCGGATAGTCCGGTGGCAAGCCCCATTTGGCCCGATAGTCGTCCGGGCTCAAACCGTAGTCTGTCCTGAGGTGTCGCTTGAGCGACTTGAACTTCTTTCCGTCCTCCAGGCAGATGATGTAGTCGGGAAATACCGACTTTTTCGGATTTACAGCCGGAACCAGGCTCGGGCTTTCTACGACGGCCGCGCCAGCCAGCTTTCGGACCGAGGCGCTGACGCTGGCAATCAGGTCAGGCAGGCCGGAAGCCGGAAGCGGATTGTTGCCTACATAGGCCGAGACAATATCGGCGGTTAGCTCGATAACGATCTTATCCTCGATATTTGACAATTCTTTCACCCTATTTCCGACAAAGTCATCTACCCCAGTGAAGACTTTTGTCTATGTATCTTTTTAACCGCGTCCCCCAACGGGCCGCCAAGTCCCAAAACGAATCAAGACTTGACGTCAACTATCTTTATGGGAAATCGACGTCGCGCAAATTAGAAAATCTAATACTTGGAAGTGGCAGACTTGGTTGTCCGACCATCCGCCAATATCTCAAGAATACGCTTCCAGCGGGCACAACGCCCGAAATCCTTCTGCTCAATCGCCTTTTCGGCCTTCATCGCGGCGTAAAGCGGTGCCTCGGCGCCGAATTCCTTGATGAGCCAATGCGCTTCCTGCCTGGCGAGACGTTCATTGTCGTCAAACATAGTCTTGCGCCTCCGAACGCTCCAGGCCGACCGCGACACAACTGCCGATCACGAGGATGGCGCCGGCAATGGCGGTCGTCGTCAGCCGTTCACCGGACAAGGTCAGCAGCAGCGTCGAGGCAATCGGCGTGAGATAGGCGACGACAGCGACCTTGCCGCTGCCTCCGAGCTTCAAGGCGCGCGACCAGAAGTAGTAACCCAGCCCCATCGGGCCGGCGCCGAGATAGAGCCCGAGGGCGAGATCCACCCCGGTGGGCCATGCGACGCCTTCGCGAGCGGACCATATGAGCGTCAAGGCGACGCCAACCAGCGACGAGGGCAGCAACAGGCGGTCCGGCGAGGTGGTGAGCCGTCCCACCATCACCGAATAGAACGCCATGCACAGCGCAGACCCGAATGCGGCCAAATAACCGGCGAGGTCACCCTGGAACCAGGTGCGGTCACGTCCTCCCGAAATCACTAGCGCGACGCCGACGAACCCAAGGGCCGCGGCAAGGCCCAGCAAAACCGGACGCCGGGGATTGTCGAAGGCAATCACTGCCGCGGCAACCATCAAAGGCCAGGTGTAGGCCACGAGATTGGCTTCGATCACCGGCATCGAGGCAAAGGCGACATATTGCAGCACCATGGTGCCGACCAGACCGATAAGACCGACCGCGAGCGGCACCAGCGCGGTATTCGCCGTGACTGCTGCGGCTTTCTCGCCGCTGCTCAACCGGATCACCGCGAAAACCAGGGCAGCTCCCACAAATTGCAGGAACTGCACCTGCGACACCGGGTGACCGGCCAGCAGGGATTTGCCGACCAGCGCATTTGTCGACCACAACGCCACCGCGCCGGTGGCGAAGACAAGCGCGGATATCGAGCCTGATCCATGCCGAAAGAATTGGCATTGGGCTCTATGTCTGCGTTCGACCATGATCCTGTCCGAAAACCGGTTCCCACTTTTCGGGATCATGGGTCGCTACCATGATTCCCTGGCTCCGCCCGGAACCGCCGCTTCGGCGGGGGCCGGCGTCGGATGTTCCGCCTCGAACCGGCGATAGGCCGGCAGCTGGTTGGTCCACACATCTTCGGCCAGTTCGTTGACCCACTCGCGGTCGTGGTCGTTGTCGGCGGCAAGATAGAACATCCTGTTGTCGTCGACATAGGGCTTGGCCACGGAGCGCTGGTTGAGCACCAGCGTGACGCGCTCGCCGAATTGGATCGGCGCCGTGCGATGCAGGACGCCGAGGAACTGCCCGAGCGTCGCGTAGTTCATCTTGTGATCGATGCGCATGATGCGGTTGCGCGGAATCTCGCGGCCGGATTCGAGAATGGCGCGCCCGGTCTCGGAATCGTCGCAATAAATTTCGAGATGGCCGCCGACCAGCGGATCGCTGATCGACAGCGGAATGAGTTCGGTGACCGGAACGCCGTCGCAATGCCATTCGACGGCGCCATCCCTGGGATTCATGAAGGTAACGGTCGAACCGACGATCGACAGCGGATAGGGCTCCAGCTGCGTGCCCATCATGTCGGACAGCCGCTCCAGGCGCAACTTGTCGTTCAGCAACTCCTTGATTTCCGGGATGAAACGGTCGGCGCCGGTGATGAAGGTCAGATCGAGGTGCTTGTGCACGGCATGGCTGGCCTTGAGCTTCAGGGCGGCCTCCTCGATCGCGGCAAGCAGTGCCGGATCGTAGCCATGCAGATACTGCGCGACGCCGAAGCTCGACACTTTCCAGGCGGTTTCGTGGCCGATAATGGCCTCGCGGCTCATCGCATAGCGCAATTCGGGTACGGTATGTGCGTTCATTGTACTTCTCCAAGTGGGGGGCAAACACTTGGTTAACAGTCGATTAAATTAGCACCCCCTGTAAAATTAGGAATGCTAGTGCTACCGTAAGCCAAGCTTAAGGTCGAAACCGTGCGTCTGCTCAGTCAGGTCAACCTCAATTCGCTGAAAATCGTGGAGAGTGCTGCGAGGCACGGCAATTTCACGCGTGCCGGCGAAGAACAGTTCATCACCGCTTCGGCGGTCAGCCAGCGCGTCAAGAGCCTGGAGGATCAGCTGCGCTTCAAGATTTTCCAGCGCGGCGGCAATGCGGTGTCGCTGACACCGGAGGGCGAGACCTATGTCTCGCGCGTTCGCGAGGCACTGGAGCGCATCGTCGCCGCCAGCATGGAAGCGACCGGGCAATCACAGGAACATGTGCTGAAGATATCTGTACTGCCGACATTTGCCGCGCGCTGGCTGTTTCCGCGCCTGCCACTCTTTCAGCAGCAACATCCCGATATCGTGATGCGGGTTTCGACCTCGTACGCGACGCATGAATTCACGACTTCCGAATTCGATCTCGAAATCCGCTATGGCGACGGCCACTTCAACGGGCTGCCATCCGACCTGCTGTTTCGGGAAGACCTGACGCCGGTGTGCAGCCGCAAGCTGTTCCATGAAGTTCTCGGCGACAAGCCGCTATCAAAGGTCACACCGGACGACCTCAAGCACTTCACGCTGCTGCATTCCGACACCTGCACCCAGAACTGGCAATCCTGGCTTGGTTTCGCTGGCGCCAGCTTCGTGCTCAGCGAGACCAAAAGCATCTATTTCGACTCGTGCATGATGTCCTACGAGGCGGCCAACTCCGGAATGGGTTTTGCCGTTGCCAACCGCGCCTATATGGCCAGCGATATCCGCGCCGAAAAGCTGGTCGCTCCCTTTGCCGTTCATCATCCGAACACGGCCGGTTGGTACTTTGTCTCGCCCCACAAGAGCTTTGCCGCACGCAAGGTGCTGTTGTTCAAGCAATGGGTGATGGCGGAAGCGGCCATGACGCAACGCCAGTTGGACAGCGAAATCACCGACTTGGCTTCCGAGGCTGTCTGAAATTCGGACTGGTCCTCATTTGCCGCTCGATGACCGCAGGCGAGAGAAATCGGGAATCATCGACTAATGGGCGTCCAATCCAGGCAACCCGCCTTGGTCGGGGATCTCGTTGAACTCAGGCCCCTTCAGCCGGAGCATTCCGCAGCGCTTTTGAGCGCGGCCGCGGATGGCGAGCTATGGAACCTGAAGGCCACCGTGGTTCCTGGGCCAGGCGCGATCAATGGCTATATTGCCAACGCCCTGGCTGGACGACAGGCTGGGACCGCCATGCCATACGCGATCGTTCTGCGCGCCACGGGCTTGATTTGCGGTAGTACGCGGTTCTGGAAAATCGATCGCGCTAACAGAAAGTTGGAGATTGGGCACACGTGGCTCAGCAGTTCGGTCCAGCGATCGGCCGTCAACACCGAGGCTAAATACCTTCTCCTGTTCCATGCATTTGAGGTCATGGACTGTGTTCGCGTGCAATTCACCACCGACGAACTCAACGACGCGTCGAGAGCGGCCATTTTAAGAATAGGGGCGAAACAGGAAGGAATCGTTCGCAACGAACGGATCATGCCGGACGGCCGGAAACGCAATTCCGTCCGGTTCAGCATCATCGATTCCGAGTGGCCGGACGTGAAGGCGATGCTGCGGCAAAAAATGCGGCGATAGTCGGCGCGAACTGTTCGCCTTCGAATTTAGAACGAAACCATAT
This sequence comes from Mesorhizobium sp. B2-1-8, assembly GCF_006442545.2. Lineage (NCBI taxonomy): Bacteria > Pseudomonadati > Pseudomonadota > Alphaproteobacteria > Hyphomicrobiales > Phyllobacteriaceae > Mesorhizobium > Mesorhizobium sp. B2-1-8. The sequence continues at coordinate 4,797,337 of NZ_CP083952.1, forward strand.
GGATCAGGCGAAGGCCCTGCCCTCCTCGGTCCGCTGAAAATGCGCCAGATCGAGCGGCAGGGAAGGGCGGCCCAGAACCGTCAGGATCATATGCGCCTGGCCGCGGTGATGGGTCTGGTGGTTGAAGACATGAGCCAGCGCGGGCGCCAGACGCTGCGAGACGGTGCGCATGTCCGATACGGTCATATAAGTGAAACGACCCGACAGCGCCTTGTCGTTCAAGCCGCCGAGCCAGTCGATGATGCGCCGGTCCTCGGCCTCGCGCGCTGTCCTCAGGACAGGCAAAGCCCGGTACAATATGGCGTCCAATGTCGTCGGCGCGGCGCCTTCGCCGGTGAAGCGCTTCATCCAGATGCGATCGGCGACGAGCAGGTGGTTGAGCGTGGCCATCAGCGAGCCGAAGAAGGCGCCGACGTCGCGATTGAATTCCTCATCGTTGAGATCGTCGGCGGCATCGTAGATGCGGCCATTGGCCCATTGATTGTAAGCCGCAAACATCATGAAGTGCTGTTTCATCTTTTCTCCGGCCGCGCCCGTTTCGGTTCGGGAGCGATACCTAGACCGCAAAGGGACCTAACGCCAATGACCATTCTGCTTTATGATCTCGTCGGGCGTGACGAGGGCCGTCCGTTCAGTCCGCATTGCTGGAAGGCAACGATGGCGCTGGCCCATAAGGGACTTGACATCTCGACCGCGCCGACGCGTTTTCTCGAAGTGCCTGCCATTGAAGGCGGCGTCTCAAAAACCGTTCCGGTCATCCGCGATGGCGACAAGGTCGTCGCCGATTCCTTCGCCATCGCGCTCTATCTCGATGAGGCCTATCCGGATCGCCCGACGCTGTTTGGCGGCGAAGGCGGCAAGGCGATGGCGCGCTTCATCGAGCGCTGGTCGCAATTGACCATCCACCCCTATGTTACGACCGCGGCGCTCGTTGACCTTCATGCCATGCAAGACGAGGAGAATGCCTCCTATTTCCGCCAGAGCCGGGAGCAGCGCTTCGGCAAGCGGCTGGAGGACGTCGTCGCCGCACGCGACGCCGGCCTGGCAACCTTCCGGGCAGCGCTGGAGCCGCTGCGCTCCATGTTGAGCTACCAGCCGTTCATCGGCGGCGCCTCGCCGCTGTTTGCCGACTATATCGTTTTCGGCGCACTGCAATGGGCACGCATCGCATCGCCATACAAGTTGCTCGAAGACAGCGACGCGGTGGCGCAGTGGTTCACCCGCTGCCTCGACCTGCATGGCGGGCTGGGACGAAAGGTTTCCGCGGCAGCGTGACGGGCGCAGCGACCTGCCTGCCGGCAAGGCAGTTCGAGCGCCGTCAACCTGTTGCGAGAATCAGCGGTGGAACAGTTGGGCCTATTTGGCGGCCTTCTTTGGCTTGCTGGCTTTCGTGGCGGTCTTTTCTTCCTTGGGGGCGGCCTTTGCCTTGCCGGCGCCAGATGCCTTCTTGGCTGGCTTCTTGTCCGCCGATGGCTTCCCCGCGTCCTCCCGATCGACGTCGGCCGCCGCCTGGTGCCAGTGGCGTTCGTGGTGACCGGCCGGTTGCCCTTCCTCCTGCCAGATCTGATGTGCACGGTTGCGAATGCGCTCCTGACGATCGTCTGCCATGGTCATTTTGTCTCCATTCGGCCCGACTTCAGCGCGGCGCCGACCGAGCGACTATAGCAAGCAAACCGTTGTTTTACAGCCGTCTGATCTCGCTTCCCCGGCGCCGACCAGCCACGGAAGCACGCACCTTCTGACCCCTCGCTATCGCTCCGGACATTCATCGCTCGAAAAGCCAAGCAATTGGCTTCCCGCCCGCTGCGCGGAGTGCTCCTCACCCCGCTCCTCATCCCTCTTGGCAATCAGCCGGGCGGCTTGTATAGAGCCCGCCACTCTCAATTCGAATTCAGACAAGGACGACCCATGGCGCTCGAACGCACTTTTTCCATGATCAAGCCGGACGCAACGCGGCGCAACCTCACCGGCGCCATCACCAAGATGCTGGAAGACGCCGGCCTGCGCGTCATCGCCTCGCGCCGGGTGTGGATGAGCCGCCGTGAGGCCGAAGGCTTCTACGCCGTCCACAAGGAGCGGCCGTTCTTCGGCGAGCTGGTGGAATCCATGTCCTCGGGCCCGACCATCGTGCAGGTGCTGGAAGGCGAGAGCGCCATTATCAAGAACCGCGACGTGATGGGCGCTACCAACCCGGCCAACGCCGCCGAAGGCACCATCCGCAAGGTGCATGCGCTGTCGATCGGCGAGAACTCGGTGCACGGCTCCGACGCGCCGGAAACGGCCGCGCAGGAGATCAAGTACTGGTTCTCGGACACCGAGATCGTCGGCTGAGCCGACAGTCCATATCTCACATGCAAGAAAGGCCGGCGAAATGTCGGCCTTTTTTCGTATAGGACATGGTCTCAGGCTCTGCGGCATCTCACATGAAGCGAGCCGCCGCAAAGTCCGGCAAGTACGAGATGCGTGAATAGACCGGGCGCCGAGCACCGTCGCGATGGAGTCGACCCGACCATGACCAGCGCCATTCCAGGGTTCTTCCAGGGCACCGATATGCCGACCAGCGGATGGTGGGAGGCGCTGTGGCCCGACCCGGCGGCAGTGCTTGCGGCCACCGGGATCAAGCCGGGTATGGACGTGATCGATCTCTGCTCCGGCGATGGCTGGTTCACATTGCAGATTGCCAGGGTCGCGCGTCATGTCACCGCCATCGATATCGACGCCGACTTGCTCGAAGTCGCGCGCCGGCGCCTGACTGAAAATGGCCTGTCGAATTGCGACTTCGTGGCGGGCGACGCCTATGAGATTGCCAGCCTGGCAGCCCGACCCGCCGATTTCGTCTTCATGGCAAACGCCTTTCATGGTGTTCCGGATCAGCTCCGCCTGGCCCGCGCGATCCATGCAACGCTTGGCCCGTCAGGCCATTTTGCCATAGTGAACTGGCATCGGACGCCGCGCGAGCGGACGGTGGTGCTGGGCGAGCCTCGCGGACCGAAGACCGAGTTGAGACTGTCGCCGGAACAGACCATCGCCGCCGTCGAGCCGGCCGGTTTCAAGCTGGCTGAAATGGTTGACGTGCCGCCTTACCACTACGGCGTCATCCTCGTCCCATCGTCCGCGGCAGTTCCAGGAAAAGTGTGAAACGGTTTTCCCGGGGAAAGCGAGTAGCAATTTCCCCGGAATTGCTCAGCTCGCGGCGCTGAAGCGCAGGATTTCGCGGCCGCCCTTATCTGATATGGCGAGCTTGCCGGCATCGACAGTGTACGACGCCGCCTTGGCCAATGCATCGAACAAGGCTTTTTCCTCGGCCATCAGATCGGGCGGGCAGGCTTTGTAGGTCGAACCGATATCGCTGATCGCGATCGCCTGGCCCTCGACCTTCGTCGTGGCAAAATAGGTGTTGCAGGGACCGCTGCCACCGGCCTTGCCGGCCTCGCTGACCCTGAACGTCGCCTGCGGCGCGGTGATGGCGCCAATGCCATCGACATAGTCGACCACCCAGAGCTGATCAAAGACGGAAGCCGCTGGCTCCTTGCTGGGTGCGACCATCTTCAGCACGATGGTCTGCGGCGCGTCGGTCAGTGGATCGAGCTGATGGCGCACATCTGAGATGAACATCAGCCTTCCGTCCACAGTGATCCGGGCCTGCAGCGCGTAGGTCATCCGCGGCCGGATGACTGAGGGGTCGAATTTTATCTCGAAGCTGATCGGCACCTGGCCGGCGGGCTCGATCTTCTGTTGCCCGATGATCTTGGCCGGCGCGTCGGCCAACGAGACGTCGGCAAGCTCGACGGAAAGCACGGCGCTGGGTGGCAATGCGATGCGCTCGCGATAGATCACCTCGCCCCTCACCGCCTTTTCCGCGGCAGCGGACAGCTCCGGCACCGCCAGGATGCCGACGATCAGGGGCACCAAGCCGAAGACGAAGAATTCGGCGATCCTGTCCAGCATGACCGTCTCCCTTGCCCAAATCAGTCACGCGACCAGTTGGCAGAAGGATTGCGGTCGTTCCGTGACGTCTGCACGGCATTATTCGGACGGCGGCTGCTTCCAGCGCCGGGCTGCCTCAGCGTCGGTTTCCTTGGCGTCGACCCAGCCGCCCTCGGAGCCGTCGGTGCGATGTTCCTTCTTCCAGAAGGGTGCACGTGACTTGAGGTAGTCCATGAGGAAGTTCGCCGCCTCGAACGCCGCCTGGCGGTGCCCCGAAGCGGCCACCACCAGCACGATGTTCGCCCCCGGCGCGATCTTGCCATGGCGATGTATGACGGTGAGGCCTTGCAGCGGCCAACGCTCGGTGGCTTCGGTTGCGATGCGGCCGATCTCGGCTTCAGCCATGCCCGGATAGTGCTCGAGCTCAAGTGCCGAGAGTGCGCCCTGCTCGTCGCGGCACAGGCCGGAGAAGGTGACCACCGCGCCAATGTCGGCACGGCCCTGCGTCAGCGCGGCGATCTCGGCGGCAACGTCGAAATCCTGGCGCTGGATGCGCACATTCGGCACCAGGACGGCCGACATGAGTGTCAGCCCCCGGTCATCGGCGGGAACAGTGCGATCTCGCGTGCGCCCGATATCTTCTCGCGGTGATCGACATGTTCCTGGTTGATGGCGACGCGGATCACATCGGGATATTGCAGCGCCTGTTGGTAACCTTCGCCGCGCGACTGCAGCCAGCGCAAAAGGTCGGCGACCGTCTCGATGCCGGCGGGCAGTTCGACATCTTCTTGCGATGTGCCGATCCGTTCGCGAACCCAGGCGAAATAGATGAGACGGGTCGTCATCTCACTCGTCCATGATGTGCTTGAGGCCGGCGCGGAAATAATCGTAGCCGGTGTAGAGCGTCACGAGGGCCGCGACCCACAGCAGCACGAGGCCGGTTTGGGTGGTCAGCGGAAAGATCTTGTCACCGGCAGGTCCCGCCAGCAGGAAGGCGATGGCGACCATCTGGATGGTGGTCTTCCACTTGGCAAGCTGCGTCACCGGCACCGAGACCTTGAGCGCCGCCAGATATTCGCGCAGGCCCGAAACCAAGATTTCGCGACACAGGATGATGATCGCCGCCCACAGCGACCAGCCGGCGATACCGGCGTGACGATCGGTGTCGGCCGCCAGCAGCAAGAGGCAGGTGGCGACCAGCAGCTTGTCGGCGATCGGATCGAGCATCTTGCCGATGTTGGAGGTCTGCTGCCAGGCGCGCGCAAAATAGCCGTCGAAGTAGTCGGTGACCGATGCCAGCAGGAAAATGACCAACGCCGACCAGCGGGCGAAGTCGCTCGATTTCAGATGGCCCTCCAGAAAAAAGCACAGCACGACCAGCGGCACCGCGATGATGCGGGCGTAGGTCAGCATGTTGGGCAAGTTGAACGCGCGCTGGGCCATGTCTGGTGGACTCTTTCTGCCTGCGTACTCAAATCAGAAGCGGATGTAGGGGGTCAACAGGCCAGATTCGACTGGCCAGCTGAAAGTGGCGATTTTTTCAGCTCTCGTGGAAATGATTGTAGACCAGTTTCGCGACCTGCTCGGAAATGCCGTCGACTTTCCTCAGATCCTCGATTGCGGCACGGCTGACCGCCTTGGCGGTGCCGAAATGCAAGAGAAGCGCGCGCTTGCGGCCGGGGCCGATGCCGGCGATTTCGTCGAGCGGGCTCTTGACCATTTCCTTCTTGCGACGGGCCCGGTGTGACCCGATGGCGAAGCGGTGGACCTCGTCACGCAGCCGCTGGACGAAATAGAGTACTGGATCGCGAACGGGCAGCGAAAACGAGTCCCTGCCCTTGACGAAGAAGCGTTCGCGGCCTGCATCGCGGTCCTGCCCCTTGGCGATGCCGATGGCGACGACCCGGTCCTCGATGCCGAGATCCGACAGGATCTTGCGCACCGCCGTCATCTGGCCCTGACCGCCATCGATCAGGATGACATCGGGCCAGGCAGGGAAGCTTCCGGAGAGATCCTCCTCGATATCGTCGCCCGCCTCGGCTGCCATCACCTCGCCCGCTGCCGCATCGTCGGCCAGGACAACATCGCCATGCTCCTTGAGCAATCGCGAAAAACGCCGCTCCATCACTTCGCGCATCATGCCGAAATCGTCGCCCGGCGTGATCTCGGTCGAGCGTATGTTGAATTTCCGGTACTGGTTCTTCACAAAGCCTTCCGGCCCCGCGACGACCATGGCGCCGACGGCGTTGGTGCCCATGATGTGCGAGTTGTCGTAGACCTCGATGCGCACTGGCGGCTTGGCCAGGCCGAAGGTCTCGGCGAAACCGGCAAGCAGCCGCGCTTGCGTCGAGGTTTCGGCCAGCCGGCGGCCGAGCGCCTCACGCGCATTCTGCAAGGCGTTGTCGGTCAGGTCCTTTTTCTCGCCGCGCTGCGGCACCGAGATCGCCACCTTGCGGCCGGCGCGGGTCGAGAGCGCCTCGGCCAGCAGTTCCTGGTCGTCGACGGCCTGCGACAGGAGAATGGCACGCGGCGTCGGCTTGTCGTCATAGAACTGCGCCAGGAACGAGCCCAGTACTTCCGATCCCTCCAGCGCCGGATCGGCCTTCGGGAAATAGGCGCGGTTGCCCCAGTTCTGACCGGTGCGGAAGAAAAACACCTGGATGCAGACCTGGCCGCCTTCCTGGTGGATGGCGAACACATCGGCCTCGTCGACGGTCGCCGGGTTGATGCCCTGATGGCTCTGCACGTGCGACAAGGCGGCCAGCCGGTCGCGATAGATGGCGGCGCGCTCGAAATCGAGGTCTTGCGAAGCCTGCTGCATGGCAGCCGAAATCTCGGTCTTCACCTTCTGGCTGCGACCCGAGAGAAAGTCCTTCGCCTCGGCGACCAGATCGGCGTAACCCTGATGCGAGATTTCGCCGGTGCACGGACCGGCGCAGCGTTTGATCTGGTAGAGCAGGCATGGCCGCGTGCGGTTCTCGTAGAAGGAATTGGTGCAGCTTCTGAGCAGGAAGGCGCGCTGCAGGGAATTGATGGTGCGGCCGACGGCGCCGGCCGAGGCAAAGGGGCCGAAATAGTCGCCTTTACGCGAGCGTGCCCCGCGGTGCTTGTAGATGCCGGGCGAGACATGGTCGCCGGTCAAAAGGATATACGGAAACGACTTGTCGTCCCGCATCAGCACATTGAATCGCGGCCGCAAGCGCTTGATAAGATTTGCTTCGAGCAGCAGCGCCTCGATCTCGGTGCGGGTGACGACGAACTCCATCGTCGACGTCTCGCGCACCATGCGGCCGATGCGGTTGGTGTGGAATCTGCCTTGCGCGTAGTTGGTGACACGCTTCTTCAGGCTGCGCGCCTTGCCGACATAGAGCACGTCGCCCGCGGCGTTCATCATCCGGTAGACGCCGGGCGCATTGGGCAGCCGCTTGACCAGCATCTGGATCACCTCGGCTCCGACCATGCCTTCGGCGTCGCCCGCATGCGGCGTCCAGTCGATGGCCGTGAACGCGACATCCGGGCCAACCGGTTCGACGATCTCCTCCAGCGCCTCGTCCTCGAGGTCGATTTCGGGAGGAAGATCATCAGCGCCGCCGCGCGCCCTGTTCTTGTGATCCAAAGGACTCATTCCGCCATGCCTGTCACATCGGGCGTCTGCCATGCAAGATGCTGGCCGCCATCGAGCGCGATCATCTGGCCGGTGACCGAGCGCGCCTGCCAGAGATAACGGATGGTGGCGCCAAATTCCGGCAATTCCGGGCCGCGTCTCAGAATGAGGCCGGCGACCTGCGCGTCAAAATCCGAATCGTCCTGGCGCGCGTTCTTCAGCGTCGGGCCTGGCCCGATCGCATTGACGCGGATGCGGGGGCCGAGCGCCTGCGCCAACATCTGCGTCTGGGTCCAGAGTGCCGATTTCGACAGCGCATAGGAAAAATAACGCGGTGTCGGCCGCCAGACACGCTGGTCGATGATGTTGACGATCAGCCCCTCCTGCCCTTCCGGCAAGGAACGGGCGAAGTTCTGCGCCAAAAGCGCCGGGGTTTTCACGTGAATGGCAAAATGGCGGTCCCAGGCATGCCAGTCGAAATCCTCGACGGAATCATCGACGAAGAGCGACGCATTGTTGACCAGCAGCGAGATTGGACCCAACGCGGCTTCCGCCTGACCGACGAGGTCGCTGACAACGTCCATATCGGTCAGATCAGCCGCAACCGCGGCGGCGCGGCCGCCCGACCGGTTGATCGCCGCGGCCAATGCATCCGCCTTATCGTGCGAGCGATTGGAATGGATGGCGACCGCAAAACCATGGCTGGCGAGGTCCTCGACGATCGCCTTGCCGATCCGTTTCGCCCCACCGGTCACCAGCGCCACGGCAGTGGCTTTGCTCATCTGCTGTCAATCCTCAATTTCGGCCCGAAAACGCGACGCCGACGAAATATGGCCCGGCATGCGTTAAACGGCGTTCGCACCTGGGGCAACATTGTGGCGAAGTGCCCGGTTCGGCATGCCGGGCCCTCTTGGACTCGGAACCGCCGGACCGCAATATAGGTCGCTGGAGTCCTTGCACCAAGCCGCGTGCAGCGCAGCATGAACTTGCTGCTGACATTTCGCTGTTGCGAAGATGCAACGTCAAGCTTCTGCCTCATTCGTGCCGGGTAATGACCCAAGTTCAGGTTCGGTTCAGCCGCATTTTGACACGACATTCGGAACCGACGAACGCCAGATCCGTTTCACCCCCCGGGCGGGTCGATGGCGATCGTGAGAAACAAGCCTGTGTCCTGTGGCTTAAGGAGTAAAGAACAATGCAAGCCAATCTCAAATTCGCACGGCCGCTGGCTGTCGCGCTCGGGCTCTTCGCCCTCGGCGGTACCGCTTATGCTGCGGACGTCGTCCAGGAAGAGCCGCCGGCACCCGCTCCGGTTGCCGAACTTCCGGTCGCCTCGTGGGCCGGCCCCTATGCCGGTATCAACGTTGGCTACGGCTTCAGCGGCAAGACCAAGGAAAAGGATTTCGGCGTTTCGACCGATACCAAGGGTTTTGTCGGCAGTGTCTTCGGCGGCTATCAGTGGCAGCAGGAGAACTTCGTGTACGGCGGTGAAGCCGAACTCGGCTACAACGGCGTGAAGGGTGACGACAACGGCATAAACTCCAAGGGCGGCTTCGAAGGCTCGCTGCGCGCCCGTCTCGGTTACGCCGTGACCCCGGAAATCCTGCTCTATGGCACCGGCGGTCTCGCCGGCAGAAGCCTGAAGGTGGAAGACTCCGTCATTCCTGCCAGCGACACCGCCACCATGCTCGGCTGGACGGCCGGCGTCGGCACCGACATCAAGCTGACCGACAATGTGTTCGGCCGCGTCGAGTATCGCTACACCGACTTCGGCAGCAAGAGCTTCGACGGCATCGGCAAGGTCAAGGCGACGGACAACCGCGTCACCTTCGGCCTCGGCATGAAGTTCTAAGACGTTCAAGCCACGACACGAAAAGCCGGGCCTCGCGCCCGGCTTTTTTTATATCCGGTCGCTCAGGCCGGAACAGCAGATTTGATCGCTCAGGCCGGAACCGCGGACTTGAGCTCCGGGAACTTTTCGTCGAAGCGCGCCGCCCAGCGGGTCAACCGGCTACGCCCTTTCTCCCACTGACCGCCAAAGCGCAGCGAGAGATAGCCGAGGCAGGCACGCAACGCCAACTGACCGGCCGTGATCTTCTTCGGCAGCTTGGGCGGATTGGCGTTGAGCAGATCGAGTGCTGCCGTGATCTTCGCCCACTGGCGGTCGAGCCAGGGCTGATAGACCATCTCTTCGGGCCGGGTGCGGCGCTCATAGACCATCGACAGCGCGCAATCGCAGATACCGTCAGCCAGCGCCTCCAGCACTTCCGCTTCCAGACGCTTGTCGGGGTTGCGTGGAAACAACGCGTTCTTCGAAATCCGGTTGAGGTGCTGGGTGATGGCTCGGCTGTCGTGAATCGAACGGCCATCGTCGAGCACCAGCACCGGGATTTTGCCGAGCGGATTGGCGCCGATCAGTTCGGCCGGCCTGTCCTCGGTCTTGACCGGCACCTCATCGATTGCGATCCCGGCATAGGCTGCGGCCATCCTTACCTTGGAGCTGTAGGGCGAGGCGGACGCGTAGAGCAGCTTCGGCATGATCGGTTTCCTGTTTGCGACCGTCCAGTGTTGGCCGGACACACTCTTGCGATCAATCGCCAGAGTGCAAAATACCAACGACCAGAAACCGGCCGCGGTTTTCCATCCTGGCATCATCACAGCCTGAAGCCGGTATGCTGGAAAAGTATTAGCAGGCCTCGACAGCGAACTGCGGGGATTCGAACCTGCATTCACACTTCACAGGCGCCCATACTTCGCAGGCGCCAGGCATCGGGCCGAGATCTTCGCCAACCACGGCGAGGAGCGAAAGAACGGGCGAGCGAGGCAGCCAACCGGCGCCTCGCTTTGCTTGCCCCTCGGCCCCTTTCCGACGTTCAGCCCAGAGGGCTGAACCCGCTGCCGAACATGCTCCGATCCAGAGCGTCTGAGCGTCCTTGCCGGATCCCGAAGGACAGGTGACGCTCCAACGATCCGTCTACTTCTTGGCCGGAGCTTTCGCTTTCGCCTTCGCAGGCGCTGCCTTTGCCTTCGGCGCCGCGGCTTTCTTCACCGCCGGCTTGGTCGCGGCCGCGGCTGCTTTCATAGCTGGCTTGGCCGCCGGCTTCTTGGCCGGTGCCGCTTTCGCTGCCGGCTTAACCGCGGCTTTCGCGGGCGCTGCCTTCTTCGCTGCCGGCTTCGCCGCGGGTTTGGCGGCCGCCTTGGCTGCCGGCTTCTTGGCCGGTGCCGCTTTCGCTGCGGGCTTCGCCGCGGCCTTCGCGGGCGCTGCCTTCTTCGCTGCCGGCTTCGCGACGGCCTTTGCCGCTACCGCGGGTTTCTTCGCCGGTGCCTTGGCCGCGGCTGCCTTCGGCTTGGCGGCAGGCGCTGCTTTCTTCACTGCCGTTGCGGCCTTCGCCGCGACTGCTTTTGCGGGTGCTTTCTTTGCCGGTGTCTTGGATGCCGGCGCTTTAGATGACTGCTTAGCCATGTCATGCCCCTTCACGTTATGCCGATGGCCGTGAATGACCCCGGCGCGCAATGCATATCTGACTCGCGTCTCGCTAGCCAGCGAAGCAATGATATGATTTTCTCAACTTAACTTTTGGTTGCGATCGACACACAATCACACTCATCATCGGAAAAATCCACTGTTGATCTTCTGACGTCGCCAGCAATTTGATACCGGCATTCCCGATGCGAGCTCGCCATCAAGCTCCCAAGACTAGCGAGCAACTTCACGCATGATCTTCGGCCGTGAATATCATGACTCGCCGCCTCATCGAGACGATCATCTTTTGCAAGCGAGCGGTCCGTGCGGATCACGAGCGCGATGCGACGCCCGATCTGAAGATCACCTTGTCAAGCATGTTTCGAGCACCAGCTTTCTGATTGACAGAATACTCTGTAATGCAGAGTATTCTGTCGGTCAGTGATCGTGCCTTGGATTTCGGCCATATAAAGGCAGTGACGCCAAGGTGGCAGAGATTGCCGAGTCACACGGCGACAGCGAGCTTGCCGCATTGGAGCCTATTGATGAGCGCCAACGACATTATCCACCAGAGTACGCGGCTCAGGATCATGGCCGTCCTGAACACGCTGGAAAGGCGCGAGGCCTTGGAGTTCACCCAGTTGAAGGCCATGATCGAAGCCACCGACGGCAATCTCGGGGGACATCTCGATACGCTGGCCAGAGCTGGCTATGTCGACATTGAAAAGCTTTTTGTCGGGCGTCGGCCGCAGACACGGGTCAGAGCCACGACGGCCGGGCGCCGGGCCTTTCGCGGCCACATTGCCTTTCTTCGCAAGATCATCGATCAGGCAGAGGCAACGCGGCGCGGAAAATAGCCCTGCAATTGGACGAACACCTGGCAACGCCGGCGCCAAAGCGCCTGCAACCGCTTCGGGCAGCAGGCGCGAAAAAAGGTCGGGAAAGACGCGTTCAGCGCAGGACGCGGCAACGGCCGTTGTAGACCATCCAGCGATCGAAGCCCGAGACGCAGAACTCGACATTGTCGCCGATCGAGGCAAAACCCTGGCCTTCCTCGATCAGATAGAAGATCGACCGGTCCCGGCCATCCGACAGGCTGACGGTTGCCCGGCAATAGTGACGGCCGATCGGCCATTCCTCGCTCGCCTGCTCATAGCGGTGCTGGCGAATGTCGCGAAAATCGGTGATGGCGACATCGGGCAGATGCGGCACGTGATGCACCTGGTAGGAGAACCGATGCGTGATCTTGCTCAGCACCCATGTCTCGCCACAGACGCTGCCATCGTTCTCGGAATAGACGGCGAGGTCGGCCGCATGGACCGCCTGGGTGATACCGAGAGGCGCGGCAAGGGGCGTGCAGAGCGAAATCAGGGCAGCAAGTGCGGATTTGGCGAAGCGAGTCATGGCAGCCTCTCAAGGTCGATTGCGCGCACTGTGCGGATTCGCTCGGCGGCGGTCAAGCGGTTGCCGAAACAATGGTTTCCAGAAGCCGGCGCCGGGCAGTTGCTGTAAGCAGCAACCCGCAGACAACGGCGAAGTTCCCTGCGGGCGGATCGTGCGGTCGTACGGAGCAGGCGGTCGAAGGCGGCTAGACCTGCGGCGGGGCCTGCTCGCCGGCCAGCCATTCCATCGACCAATGCGCCGGCTTTTCCACGGCAAGCAATTTGTGCAGTGCCGGTAATAGGGTTCGCAGTTCGCCTTCCAGCATGAAGGGCGGATTGACCACCACCATGCCGGTGCCATCGAGGCTGGGTTCCGAAGAGGCCGGCCTGATCTCGAATTCTATGTCGAGGACTTTCGGGATGCCGGATTGCTTCAGCGCTTTCCTGAAGGCGATGATCGCCTTGCGGTTCTTGATCGGATACCACAGCGCGTAGATGCCGCTGGGCCAGCGCCTGTGCGCTTTCGCCAGCCCCTCGACGAGGCGGCCGAACTCACCCTCTTCCTCGAAGGGTGGGTCGATGAGCACCATGCCGCGCTTTTCCTTGGGCGGCAGGTGCGCGCCGAGCGCAAGCCAGCCGTCAAGTTCCATCACCCTTGTCTGGAAATCGCCGGCGAACTCCGTCTTCAGCTTCGCGGCGTCTTTCGGGTGCAGCTCGATCGCCGACAACCGGTCCTGCTTGCGCAGGAGATTGCGTGCGAGCAGCGGCGACCCCGGATACTTCTTCACACCGCCCTCGGGATTGAGCGAGCGCACCGCCGCCAGATAGGGCGCCAGCAGCGCCGCCGCCTTCGCGTCGAACGAGGCATCGATCAGCCTGCCGATGCCGCCCTGCCACTCACCGGTCTTTTGCGCTTCGAGTGACGACAGGTCGTAGCGGCCAATGCCGGCATGGGTGTCCACGACACGAAACGCCTTGTCCTTCTGTTTGAGATAGTCGAGCAGGCGCGTCAGCACGACATGCTTGACGACATCGGCAAAATTTCCGGCATGATAGGCGTGGCGATAGTTCATGTGGGACCCCTGCCCCATCGTGGCGGCGGCGGCTGCGAGTTCGGATTTTCCGGTCGCCCGCCACCAGAACGCAAAGACAGCAGGAATCCGATCAAGCCGACCGCCATCAGCGAGAAGCCTATCGGCCGCGCGCGGTCGTCGATTTCGCCGACGCCGGAGCGCAAGACAAGGTCGACCGCCCGCATCGGTATGTCGTCGGCATCGCCCGGGCCGACGGTGAAGAGGTAAGCGCCTGGGCTGACGGTGGCAATCAGGCCGGCTTCGTCGCGAAAGATCTTGTCGGGCAGTTGCGGGCTGGCCTGGCGTGGATTGTCCGCATGGTTGAACTGCAGCGTCGAGGCAAGCACCGTGCGGCCGTTGGTGGCCGCGGTCAGCGTCAGCACCGTACGCTGCTGCGAAACGATGCGTTCGGCCCTCGCGGTCAGGTCCACCAGCACCCGCACCGGCGCATCGCCCGGGGCAAGTTGAACCGTCACCGGTCGGAATTGGCCGCCCTCATAAACGCGGTATGTGCCGACCGCCCTGCCCGAGAAATTGCTCACCGCCCACGGAGAGAAAATGCCGATGGCGGCGCCGGCGATCAGAAGCAGGATACAGAGAAAGCGCATCGAAAAACCTTGGCTATTTCTACTTCTGCTCGCTATGGCTGCCGCCCTGCGCGGACCTGTCCAGGGTAGCAGTGCGGATCCGCTCCATCTCGTCCAGAAGCATCTCCAGGCCAAGATCGAAGGTTTTGTCGAATTCAGCGGTGCCGAAGTAACGTCCCGCGGCGGCGATGTTGGGGAAATCGCGCTCAAGCTGCTCACTGCCGACCGTTGTGACCGCCGACGGACCCTTTGAGTAACCGGCGGTCTCGTCGAGCACCGCCCCCGCTAGATAGTACCCGACCGCACGGAACAGCCTTGCGGCCATTTCCTGATCGAAGCCGCCGTCATTGAACAAGCCCACGATGTTGTTGATATAGCCAAGGCAAATGGGCGAATTCATGCGGTAGCTGAGAAAATAGCTCGCGAAGGCCGGATGCTCGCGACCGATACGCCGATAATCCAATACCGCCATGCGCATCCTCTGGCGCCATGGCAGATCCGGATCAGGCATCTTCAACGGACCAATCAGCCTGTCGACCAGCGCCTCAAAGAGATGCGCCTGCGACGGGAAGTGATGGTAGATGCTCATTGCCTCGCAACCAAGTGCTGCCGCCAGCTTGCGCATCGAAAAGCCGGAAAGGCCCTCCCTCTCGATCACCTCGAAAGCCGCGTCCTCGATCATTTCGCGCGACAGACGTCCGCGCGCTCTCTTTTTCTTGATTGATTGATCCATCGCGCTGCTTGACAACTTACAGTGTAAGGTTCATCTTCGCCGTCACCTTACATCGTAAGGCTAACAAAGACCAGAGGAGAAAACCATGTCGTATCATCGCATCGTCAAATCCGTGCAGTCTTCATCCCAACGTGCGTTCCTGTTCGCCGCCGCGGCCTGCGTGCTGTCGCTCGGCACCGCGGCGGCCCATGCCGACGACTATGATGCAACCCTCAAGGACATACAGTCGACCATGGGCGGTGTACCAAGCTTTGTGAAACAGTTTCCCAAAACCGGTCTGCCCGGTGCCTGGGCGGAGGTCAAGGCCATCGAACTCAGCGACAAGACGGCGCTGCCGCCCAAGGTCAAGTCGCTGATCTCCCTGGCCGTGGCGGCACAGATCCCTTGCACCTACTGCATCTGGTCGGACACGCAGGACGCCAAGCGCGCCGGCGCAACCGATGAGGAAATACAGGAAGCCGTGGCGATGGCGGCGCTGACCCGCCACTGGAGCACTGTCTTCAACGGCATGCAGGTCGATTTCGATACATTCAAGAAGGAAATGGGCGGGCAGTAAGTCTCAAGTGCTCTACAGAGATGACTCGGTGCGCGGGTCGTCTCTGGTCTGCATCTCGGCTTCGGGTGCTGCCTAAGCCTTGCGCTCCCAGCGGCGGTCCGCGGTCTGCTGCCAGTACGTCACGGCGTGGCCCGCGTCCTTCATCGTCTTCCAATGCGCCCGGGCCATCTCGACCTGGGCCGCGTCATGGCCATCAAACAGGAACACCGCACGCTCGTAGCCGGCAAGGTCGGGCGCCGCCGCGCCGTCGACCAGGAACCTGATCTTGGCTCCGTTGGGATTGCCGTCGCCGGTGGTCAACAGGATTGGTTGTTCATCTGGATAAGCTTCGCGATCGGTCGCGTGTGCCAGAAAGGAATCATCGCGGAAAGTCCACAGATGCTGGTCCAGCGCGTCGCGCCGCTCCTCGGTGCCGGTCTGCACCACGGCGCGCCAGCCGCGATCGAGGCTGCGCTCGAGCAGGCCTGGCAGCGCATCTTCCAGCGTCGATTCGGTCAGATGGTAGAACAGCACATCGGCCATGGATCGACGTCAGCTCTCGTAGTGATCACGCACCAGCCGATCCAGCAGCCGCACGCCGAAACCCGAAGCCCATGACTGGTTGATCTCGTTCAATGGCGAGCCCATCGCGGTACCGGCGATGTCGAGATGCGCCCAGGGCGTGTCCTTGACGAAGCGCTGCAGGAACTGCGCGGCGATGATCGCGCCGCCATAGCGGCCACCGATGTTCTTCATGTCGGCATTCTTGGAATCGATCAGCTTGTCGTATTCGGCGCCGAGCGGCATGCGCCACAGCCGTTCCTGCGTTGACTGTCCGGCCGCGGTCAGCCTTTGCGCCAGTTCGTCGTTGTTTGAGAACAGGCCGGCATGATGCAGGCCGAGCGCAACCATGATGGCGCCGGTCAGCGTCGCCAAGTTGACCATGAATTTCGGCTGGAAGCGGTCGTTGCAGTACCACAGCGCGTCGGCCAGAACGAGGCGTCCCTCCGCGTCGGTGTTGAGCACCTCGATGGTCTGTCCCGACATCGAGGTGACGATGTCGCCCGGGCGCTGGGCATGACCATCGACCGCGTTTTCGACAAGACCGATGATGCCGACAACATTGGCCTTGGCCTTGCGCGCGGCGAGCGCATGCATCAACCCGGTCACGGCGGCAGCGCCGCCCATGTCGCCTTTCATGTCCTCCATGCCCGACGCCGGCTTGATCGAATTGCCGCCGGTATCGAACGTGACGCCCTTGCCGATGAAGGCGACCGGGCTGTCCTTGGGCTTGCCGCCGTTCCATTGCATGACCGCCATGCGGGCGCCCCGGGGCGAGCCTTGCGCGACACCGAGCAGCGAGCCCATGCCGAGCTTCTTCATTTCCTTCTCGGTCAGGATCTCGACCTTGACGCCGAGCGCCTCGAGGTCCTTGGCGCGGGCGGCGAACTCGACCGGTCCCAGCACGTTTGCCGGTTCGTTGACGAGATCGCGCGCCAGAAGCACACCGTCGATCACCGCCTCGGCATCGGCGAAGGCTTTCTTGGCGCCTGCCGGGTCGGCGGTATGGATGGTCACCTTGACCGGCTTTTTCGGGTCGGCTTTACCGCCCCCCTGGCCGTCGTCCTTATCCTTCCTGGTCTTGTACTTGTCGAAGGAATAGCCGCGCAAAAGAATGCCCGCGGCGAGGTTCGCGGCGTCCTTGCCATCGGGCGAGGCACCGGCCACGTCGAGGACCACGGCGACGTCGGTTGCCTTGCGCAGCGATGCCGCAATGGTGCCGCCGAGCTTCAGCCAGGCATACTCGTCGAGCCCCGACACCCTGCCGGCGCCGACCGCGACCAACCTGTCGAGCGATGTTGCTTCCGGCGCCAGGATTTCGACAGTGCTGGCGAACTTGCCGGCAAACTCGGCGACCGGGAAAGCCCGATCCAGCGTCTTGCCCGGATCGTAAGCCCTGGCCGCATCGCTCAAGCCATCATCCGCCGACAGCACGAAGACCGTGCCCTTTCTGTTCGCTGCCGACTGGGGCGCGGCGAATTTTGCAAAGGCGATCGACGGTCTCGGGTTCATCATGTCCTGCTTTCGGGGATTGCGCGATGATGCGCGAAGCGGTTTGAAGCGATCCGCGACATTTGGTCGTTTTCCGGCATTTGGCAAGACTTTGCCAAAATGGCTACCCATATGAGACACGGAATCGATGGCGATTCGTCGCGGCACGGCCCGCTTCAAGCCGCAACCTGTTGTTAACCATCGATGTTCGTCCTTTCTTATCCATTGCCGCCGACACTCCGGCCTACCGCGGCACGCGACGTGGGACGGGAACCGGCTCGCCTGCCAATGCAGCCCAACGGAGCCAGTTGTGCGGGCGTCGCCGGACAGCTACCCTTGGCGTGGTGGCATGATGCCGTTCGAGAAAATCGAGTAAAGCCTTCATGAAGGTCGTTGAACGCTACATCATGCGCCGCGCTTTCGTGGTCTTCCTGGCAGCACTGGTCTGGACGCTGGCCATCGTGTGGACGACGCAAGTACTGGCCAAGATCAACCTGGTCACCGACAGCGGTCAGTCAGCCTTGACCTTCTTCGAGGTCGCGTCTCTTATTCTCCCCTCCATCGTTCCGATCGTCGTGCCTTTCGCGCTCGTGGTGGCCGTCGCCCAGACGCTCAGTGTGATGAATTCGGATTCGGAACTCGCGGTGGTCAACGCATCGGGGGCCTCGCGCTGGACCATCGTGCGGCCGATCATGCTGCTGGCGCTGGCCGCCAGCGTCTTTTCGTTCGCCGTGGACAACGGCATCGACCCCTATGCACGACAGAAGAACCGCGCGCTCGTGGCGGAGTCGCGCGCCGATCTTTTGTCGCTGATCATCCAGGAAGGCACGTTCCGGAAGATCGAGGACGGACTGTTCCTGCAGATTGGCGAGCGGCTTCCCGACAACCGGCTGGGTGGCATCTTCGTCGCCGATTCGCGCGAGGAAGGCGTCAATCTCGTCTACTATGCCAAGACCGGCAGCATCATCGAGCGCGGCGGCGAAAAGGTGCTGATGATGAATGACGGCGTCATCCATCGCAAAACGCTGACGGGCGACCTCAGTGTCATCCGGTTCACGTCCTATGCCTTCGACATGTCGGCCTTCATGTCGGCGGCCAACCAGGTGACGCTCCTTCCAAAGGACCAGACGACGCAGTACCTTCTCAATCCAAGCCCCAACGACAAGAACTATCAGCAAAATCCCCAGGAATACCGGGCCGAGGTCGACCAGCGATTTACGGAATGGACGTACTCCATGGTTTTCGCGCTGATCGCGCTCGCGGTCGCGGGAGACGCGCGTTCGCATCGCGAGGCGCGCGTCAATCCGCTGATCACGGCCATCGCGATATCGCTGTTCGTGCGCTGGCTGGGCTTCTTCGCCGCCAGCAAGGCCGACGAGGTCCCGCAATATTCCTATATGGTCTATGGCGTACCGATCGTGGCTTCCGCGGTGGCGATCTGGTTCATCGTGTCGAACCGGACCATGGAATTGCCGGTCGCCTGGGCGGACTGGATGACAAACCTGGCCAGCCGCATCGGTGACGGCTGGAATGCCCTCAAGCTGCGTCTATCCAGGCGTGACACCTCGGGCCAGGGAGCCGGCTGATGGGCTGGACTCTGGGCCGTTACTTCTTCTTCCGCTACGTGGCGATCACGATCTGGTTCTTCCTCGGCCTTCTGGCGCTGGTATTCCTGATCGATTTCACCGAACTGTCGGGCCGCACCACCGGCCTGCCGGGGTTCACCTATGGCACGGCGATGGCCATTTCAGGCCTTCGAATGCCGATGATCATGCTGCAGACGGTGCCGTTTGTCGGCTTGTTCTCGGCGATGGCGACGCTGGTTTCGCTCAACCGACGTTACGAACTCGTCATCGCACGGTCCGCGGGCGTTTCCGCCTGGCAGTTCCTTTTGCCATGCTGCATCGGCGCACTGCTGTTTGGCGCCGTGTCGGTCGGGATCATCAACCCGCTCGCCGCGCACGCCTTCTCCTTGTCCGAACAGATCGAGACCGAGCTGCGCTCCGGCAAATCCAACACGGTTTCGGCTGATGCCGCTCCATGGATTCGCCAGAAAACCAGTTCCGGCGACACGATCATCGGCGCGCGCGCCATCCTCGGCCAGGGTCTGGAGATGGCCGACGCGGTCTTTTTCATCCTCGACCAGCAGGGCAATATCGTCGAGCGCAAGGATGCGGCGCGTGCTTACCTGCGCGACGGCTATTGGGAATTGCAGGATGTGAAGACCTTCAGGAACGGCACCATCCAGACCGTCGCGAACGATCGTGTGCCGACCAATCTGAAGCCGGAATTCGTGCAGGAGCGGCTGGCGCGCCCGGAGACGATTCCCTTCTATGACCTGCCCGGAAAAATCGAGGTTGCCCGTTCCTTCGGCCTCAAGGCAAATGCCTTTGCCATGCAGTTTGATTCGCTGGTGGCGTTGCCGTTCCTCCTCGTCGCCATGACGCTGATTGCGGCAACAGTTTCAATGCGATTTGCGCGAATGGGGCAGTCGGCAACGATGATTCTAGGTGGCGTCGTTGCCGGGTTTCTGCTTTATGTCGTTTCTGTGCTGGTGAAGGCGTTCGGCGTGGCGGGGTTCGTGCCGACTGCGATAGCCGCCTGGGTGCCGGTCGTGGTAGCTATGTTCTTCGGGGTGACTTTCCTGCTATACAAGGAAGACGGCTAGTGAGGGAGGCGTTTTTGCCCAGCGACAGGCAGGCCCGTTTGGCGCGCCTCTATGCGGCGAGCGCCTTGGCGTGCCTGCTTGCCTGCGGCGTCCCGCTGCCGGCGTTCGCGCAGGATGTCGGCAACATGGCGGCCACGGTGCCGTCCGGCTCGCAGATGCTGCTGGCCGCCGACACGCTGGAATACAACAACGACAACCAGACGGTGACCGCCATCGGCGGCGTGCAGATCGACTATGGCGGCAACCGCCTCGTCGCCCAGAAGGTCGTCTACAACCGCAACACCAAGCGGATGGTCGCCAGTGGCAATGTCGAGATCGTCAACAGCGACGGCACCAAGATCAATTCGCAGCACATCGACATCACCGACGATTTCGCCGACGGTTTCGTCAACGCGCTACGCGTTGAAACCGTCGACAAGGCCTATTTCGCCGCCGAAAGCGCCGAACGCATGGGCGGCGTGCTGACCACCTTCCACAATGGTGTCTACACCGCCTGCGAACCGTGCGAGGACAAGCCCGACAAGGCACCGACATGGCGCGTCAAAGCCAGGAAGATCATCTGGAACGGCGAGAAGAAGACGGTTCGTTTCGAGAACGCGAATTTCGAGTTCTTCGGCTTTCCGCTGGCCTACCTGCCGGCGTTCGAGATCGCCGACCCGACGGTGAAGCGCAAGAGCGGCTTCCTGATCCCCAGCATCGGCTACAACAGCCATCTGGGGTACAGCGTCAAGGTTCCCTACTATTTCGCCCTTTCGCCGACATATGATCTGACGGTGACCGGAAGCGGCTACACCAAGCAGGGCTTCCTCGGCGAAGCCGAATGGCGCCAGCGCTTCAACAACGGCCAATACACTTTTAAGGTCGCCGGCATCCAGCAGCAGAATCCCGACGCCTTCATCGACAGCGCCGGCCGCAATATCGATTCGGGCGCAGTGGGCGATTCCAACAAGTTCCGCGGCATGATGGGCACGCAGGGGCAGTTCGCCATCAATGAACGCTGGAATTTCGGCTGGGACGTGCTGTTGCAGACCGACAAGGATTTCTCGCACACCTACAACATCGCCAAGTACAACGAATACGTTCACCAGTCGTCGGTCTACCTGACCGGTCTCAATGACCGTAACTATTTCGACGTGCGCGCCATGCATTTCGAAGTC
The DNA here is from genome assembly GCF_006442545.2 of Mesorhizobium sp. B2-1-8. Lineage (NCBI taxonomy): Bacteria > Pseudomonadati > Pseudomonadota > Alphaproteobacteria > Hyphomicrobiales > Phyllobacteriaceae > Mesorhizobium > Mesorhizobium sp. B2-1-8. The sequence continues at coordinate 4,818,518 of NZ_CP083952.1, forward strand.
CAGGAAAACACGCTCAACAGCAATCCAGCAGCGCGAAGCGGCCAGCAGCCGTGGGTGCTGCCCTCGCTCGACTATGCCTATATCCCCGACACATCGGTCGCCGGCGGCCAGTTGTCGCTCAACGTCAATACGCGCGTCATCCGTCGCGAAGATCTCGACGAGGCTTTCAACAAGCCATACGACCCTGCCACGCTGGCACAGCGTGTCCGTGGCATAGAAGGCGAGTCTGGCCGACTCACCACCGAAGCCGAATGGAAGCGGACATTCGTTACCGATGATGGGCTGGTACTGACACCGCTGCTGGCACTCCAGGGCGATGTTGACTACGTCCGCGCTTCATCGGCTTCGCTGGCGGCCATTCAGGAGATGGCCGCCAACCCTGTGATAAATACCAGCGAAGACATGCGCTCGTCCTTTGCCCGTTACATGGCGACCGCCGGGCTCGAGATGAGCTGGCCGCTGTTGTTCTCCCTGGCCAGCGGGTCGAGCCACGTTGTCGAGCCGATGGCACAGGTGTTCCTGCGTCCGAACGAACAATATGTCGGCGGTCTCTCCATTCCGAACGAAGATGCTCAAAGCATGGTTTTCGACGCGACCACGCTGTTCGAACGCGACAAGTTCTCCGGTTATGACCGCATCGAGGGCGGCTCGCGTGCCAATGTCGGGCTGCGCTATTCCGGCTCCTACATCAATGGCTGGGGCACCAATGCGATCTTCGGCCAGTCCTATCAGATCGGCGGCGAAAACTCCTTCGCGGCACCCGATCTGGTCAATGTCGGCGCAAATTCAGGGCTTGAAACCACCAAGTCCGACTATGTCGGCCTGTTTGGCATAACCAGCCCCAATGGCTTCGCCGCCTCGGTCAGCGGTCGTTTCGACGAACAGAGCTTCGAGATCCGCCGCGCCGAGCTGAAAGCTGCCTATTCCGGCCTGCCGGTGTCGTTGAGCGCCAAGTACGCCTTCATCCAGGCCCAACCGCTCTATGGTTTCACGACCGACCGTCACGAGGTCACGCTCGGCGCATCGACGCATCTTGCCGAGAACTGGCGCGTGTTCGGGACAGGAACCTACGACTTGCAGGAGGGCCTGCTGGTCAAGGACGGGGTCGGCTTCGCCTACAACGATTCCTGCTTCACCTATCTGATGACGTATGCGCAGTCGCGTGACCTGAACACCAGGGAAGTGACGCAGAGCATCGGATTCAACCTGTCGTTCCGCACCCTCGGCGACTTCGGCTCGTCTACCAACGCAATCGACACCATCCAATAAGTGGCGACATCGTTTCGCCGCATAGGGCTGGCACGGATTCGCGTATCCGGAAGAGGGACGGAATTGGGCGGAGCCGGGATAGAATTGGGATGCCAACGATGAGGAAATACCTCTTTTCAGCAGGGTTCGCGCTGTTCGTGGCGGCGACATCCGTGTCGATGACCGTGATGACGCTGCCGGCTTTCGCCAGCGCGATCAAATACGTCGTCAACGACATAGCAATCACCAGTGGCGATATCGCCCATCGTGCCGCCTTCCTGAAGCTGCAGCGCAAGAAGGGCGACGCTGCCCAGGAAATGATCGACCAAACACTGCGCGTCGCCGAGGCCAGACGGCTCGGCATCCGTATCAGCGATGCACAGGTCGCGGCCGCCTACCAGCGCTTTGCCACCAACAACAAAATGGAACTCGCTCAGCTCGATGGCGTCATGGAAAAATCCGGCGTCGGCAAGGATCATTTCAAGGAATTCATCCGTGCCCAGATGGCATGGAACCAGGCCCTGAGCGCACGTTACCGGTCCGGCGAAGGTGGCAGCGTGACCGAACAGGACGCGGTGCGGCGCATGCTCGACAAGGGCGGAGCCAAGCCGAGCGCCATGGAATACATGCTGCAGCAGGTCATCTTCGTCGTGCCAGCGGCAGAACGCAGCGCGACGCTGGCCAAACGCAAGCGCGAGGCCGACGCCATGCGTGCCCGCTTCAACGGCTGCAACACGACGCGCGAGTTCGCCAAGGGCCTGATCGACGTCACCGTTCGCGACCTCGGCCGGGTGCTGGCGCCGCAACTGCCGCCGGACTGGGCCGAGCAGATCAAAGCGACCAAGGTCGGTGGCGCCACCGTCACGCGCGAGACCGAACGCGGCGTCGAATTCATCGGCATCTGCTCGTCGCGCGAAGTGTCCGACGACAAGACGGCCCAGATGGTGTTCCAGAGCGAAGGCTCCAACGACAAGGCCGCCGACGATCTCAGCAAGAAATATGTCGACGAGCTGAAGGCGAAAGCCCGCATCGTCAAGCGCTGACGTGGGCAGCGCGATGACCGCGCTGGCGTTGAGCGTCGGCGATCCGTCCGGTATCGGCCCTGAAATCGCCATCGCCGCCTTCCTTGCGCGCAACGCCGTCGGCTTGCCCTCCTTCTACCTGCTGGCCGACCCGGCCGTGGTCGCCTCTCGCGCACGCCACCTTGGCGTCTCGCTGCCTATCGAGGAAGTGATGCCGGTGCAGGCGATCGAGGTCTTTGGCCGCGCCTTGCCGATCGTTCCCCTGACGGCGCGCTTCATCGACAGCCCCGGCCGACCCGACCCGGCCAACGCAGCCGGCACCATCGAAGCGATCGACCGCGCAGTCGCGGCCTGCCTTGCCGGCGAGGCGGCTGCCGTGGTGACCTGCCCGATAGCCAAGAAACCGCTCTACAATGCCGGCTTCCGTTTTCCCGGCCATACCGAATATCTGGCGCATCTGGCGGCTCGGCACAGCGGCCTCGAGGCGATGCCGGTGATGATGCTGGCAGGTCCCGACTTGCGCACGGTTCCCGTCACCATCCACATCGCTCTGGCCGAGGTGCCGAAGGCCCTGAGCACCGAATTGATCGTCGCGACCGCGCGCATCACCGCGGCCGACCTTGCCAACCGCTTCGGCATCGCCAAGCCGCGGCTCGCCATTGCCGGCCTCAATCCGCATGCCGGCGAAAGCGGCTCCATGGGCCTGGAAGACGAGCATATCGTGCGCCCGGCGGTCGACATCCTGCGCGCTCAAGGCATCGATGCTTTCGGCCCCCTGCCCGCCGACACCTTGTTCCATGCCCGGGCGCGGGCGGGCTACGATGTGGCACTTTGCATGTATCACGACCAGGCATTGATCCCGGCCAAGGCGCTGGCCTTCGACGAGGCGGTCAACGTCACGCTGGGCCTGCCCTTCATCCGCACCTCGCCCGACCACGGCACCGCCTTCGACATCGCCGGCAAGGGCGTGGCGCGACCCGACAGCCTGATCGCAGCACTGAAACTTGCCAGAAGACTCGCCGACATCGACGCAAAGGCCGGCACCGCATGAGCGCTTCCGCTTCCGGTCTTCGCGCGAGCATCGATGGGCTGCCGCCACTGCGCGACGTCATCGAGCGCCATGGGCTGCAGGCGAAGAAGGCGCTCGGCCAGAACTTCCTGCTCGATCTCAATTTGACCGGCAAGATCGCACGCAGCGCCGGCGACCTGACAAATGCCACGGTGATCGAGGTCGGGCCTGGGCCTGGAGGGCTGACAAGGGCGCTGCTATCGAACGGCGCCCGCCGGGTCGTCGCCATCGAGCGCGACGAACGCTGCCTGGCAGCGCTCGCCGAAGTCTCGGCTCATTACCCCGGTCGGCTGGAGGTGATTTCGGGCGACGCGCTGAAGACCGACTTCGCCGCCCTCGCCTCGGGGGCCGACCACGGTCCTGTCCGGATCGTAGCCAATCTGCCCTACAACATCGGCACCGAACTGCTGGTCCGATGGCTGACGGTTCCGGACTGGCCGCCCTTCTACGCCTCGATGACGCTGATGTTCCAGCGTGAGGTCGCCCAGCGCATCGTCGCGGCACCCGACAGCGATGCCTATGGCAGGCTGGGTGTGCTCGCCGGCTGGCGCACGCAGGCCAGAATCGCCTTCGACGTCCCGCCCCAGGCCTTCACGCCACCACCCAAGGTCACCTCTTCGGTGGTGCACCTGGAGCCGCGCACGACACCGCTGCCCGCCGATGTGAAGAAACTCGGCCGGGTCACGGAAGCCGCCTTCGGCCAACGCCGGAAGATGCTGCGGCAGAGCGTGAAAAGCCTCGGCGGCGAGGCCTTGCTCGAACGAGCGGGGATCGACCCGACGCGCAGGGCGGAAACACTCAGCGTCGAGGAGTTCGTGCGGCTGACGAATGCGGTCTAGCGCCGGCAAGTCTGGAATTGCCACGATCAAGACATAGGTAGTCTGGCGAACATGCCGGAGAACCAAGAATGCCCGCCTATGTCATTTCCGATGTCACGGTCCGCGACGAAGAGGCGTTGCGGACATACCGCTCCCGCGCCGCGGCCTCGATCGCCCGGTATGGCGGGCGCTATCTGGTGCGCGGCGGTCAGGTGCAGACGCTGGAAGGTGAGTGGCATCCGGAGCCGCTGATCGTTGTCGAATTTCCTGACATCGAGCAAGCACGGCGCTGGTACGCATCCGCCGAATATGCGGCGGCGCTGGAGGTGCGCGATGCCGCGCTCCACCGACGTCTGATCCTGGTCGACGGCATGGCGCCCTGACGCCAGTCAGACGGTTTTTTCGTCCAACAATCCCGACACGAAATCGAACAGACCGGGCCGGCGGTCGCGCCGCAGCCGCTCGGCGACGACGATACCGCGCACCTCGGCGAAGGCGCGGTCGAGATCGTCATTGACGATGACGAAATCATATTCCTTCCAGTGCTCGATCTCATTGCGGGCGTTCTTCAGCCGCGTCTCGATCACCGCCTCCTGGTCCTCGGCGCGGCGCTTCAGCCGCGCCTTCAATTCCTTCATGGACGGAGGCAGGATGAAGATCGAGACGATGTCGGCGCGCATCTTCTCCTTGAGCTGCTGAGCGCCCTGCCAGTCGATGTCGAACAGCATGTCGCGCCCCTGGGCCAGCGCCAGTTCGGCCGGCTCGCGCGGTGTCGCATAGCAATTGCCATGCACCTCCGCCCATTCGAGCAGCGAGTCGGAATCGCGCAACCGCTCGAATTCGCGCATCGTGCGGAAATGGTAGTGAACGCCCTCGATTTCCGAGCCGCGGCGCGGCCTCGTGGTGACCGAGACCGACAGTTCGAGGCTTGAATCGCTCTCCAGCAGGTTGCGCGCGATCGTCGACTTGCCGGCACCCGATGGTGACGACAGGACGAGCATCAGCCCTCGGCGGCGGATGCGGGACCCCAAATCCCTGGGAACCATCGGTTCCTTGGCAACCATCGGCTACTCCAGATTCTGGACCTGTTCACGGAACTGGTCGACCACAGCCTTCAATTCCAGCCCAATCGCTGTGACCGCCGCGGCATTCGACTTGGAGCACAGCGTATTTGATTCGCGGTTAAATTCCTGTGCCAGAAAATCGAGTTTGCGGCCGACGGCGCCGCCACCCACGAGCAAGGTCCGGCCAGACGCGACATGCGTCTTCAGCCGGTCTATCTCTTCGCGAATATCGGCCTTGGTGGCAAGGAACGCCGCCTCCATGTGCAGCCGGCTTGCATCCAGATTGGCGGATGCGTCCATCAGCAGCCTGACCTGCTCGGCGATGCGTTCGCGGATCGCCGCCGTGTCGCGTGACGGGTCGGCTTCCGCGCGCAGGGTCAGTGTCTCGATGGTGTCGATATGGCCGGACAAAAGCAGGGCCAGCGCGGCGCCCTCGCCTTGGCGGGCCTGTTCCAGACCGTTCAGCGCCGCGTCGAGCGCGCCTATGATGGCGGTGTCGAGCACGGCCCGCACCTCTTCGGTTTCGATGGTTTCGGCAACGTCGAGCACACCACGCAGCGACAGCAATCCATCAGCCGTCGCGGGCGCAACGCCGAACTGTTCCTGCAGCCGCTTGGCCAGGCCGGCGAGATCTTTCAGAAACGCCTCGTTGACGATGGGTTGCGCCTGCGCGCCGGCGGCGCGGCCGATGGTCAGCGTCGCCTGGAAATTGCCGCGCGCGAAACGCTTCTGCAGCGTTTGCCTGACTACAGGCTCCAACCGCTCGAACCCCTGCGGCAGCCGCAGCCGCACCTCGACGCTCTTGCCATTGACGGATTTGACCTCCCAGGCAATCGAGGTGCCGTCATGCTCGGCGACGGCCCGCGCAAAACCGGTCATGCTCTGCAAATTCATGTCGCCTGCACATCCCTGAAGCCTCACCCCGAAACCGGTTTTCCGGAGGGGCAAGCGCGGCTTAAAATGACCACGCCGCGAATGCGTCGAAATCGGACGCCTGGCGTTCTTTCAAATGTCAGGCTGTCGCCTTCCAGGCAACGCCTTTCTTCACCTTACTGGGCCGCGCCGGCATCACCGCCGGCATCGCCATTGTCGCCACCGGTACCATCGCTGCCGTCGACAGGCTTATCTGCTACTGCAGGCTTGTCGGCACTGCCGCTGGTACCGGCGGCAGCGGCTGCCTTGGCTGCTTCATCGGCCTGCTTCTTCTGCAGCGCGCGATAGCGGGCGACGTTTTCATTGTGCTCGTTCAGGGTCGAGGCAAAGACGTGACCACCCGTGCCGTCGGCGACGAAATAGAGATCGTCGGTCTTCGACGGATTGGCCACGGCCTCGAGGGCCGCGCGGCCGGGATTGGCGATAGGCGTCGGCGGCAGGCCGCTGATCACATAAGTATTGTAAGGCGTCTGCTTCTGGATGTCGGACTGGTAGATGGGGCGGTCCGCCGGCTTGCCCTTGCCGCCAAACAAACCATAGATGATGGTCGGATCGGACTGCAGGCGCATGCCCTTGGCCAACCGGTTCAGGAAGACGGCGGCCACGCGTGAGCGTTCATCGCCCTTGCCGGTTTCCTTCTCGACGATAGAGGCCAGGGTGACAAAGTCCTCGACGTTGGCCAGGGGCAGATCCGGCGCGCGCCGCTGCCAAACCTCATCGACCAGTTTCTTCTGATCGGCGAGCAGCTTGTCGACCATCTGCTGACGCGTCGCGCCACGCGTGAAGCGCAGCGTGTCGGTGGCAAGGCTGCCCTCGGGGGGCGTCTTCGCCGGCATGTCGCCGCTCAGGGCGGGTTCGTCGGCGATACGCTGCAAGGCCTGCTCGACGGTCAGCCCTTCCGGAACCGTCAGCGAGTACATCACCGACTTGCCACTCTTCAGGAGTTCCATGATGTCGCGCATGGATGCCCTGGGCTTGATCTCATATTCGCCGGCCTTGAGCGCGGAATCGTTGCCGAAGGCACGCACGCCGAGGCGGAATACGCGGGCGTCGCTGATCAGTCCGCGGCGCTCAAGCTGGTCGGCGATGTCCTGGACGCCGGTGCTGGGCTTGACGAGGAAGGTGTCGCCATTGGCGGAAGGGCCGGGTTCGGTAAACTCCTGCTTGCCGAAATAGAGAGCCATGCCCGCCGCCAGAACCATCAGCACCACCAAGGAGATGACGAAGTTCATGAACACGACGATCTGGCTGCGCGAAGCGCGCGACCGTTTCGGCGGCGGCGTTCCGGCCTCCGGCCGCAGCGCCTCGCTGGCAGTCTTCGGCATGATCGGCCCGGTGTTCGCCGGCCTTTGCCCGAATTCTCCGTTGCCTGACGGATTTGTGTTCATTTCGCCCTACCGTTCGATCTCTCAACGAATCCCCTGAGGCAGAGTAGGGGCGAATATGGCAAAATTGACGACACGCCAAAGCGTCGCCCGGCAGTTCGGTCAGCCATTATAACGCTGAAAGACGAGCGAAGCGTTGGTGCCGCCGAAGCCGAAGGAATTGGACAGGGCCACGTCGATCTGGCGGGCGCGTGGCTTGTTCGGCACCAGGTCGATCGCGGTTTCGCGCTCGGGATTGTCCAGGTTGATGGTTGCCGGTGCGATATTGTCGCGGATGGCGAGGATCGAAAAGATCGCTTCGGCCGCGCCCGCCGCTCCCAGCAGATGGCCGATCGACGACTTGGTCGACGACATCGAAATCTTGGACGCCGCATTGCCGACCAGCCGCTCGACGGCGCCGAGTTCGATCGTGTCGGCCATGGTCGAGGTGCCGTGCGCATTGATGTAATCGACGTCGGCTGGCGTAAGCTTTGCCCGGTTCAGCGCCGCCGTCATGCAACGGAACGCCCCGTCGCCATCTTCGGCCGGTGCGGTGATGTGATAAGCGTCGCCGGTCAGACCGTAGCCGATCACCTCGGCATAGATCTTGGCGCCGCGCGCCTTGGCGTGCTCGAGCTCCTCCAGCACGACGACACCGGCGCCCTCGCCCATGACGAAGCCGTCGCGGTCGCGGTCGTAGGGCCGCGAGGCGGTTTGCGGGGCGTCGTTGCGTTCGGTCGAGAGTGCCCGGCAGGCCGCGAAGCCGGCGAGCGACAGCCGCGTCACCGGCGATTCGGCGCCGCCAGCCAGCATGATGTCGGCATCGCCGAAGATGATCAGCCGGGCGGCGTCGCCAATAGCGTGCGCGCCGGTCGAGCAAGCGGTGACGACAGCGTGGTTGGGACCTTTCAATCCGTGCCGGATCGAAACCTGGCCCGACACGAGATTGATGATGTTTCCGGGAATGAAGAACGGGCTGATGCGGCGCGGGCCGCGTTCCTTGAGGATGATCGCGTTCTCGGCGATGCCCTCAAGACCGCCGATGCCGGAGCCGATCAGCACACCGGTGGCGCAACGCTCCTCTTCGGTTGAAGGCTTCCAGCCGGAATCCTTCAGTGCTTCATCGGCGGCCGCGATCCCGTACAGGATGAAGTCGCCGATCTTGCGAAGTTCCTTCGGCTCAAGAATGGCTTCGGGATTGAGCGTGCCGTTGGAGCCGTCGCCACGCGGAATGACGTGGGCGATCTTGCAAGCAAGATCGTCCACCTCGAACTCGGTGACGCGCTTGGCGGCGCTGCGGCCGGTCAGCAGTTCCTTCCAGCCGTGCTCGAAGCCCATACCGAACGGCGAAACCAAGCCAAGGCCCGTTACGACGACACGCCTCATCGCAGGTCCTCCCCGGTGATGACTGCGGAAAGCGTCAGGCCGAAGCCTTGTCGATGTACTTCACCGCATCGCCGACCGTCAGAATGGTCTCGGCTGCGTCGTCGGGGATCTCGACGCCGAATTCTTCTTCGAACGCCATGACAAGTTCAACCGTGTCGAGGCTGTCAGCGCCCAGATCATCGATGAAGCTCGCCTGCTCCGTCACTTTGTCGGCATCGACGCCAAGGTGTTCGATGACGATCTTCTTGACGCGCTCTGCGGTGTCACTCATTTGGGGCATCCTCGTCTTTTGTTTGTCTGTCTTCGTTAGCGGGCGGAATGCCGCTAATCAAGCTGAAAGATGGTCCTGCCGGTAACGCAACGGCCACGGACCGGTTTTGCCCGAACCGCCGGGTTGCGGGCCGCATTACACGAAAAATAGCCGAGGTCCAAGCCGAAATGGTGGGTTTTCACAGCACGGCGATAATGCTGCCGAACCTCGCTCAGATCATCGCCATGCCGCCATTCACGTGAATGGTCTGCCCGGTTACGTAGGCGGCCTCGTTCGAAGCCAGATAGGCAACGGCGGACGCCACTTCGGCACTGGTGCCCATGCGCTTGGTGGGGATCGCCGCCATGATCGCCTCTTTCTGCTTGTCGTTGAGCTTGTCGGTCATCGCCGATTCGATGAAGCCCGGAGCGACGCAGTTGACGGTGATGTTGCGGGTGGCGATCTCCTGCGCCAGCGATTTGGACAAGCCGATCATTCCGGCCTTGGAGGCGCAGTAGTTCGCCTGGCCAGGATTGCCGGTCACCCCGACCACCGAAGTGATGTTGATGATGCGGCCATGGCGGCGGCGCATCATCGGGTGGGTCAGTTCACGGGTCAGCCGGAAAACGGCGGCGAGATTGACCTCCAGCACCGTATCCCAGTCGGCGTCCGACATGCGCACGAACAGGCCGTCCTTGGTGATGCCGGCATTGTTGACCAGGATGTCGACGCCCTCGAGATCGGCCTCCGCCTTCTGGCCGAGTGCCTTGACCTCGTCGCGGTTCGACAGGTTGGCCGGGAACAGCTTGACCCGGTCGCCCAGTTCGGAGGCCAGCGTCTCCAGTTTCTCGACGCGCGTGCCGTGCAGGCCGACGATCGCGCCCTGTGCATGCAGCACCCTGGCGATCGCCTCGCCGATGCCCCCCGATGCGCCGGTGACAAGCGCCTTGCGGCCGGTCAATTCGAACATTTTTGTCTCCAGGTTGAGAAGAGGGCACCCCATATAGGGATGGTATCAAATGGCGTTTTATGCAAGCGCCGCCAATGCCGCCTCGACCTCGGCCGCGGAACCTACAGAGGCGGTGGCGATGTCGCGGTTGATGCGACGAGCCAGTCCCGAAAGCACCTTGCCGGCGCCGATCTCGTAAAGCGTCGAGACACCGTTGGCGCCGAACCATTCCACAGTTTCGCGCCAACGCACGCGACCGGTCACCTGCTCGACCAGACGCCGGGCGATTTCGTCGGGATCGGTCGACGGCTGTACCGATACGTTGGAAAGGACGGGAACGACTGGCGCAGTCTTTGCCACGCCGGCAAGAGCCTCGCGCATGACGTTGGCCGCAGGTGCCATCAGCGCAGAATGGAAGGGCGCCGACACCTGCAGCATCAGCGCCCGTTTGGCGCCCTTTTCGGTGCACAGTTTCGCTGCCAGCTCAACCGCGGCCTTCGCACCTGAGATGACCAGCTGGCCGCCGCCATTGTCGTTGGCGATCTGGCAAATCGAGCCCTTTGCGGCCTCGGCACAGGCAGCTTCGACATCGGCCTGCTCCAACCCGATGATCGCCGCCATGGCGCCTTCGCCGGCCGGCACCGCTGCCTGCATGGCGTTGCCGCGAATGCGCAGCAGACGGGCGGCATCGCCAACAGAAACGAAGCCGGCGGCGGCGAGTGCCGAATATTCGCCCAGCGAGTGGCCGGCGACATAGGCGACCTTGTCGTTCAGCGAGAAACCGCGCGCTTCCAGCGCCCTGATCGCCGCCAACGACACCGCCATCAGCGCCGGCTGCGCGTTGGCCGTCAGCGTCAAGGTCTCTTCGGGACCTTCCCAGATCAGCTTCGACAGGTTTTCGCCGAGCGCGTCGTCGACTTCCTGGAAAATCCTACGTGCCTCGGGAAAAGCATCGGCGAGATCCTTGCCCATGCCGACAGCCTGGCTGCCTTGTCCCGGAAAGGTGAATGCAACGGCCATGCGAGGGCTCCCCAGACTGGTTTTGCTTGCCTGATACTACGAATTTTCCCTGCCTGTGGCGCAAGGCAGCCTGCCAAGTCAAGCCACTTCAGCCCATGCCGAACGCCGTATCCGCGCGCGCGTGCCTGTTCCAAAAGGCTTTTTGGCGATCACACCTGATGAAAACCGCTCACGAATCGTTTGCTGGCTCTTCTTATTTCCGCCACAGGCGCTAGCCTTGCGTGACAATTATATGACAATCGAATGACGTGGGTCGTCTTTGGGTGGGAAGTTAAAGTGGCAAAGAGTTTCAAACGTACCGGCAACGCCGCGCCGCAATTCCTGGAAGACGATCCGTCCACGGGCTATCTGCCGGGCCGGAAATGGCCGGTCGTCCGCTACGGACTGATCAGCCTGGCGATCTCGGCTGTCCTGGTGTTCGCCATCGAACTGATCGTGCGGGGTGATGTCGCCGGCACCGTTTCCTTCTTCCTGCAGCCGCTCAAGCCCGGCTGGACCACCATCGTCGTGTTCGCGCTGATCCTGATCGGCCTCGACGCGGTGCTCGGCCGCAGTCATCAAAGCCTGATGATCGTGGCGCCGCTGACCCTGTCGCTGGCCTTTGTCGGCCACCAGAAATCGCATTATCTCGGCGATCCGCTCTACCCGACCGATTTTCTCTATGCCCGCCAGATCTTCGCCCTGCTGCCGCTCCTTGTGCGCGACCGGCCTATGACCGCGCTCGCCATGGTCGTGGGCATCGTCGCCGGCCTGTCCCTGCTGGTCTACGGCTGGCGGCTTTGGCGCCGCAAGGTTCCGGCCCTCAGCCACAAGGGCCGCCTTGCCCGGCTGACGCTGGCGGTGCCGCTGCTCGCCTTCTTCGTCTCGATCATGGACTATGCCACCTTCTCGTGGACGCGGGACCGGCTGCAGATCATCCCGATCATGTGGGACCAGAAGGAAAACTACGCCTCCAATGGCTTTGCGCTCGCCTTCGCGCTCAACGTGCCGATGGCGCACGTCTCGGCCCCGCCAGGCTATTCCGACAAGGCTATTGCGGCCATTGACCGAACCAATGTGACCGCCTCGGTGCCGGCCCAGAAGCCAGACATCATCGTCGTCATGAGCGAATCCTTCTGGGATCCGACCAAGCTGCCCGGCGTCACCATCACCCCCGATCCGATGCCCAATGTGCGGGCGCTTCGCTCGGGTTCGATGTTCTCGCCTGAATTCGGCGGCATGACCGCCAATATCGAATTCGAGGCGCTGACCGGGTTCTCGAACGCCTTCCTGCCGGCCGGCAGCATCCCCTACCAGCAATATGTGCGCACCCCGACACCGTCGATGGCGACCTTCCTGAAGAGCGAAGGCTATAAGGCGCGCGCCATCCATCCAGGCACCAACTGGTTCTGGAATCGCGGCGCGGTCTATGCCGATTTCGGTTTCAACGACTTCAAATCGGAAGAGACGCTGCCGCCCATGCAAAAGCGCGGACCGCTGGCATCCGACGCCGCGATGACCGACGAAATCATCCGCGAAGCCGATGCCAGCGACGACCCCGTGTTTTTCTTCGCGGTCAGCCTGCAGAACCACGGCCCCTATGAACCGAGACGTTATTCCAACCCGACCCACTCGGTGCAAGCCCCGATCAGCCAGTGGGCGCGTGAGTCGCTGCTCTCCTATGCCGAGGGTTCAGCCGACGCGGACCACGGCCTCGAACGGCTGGTCGAATGGGCCAAGACGCGCGAGCGGCCGACGATTGTCGTCTTTTTCGGCGACCATCTGCCGCCACTTGGACCGGTCTATGTCGAGACCGGCTTCCTGAAGGACAACGTCGCGCCCCGCAGGGAACCGACACCGGAGGCGGCTCTCGAACATCACGCGACACCGCTGATCATCTGGTCGAACCGCTCAGGCCCGGTCGAGAATCTGGGGACGGTGAGCCCTGCCTTCCTCCCCTATCATATCCTCACCGCGGCGGGCATCACCCACCCTTACTACACCGGCTTCCTGGGCGAGATGCGGGAGCGCTATCGCGTTGTCGACCGCAACCTGCTGCTCACGCCGACGGGTGAGGCCACGTCCGACTGGGCGCGACAGCAGGAGATCGACCCGGCGATCCGCGATTTCCGGCTGATCCAGTACGACATGATGTTCGGCAAGCGCCATGCGGCGCCCGACTTCTTCCCCGAGACGGTCGGCAAGGTTGTCGCCCATACGAGCTGAGGGTCTCGATCCCCTCAGTAATGCGCGCGCCCCTCGGTGTCGGCGCTCAATTCGTCAGTTGCAGTTTCGAGAACTTGTTGGCGATCTGCTGAAAGACGTTCGGCAGCTTGGCCGGGTCGTTGACGGCGTCGTCCGTGAACAATGAAGTGGGTCAGGCTGCGCTGGATCTGGGGCGGCTTTGGAGTGCTGTGATGAGAAGCCACAAAAGCAGCCTGAACCATTTGATCAGGAGCGAGAAGTTGTAGCCGGCGGCGGCGAGGATGGCGTTGATGGCGTCGCCCTGTTCGCCGGCGAGGTAGTTGCGGCCCATGCGGTGCTCGGCCTTGATGTGGCCGATGACGGGTTCGACTGCCGATCGCCTGCGCATCTGACGCTTGATGGCAGGTGTGACGCGGCGCTTCTGGCCGGCGGTGAAGACCCTGAGCTTGTGGCTTTCAGGTGCGTTGTGGCCGCGATATCCGGCGTCGGCGAGGATGCGGCCGATTTCGTTGCCGATGGTCTTTTCCATGTCGGGGATAACGGTCGCGAGCGTATGGCCGTCATAGGGATTGCCGGGCAGTGCCTTAGCGTGCAGGGCGAACTGGCCGCCCTTCGAGCGTTCGAGCGTCGTGGCGATCGAGACCTTGACGCCGAACTCGTAAGGGGCATGCGCCTTGCCCTTGCCGATGCACTCGACCTCATGGGCGTGCAGGCTGTAGATTTTGCGGCCGCGCTGGCGCTGACGTTGCTCCAGAACCGCCGAGGCCTGGTAGAGCGGCCACTTGAAGCTCGCCTCGAGGTCCGTTTGGCCGGTGATCCGGCGGGAGATGTCGCGAATGGTGCGGCCGAGATAGGTCTTGAGCTTGCGCAGCGCCTTGTTGGCCCGCTTGAACTGCTTGGCGTGCGCGTAGCGCTGGTGCTTGATCAGCGCCAGCTTGCCGACCCGCACGTAGGTCTGGCGCAAATCGAGCCCCGCCTTCTTGGCCAGCCGCACCAGCCGCTCGCGCGCCCGATTGACGAGCTTGGCGTCGGTGGGGAACATCACGTTCTTCGGCTGCACGGTCGTGTCGACGATCACCCGGCGCGTATCGGCCGGCTTCATCGCTCCGCTCTTGACCGCCACCGCCAGGCTTTCTTGCAGGAGCGCCGTGATCGGCTCCTCGCCCATGCGCTGGCGCCAGCGCGTCATCGATGAGCGCTCGAAGGAGAGCTCGTGGCGGAAGAACTCTTCACCGCACAGATACTGGAAGTAGGGGTTCTCCACCCAGCGGGCGCACAGCTCCTCGTCCGACAAGTCGAAAGTGTGCTTCAGGATCGCAAGGCCCGCCATCAGTCGCGTCGGCAAGGGCGGCATGCCAGGACCGTCCGAATAGACCGCGCCGAAACGCTCCTCCAGCACCGGCCAGTCGATCGCCTGCGCCAGCCGCACCAACTCGTGCTTCATGTTGATGATCTGATCGAGCCTGGAGCGGAACAGGTCCTGCTCTCCCGTCTCGCGCTTCTCGCGTGGCCTGGACATTCGCCGTCCCCTCGATTCGCCCGCCAAAACGAGTGAATCACGCATCGGCGCACAAGGGAATCGTCAAATCGAATTGCAAGAAAACGGCAACCAGACACCGCAAATGTTGCAACGCTATTCCCGCATTCCTCGCCGATTAGGAAACCAGATCAAAGCCTTGCGGATAGTTCACCGACGACGACGGCATAATAATCGCTCGGGTCGGAAGCGCAGGCGCTGTAAAGCGTGCGGTTGGCGGGGGTGTCGGATTGCAGCACCAGAGTGTAGATTTGCACTCCCTCGTTCTTCAACTGCGTGCAGACGCTCTTGGTCCAGCCGTCGACATTGCCGGCCGCCGTCGCCTGGTTATCCGACCCGAAGCGGCCACCCGCCAGATAGCCATAGGATGTGTAGTCGGACTTCGTCGGCTGTTCATCACTGGCGCCATAGACGACATTCTCACCGTCGGTGAGCAACAGCACGATCTTGCTGATGCCAGGCGTCTTGAACGGCGCACCGCCGGTATAGGGCGCGCCGGGCGAGAGCACCCGCATGCCCCAGGACAGCCCTTCCGACACATTGGTGCCCGAACCATTCCACTCGGTCATCTGGCTTGCCGCCTTGCGCAGCTTGTCGAAATCGTCGGTCAAGGGAACGACAGGGGTAGGGCAGGAACGGTTGGGACCAACGGTGATCGCGGAACCGGTCTCGGTTATGAGTTCCTTAACGGGCGCTACATATTTCGCGACCTCTTCCTTGGTGGATTTGTCGGGATCGCTGTCGAGGCCACTGAAGTCGATGCCGAGCCGGTTGTTGCCTTTCTGTTTGTCCAGCTTGACCGTGTCGCCGGTGTCGGCGAGATAAGAATTGTTGTAGTATTTTGCCTGATTGCCGTAGGAGCTGGACGGCATCTGCGCATCTCCCGGATCATCCGGCGCGAAATAGGGAACGAACAGCGTGTCGGGCTTGGCCGGGTCGGGCGGCGTGTCGGAAATGTTATAGGCGCCGGCCCGCGCCTCCACGCAGCCCTTCCATCCCGTGCCGTTCCATCCGGACTCGGCCCATCCGGTGTCCTTCAGCTGCTTGAACAGCGCCATGTGGTTCGGGCGCTTGCCGTCGATGACGGGGAAATTGATGCCGTTGGTCGAGGATTTGCCGTCCATGTCGATCCAGGACGGGTCGAACCCGTCGCCGTTGACGTTCACGGCCGTGACGAAGGGAACCAGCGAAGCACGGACCTGGCGCGTCGGCGATTTTGTCGATTCGAGAGTGTCGAGCAATGATTTGGTCGCGGCCCTGAGCGCCGTCATGCGGGCGCCGGCCATCGAGCCGGTATTGTCCAGCACCAGCACGACTTCGAGCTGGTTGTTCGATTCGACCGCCGACGCATCGACCACGATGTGCTTGCTCTGGCCGAACAGGAAAGCGAAGTTCAGATTGACGTCGGCCGAGGCGACCGCCTTGGTCTTGATGAAATTGACGCCCTTGTCGACGGTCAGCGTCGCCTGCGCGTTGACGAGTTCGCCATGGCCAACGATGTTGGCCTGGAAATAGCGGTTGAAGGCGTCGGTGCGGGTAATGTCCAGATCGCCAAGATGCGACGAGGCAAGATTTGCCGCATCGAGCGCATTCTGCAGGTTGCTCTTCGCCCGCATCATGGTCGAGACATCGGTCGCGAAGGCCACGGCCGACAGAATGGCTGGCAGCCCCAACCCCATCAGAAGCGCGAAATTGCCGCTCTTCGAGCGCCAGAATCTGTTGAGAAGCATCCTTACCCCCGGAAATGCTTGCCGCTTGATATGCGCGGTTGCCCGGTCTTTTGCATGTTGCATGATGAATCGACCGTTGACGGCCGGACTCAACACGGCGCAAGCTGATATTGTGGTTAAGCGCCGGTTGCCGGGAAAATCGCCAGGCCTTGCCGGCGCCGCTACTCGATTTTCCGGTGGCTGCGACATCGGGGACGCCGCTTGCCCTTGCTTTATCAGCGGATTGCTGTAAAGACGCGGCCAATCTGCCGGTCCCAGCTGGGGGCTGAACGGAGGGCCGGAGGTTTTTTCTAGAACCTTTCGTGTGAAGCCAGAAGCGCTTCCGCCTCCCGTGTCTCCGCTCTCGACCGTCTCGTCATGCTCCTTTCTTCCCCGCACCTTTCGAGGCACATGCGGGTCAGAGAAGTTGCAGAGGCTTTTGCCGCCGGGAACCGGGAGAGAAACGAAGAAAGGCACTGATACATAATGGCTCTTTACGAACATGTGTTTCTTGCCCGGCAGGACCTCTCGCAGCAGCAGGTCGATGCGCTTGTCGAACAGTACAAGGGCGTCATCTCAGCAAATGGCGGGTCCGTCGGCCGGGTCGAGAACTGGGGACTGAAGTCCCTCACCTACCGGGTCAACAAGAACCGGAAGGCATACTACACGCTGATGGACCTCACCTGCCCGCCGGCAGCGCTCAACGAGATGGAGCGCCAGATGGGCCTGTCCGAGGACGTGCTGCGTTTCCTGACCATCAAGGTCGAGGCGCATGAGGAAGGCCCTTCGGCCATGATGCAGAAGCGCGAAGAGCGCTCCGAGCGCGGTGGCTTCGGCGATCGCGACCGTGGCGATCGTCCGGCGCGCAGCTTCGGCGACCGCGGCGATCGTGGCCCGCGTTCGTTCGGCGATCGCGAAGGCGGCGACCGTGGTCCGCGCCGTCCGCGCGAAGGTTTTGAAGGGGGTGCAGAATAATGGTCGACATCAACCAGATCCCCACCCGGCGCCCTTTCCATCGCCGCCGCAAGACCTGCCCGTTCTCCGGCGCCAACGCACCGAAGATCGACTACAAGGACGTGCGTCTGCTGCAGCGCTACATTTCCGAGCGCGGCAAGATCGTGCCGTCGCGCATCACCGCCGTCAGCCAGAAGAAGCAGCGCGAGCTCGCCAAGGCGATCAAGCGCGCCCGTTTCCTCGGCCTGCTGCCCTACGTGGTTCGCTAATTCTTCCGAACGGGCGGTTCGCCGCCCGTTCGTTGTCACCGGCCATGACGGGCATGACCGGTTAGGCATCAAATCCCGAGTTGAGGTCAAAAACCTCTAACTGCCGCGACAGGCAGGACAGCGACACCGGCGGCAACGCCCTTTGCTTCCTGACCTGTTCCAGAGAATTCGGCGTCGGCCTTGTGGACGGACGCCCAACCAAAAGGAACATAGCCATGGACGTCATTCTTCTCGAACGCGTTTCCCGCCTCGGCCAGATGGGCGACACCGTCAAGGTCAAGGACGGTTTTGCCCGCAACTTCCTGCTGCCGCAAGGCAAGGCGTTGCGCGCCAACGAAGCCAACAAGAAGAAGTTCGAAGGCCAGCGCGCCCAGCTCGAGGCCCGCAACCTCGAGCGCAAGTCGGAAGCGACCCAGGTCGCCGAAAAGCTCGACGGCAAGAGCTTCATCGCGGTGCGTTCGGCCGGTGAGACCGGCCAGCTCTACGGTTCGGTGTCGACCCGCGACATCGCCGACCTGCTGATCGCGGAAGGCTTCACGGTCAACCGCAACCAGATCCAGCTCAACCAGCCGATCAAGACCATCGGCCTCACCAATGTGGCGATCGCGCTGCATCCGGAAGTCGAAGTCACCATCACGCTCAACATCGCCCGAACGGCCGACGAGGCCGAACGCCAGGCCAAGGGCGAGACGCTGACCACCGCCGAAGCCATTTACGGCGAAGACATCAACGACAATGCGCGGCCGGAAAACTTCTTCGATCCGAACGCCGAGTTCGAAGGCGGCGAAGAAAACGCCTGATCGCACAGGTCCTCGGACCCGCTCTCCAGCCATTTCTGGACCAATGCCCGGGCCTCTCGCCCGGGCATTTTTGTGCCAAAAGGAACTTTTCGAAACCCTATATATTGATGCAGAGTAGGACAGTCTGTCTGACCGTGAGGGGACATCGGACCATGAATATTCTGTTGAAGCGCGTTCTCGACCGCCTGGTGCGCACGGGCAGTCTCAGTGTAACCGGGCCGAAAGGCTCGACATTCGTCTTCGGCGACGGCAGCGGCGAGCCGGTGCATATGCACATCAAGACCCGGCATGCCGAGCGCGCCATCGCCTTCGATCCGATGCTGGCGGTGCCAGAATCCTACATGGACGGCGAGCTCGACATTCTTGAAGGCGGCGTGCTCGGACTGATGCGCATTGCCTTCCAGAACATGGGCAGCGGCGGTATCGACGCCACCTGGTCGAAGGCGATCGAGGGCCTGCGCCATGCCTTCCGCCGCCTGCAGCAGATCAACACCGCCTCGCGCTCGCGCCGCAACGTGCAGCGTCACTACGATCTATCGGGCGAACTCTACCGGCTCTTCCTCGATGAGGACATGCAGTATTCCTGCGCCTATTTCGAGCAACCGGACATGACGCTGGACGAGGCTCAGGCAGCCAAGAAGCGCCATATCGCCGCCAAGCTCCGGCTGAAGGCCGGCCAGACGGTGCTCGACATCGGCTCCGGCTGGGGCGGGCTCGGCCTGTATCTCGCCAAGGCTTTCGACGTCGACGTGCAGGGCGTGACGCTGTCGACCGAACAGCATGGCGTCGCCACCGACCGGGCGCACGCGCAAGGGCTGGAAAACCACGTCCATTTCGAACTGAAGGATTATCGCGAACTCAACGAACGCTTCGACCGCATCGTCTCGGTCGGCATGTTCGAGCATGTCGGCGTCAACCATTACCGCACCTTCTTCGACAAGGCGGCGACATTGCTCAAACCTGGCGGCGTCATGCTTCTGCACACGATCGGCCGTTCCGGCGTGCCGTGGGCGACCAGCGCCTTCATCCGCAAGTATATTTTCCCGGGCGGCTACATCCCGGCGATGTCAGAGGTGCTGCCGGCGATCGAGAAATCCGGCCTCGTTGTCACCGACGTCGAGATCCTGAGGCTCCACTATGCCGACACGCTGAAGCACTGGGGCCAGCGCTTCGCCGCCAACCGCGACAAGGCCAAGGCTATCTATGACGAACGCTTCTGCCGCATGTGGGAGTTCTATCTGGCCGCCTCGGAAGCCGCCTTCCGTTGGCAGGACCTGGTGATTTTCCAGTTTCAGATCGCCAAGAAGAACGACACGCTGCCGGTGGCGCGCGACTATATGGCCAAATGCGAAAAGGCGCTGGAAATGCGCGACATGGCGCACCGTGAAGATATGGGCCATCGCGAGGCGGCTCCGGTCGAGAAGCCCGCCAAGGCCGCCCGCCGACGCAAGGTGGCGGAATAGGAACGGCGCTGTCAGGACGCATTATTGGCGCTTGCCATTGCAGGCTCCTGCCCCGAAAAAGGCCTCGTGAATCGTCGCGAGGCTTTTTTCATGACCTATCTCCTCTACACAGCCGCGGCGCTGGCCGAGATCGCCGGCTGCTTTTCGGTGTGGGCGTGGTGGCGGCTGGAGAAGTCGCCGCTCTGGCTGCTGCCGGGCTTTGCCTCGCTGCTTGTGTTCGCCTGGCTTCTGGCATTGGTCGACATCAGTGCGGCCGGCCGCGTCTATGCCGCTTATGGCGGTATCTACATCGCTGCCGCGCTCGCCTGGTTGTGGCTGGTTGAGGGTGTGCGGCCCGATCGCTGGGACCTTGCCGGCGCGGCGCTCTGCATGGCCGGCGCCTCGATCATCCTGCTTGCGCCGAGAGGGGCATAGGCCGTGGAACTGCCGGCCACACTTCGACAGGCTGTCGATCGTATTTTGGAAAGGGTGCCGCTGCTGGACCTGAAGCAGGCCGCGAAAATCCTGTCCGACCGCTACCGCGCCGAACTGCGCGACGGCCGCCTGCACATGGCGCAGGACATGGCGGTCAAAGCCTATCTGACGACACGGATGCCTGCGACCTATGCGGCGGTCCGCGCCAGCCTCGATGCGCTCGCCGAAGCCCGGCCGGATTTCACGCCCGCGACCTTGCTCGACGTTGGCGCCGGCCCTGGTACGGTACTTTGGGCCACCAGCGACCTCTGGCCCGAACTGGAATTGGCCACATTGCTGGAGGCGAGTGCCGCGGTGCGCAAGATCGGCGAGACGCTTGCCGCCAATGCAATCGCGGCCCGGACCGTCTGGCGGGCCGGCGATGTCACGACAGACCTTGGCGACCTGCAACCGGCCGATCTCGTCACATGTGCCTATGTGCTGGACGAGATCGTGCCGGCATCCCTGCCCAAAATGGTCGACCGGCTGTGGCAACTCACGACCGACACGTTGCTGGTCGTCGAGCCGGGCACGCCGGCGGGCTGGCTGCGAATTCTGGCGGTGCGCCAGCAGTTGATCGATGCCGGCGCGCATGTGCTGGCGCCTTGTCCGCACGAAGCACCCTGCCCGCTCAATCCGCCCGACTGGTGCCACTTTTCCCGCCGCGTCGCCCGCTCGCGCCTGCACCGGCTAGCCAAAGAGGCGGAGGTACCGTGGGAGGACGAGAAATTCATCTATGTCGCCGCTTCGCGCCAGCCGGCAGCCTCCCGCGCCGCACGGGTGATCGCGCCGCCGAAGTCAGGCTCCGGCAAGATTGCGCTGAAACTCTGCGAGGCAGACGGCAGCGCCGACGAAAAGCTCTTCACCAAACGCGACGGCGAGGCCTTCAAGGTGGCGCGGCGGCTGGACTGGGGCGATACGCTGGCGTGAGATGAAACTAATACCCTCGCTCTGCAAACCGGTGTCCACCGTAGCTCCAGTTTCCTGTTTTGTTCTCTTTCGAGAAACGCTAAACTCGCAACCCTCGATTCGAGTCAATTGCGATTCTTTCCACGGAAAAATTTTGGCTGTGAATCGCGAGTATCAAAGTCGCTTCGACACGGGCTGTTGCAGATAAGTCAGCACCGACTTGTCCAGTTCTGATATCCAAAGGCCGGGATTTAAATCGGGGACATCATGGCAGAGGCAGCGCGAAAATTCGGCGTCGCGGAGCAACCGCTCTATCGCGAATCGCCCAACAACATCGAGGCCGAGCAGGCGCTGCTTGGCGCCATCCTCGTCAACAACGATGCCTTCTACCGAGTGTCCGACTTCCTGAAGTCCGGCCATTTTTACGAACCCCTGCACCGCAAGATCTTCGACGTCGCGGCCGAGTTGATCCGCATGGGCAAGGCGGCGACGCCGATCACGCTGAAGACCTTCCTGCCGGCCGACGAAAAGGTCGGCGACATGACGGTGGCGCAATATGTCGTACGGCTGGCGGTGGAAGCCGTCACCGTCGTCAACGCCACCGACTACGGTCGCGCCATCTATGACCTGGCGACGCGCCGGGCATTGATCACGGTCGGCGAGGACATGGTCAACATCGCCTATGACGCACCTGTCGACATGTCGCCTTCCGAACAGATCGAGGATGCCGAGCGCCGCCTGTTCGAACTGGCCGAAACCGGGCGCTATGACGGCGGCTTCGAGAGCTTCACCGACGCGGTCAAGACCGCGGTCGACATGGCCAATGCCGCCTATATGCGCGACGGCGGTCTGTCGGGCCTCGCCACCGGCATGCGCGATCTCGACCGCCGCATGGGCGGCCTGCAGCCCTCCGATCTGATCGTGCTTGCCGGCCGTCCGGGCATGGGCAAAACCTCGCTCGCCACCAACATCGCCTTCAACGTCGCCGAGGCCTATGTGCCGGCACAACAAGCCGACGGCTCGTTCAAGGCGGCCAATGGCGGCGTCGTTGGGTTTTTCTCGCTCGAAATGTCGTCCGAACAGCTCGCGACCCGTATCATTTCCGAACAGACGGAAATCTCCTCATCGAAGATCCGCCGCGGCGAAATCAGCGAAATGGATTTCGAAAAGCTGGTCGCCTGTTCGCAGACCATGCAGAAGATCCCGCTGTTCATCGACCAGACCGGCGGTATTTCCATTGCTCAGTTGTCTGCCCGCGCGCGTCGCCTGAAGCGCCAGCGTGGCCTCGACCTGATCGTCATCGACTATATCCAGCTGATGCAGGGCTCATCCGCCAAATCCTCGCAGAACCGCGTGCAGGAAATCACCGAGATCACCACGGGCCTGAAAGCACTGGCCAAGGAACTGACCGTGCCGATCATCGCGCTGTCGCAGCTCTCGCGCCAGGTCGAAAGCCGCGACGACAAGCGCCCGCAGCTCTCCGATCTGCGCGAATCCGGTTCGATCGAGCAGGATGCCGACGTCGTCATCTTCGTTTACCGCGAGGAATATTACCTCAAGAACCGCGAGCCGAAGCTCGGCACCGAGGAATACGTCAAGTGGGAAAACGAGATGAACGAGATGCGCGGCAAGGCCGAGGTGATCGTGGCCAAGCAACGCCACGGGCCGACGGGCACGGTCACGCTCGCCTTCCACGGCGAGTTCACCCGCTTCTCGGATCTCGCGGAAGAGCATCACATCGCGGAGAGGTTTGAGTAGCCTCTTGCCAGCGGTCGCAACAGAAATATGGAAGCAAGGCGCTCTATGGCGCGCGAAGGATCGCGGCGCCCGCAAGCGGACTGGAAGGTAGAAGCGTGGCCAAATCCCGCGTCCAGTTCATCTGCCAGAATTGCGGTTCGGTGCATCAGCGCTGGGCCGGCAAATGCGACGCCTGCGGCGAGTGGAACACGCTGGTCGAGGAAGGCACATCAGGAGGCATCGGTTCGGGGCCGGCCAACACTCGCAATGCCCGCAAGGGCCGAGCCGTGGTGCTGACCACGCTTTCGGGCGACATCGAGGACGCACCGCGCATCGTCTCGGGCATCGGCGAACTCGACCGCGCCACCGGTGGCGGTTTCGTGCGCGGCTCTGCACTTCTGGTCGGCGGCGATCCCGGCATCGGCAAGTCGACGCTGCTCACACAGGCGGCGGCCGCTCTTGCCTCCAAGGGCCATCGCATCGTCTATGTCTCGGGCGAAGAGGCGGTTGCCCAGATCAGGTTGCGTGCGCAGAGGCTCGGCGTCGCGTCGTCGCCCGTGGAACTGGCGGCCGAGACCAATGTCGAGGATATCCTCGCCACGATTGCCGACGGCAAGCGGCCGGATCTGGTCATCCTCGATTCGATCCAGACGCTGTGGACGGATCTTGCCGATTCGGCGCCGGGCACGGTGACCCAGGTACGCGCCGCCGCCCAGGCGATGATCCGCTATGCGAAATCCACGGGTGCCGCGATCGTGCTGGTCGGCCACGTCACCAAGGAAGGCCAGATCGCGGGTCCGCGCGTGGTCGAGCACATGGTCGACGGCGTGCTCTATTTCGAGGGCGAAGGCGGCCACCACTTCCGCATCCTGCGCACGGTGAAGAACCGCTTCGGACCGACGGACGAAATCGGCGTCTTCGAAATGTCGGACAAGGGTCTGCGCGAGGTCGCCAATCCGTCCGAGCTTTTCCTTGGCGAACGGCATGCGAAATCGCCGGGAGCGGCGGTTTTCGCCGGCATGGAAGGCACAAGGCCTGTTCTGGTCGAGATCCAGGCGCTGGTCGCACCCTCCTCGCTCGGCACGCCGCGCCGGGCGGTGGTCGGCTGGGACGGCGCGCGGCTGTCTATGGTGCTGGCGGTGCTGGAGGCGCATTGCGGTGTCCGTTTCGGGCAGCATGACGTCTATCTCAACGTCGCCGGCGGCTATCGCATCAGCGAACCGGCGGCCGATCTCGCGGTTGCCGCCGCACTGGTTTCCTCTCTCACCGGTCTTGCCCTTCCCGCCGATTGCGTCTATTTCGGCGAAATCAGCCTTTCGGGCGCGGTGAGGCCGGTTGCGCATGCGCAGCAGCGCCTCAAGGAAGCCGAAAAACTGGGTTTTGGTAGCGCGGTTCTGCCCTTGGGCAGCGAGGAACTTGCTGGGGGGATCGGGGCCGGCGCTTTCCAGCCCACCGAGCTTGCCGACCTCGTGGCGCGCATAGCCGGCTCACGGCGCAGCCGTGTCGACGATGAAGAATGACGCGGCTCGCCGAGCCGTGAAAATGAGATCGGAGTGGGGCCAAAGACATGCCGATTACGCTGCTTGACGGAATTCTCGTCGGCTTCACCCTGGTCTCGGCGATGCTCGCCATGGTTCGTGGCTTTTCGCGCGAGGTGCTTTCGGTTGTTTCGTGGGCGGCGGCAGCGGCGGCGGCCTTCTTCTTCTACAAACCGGTCCTGCCCTACCTGAAGCCCTATATCGACAACGAGAAGATCGCCATGGCGGCTGCCGCCGGCGTGGTCTTCATCATCGCGCTGATCGTCGTCTCGGTCATCACCATGAAGCTCGCCGATTGGATCATCGATTCGCGCATCGGCGCGCTCGACCGCACGCTCGGCTTCCTCTACGGCGCCGCGCGCGGCATCCTGGTCGTCGCGGTGGCGCTGCTGTTCTTCAACTGGCTGGCCGGCGCCAAGGCCCCGGCCTGGGTGACGGAAGCCAAGTCGCGGCCGCTGCTGGAACAGATCGGCGCCAAGATTGAGAGTCTGCTGCCCGCCGACACCGAGAACGCAATCCTCAAGAAGCTCAGCCCGAAAACAGCCGAAACCCCGGCTGCCCCGGATGCGCCAGCGGCGGATGCGCCGGCAACGGGTGACGATGCCAATGCGCCGGCGCCTGACGACAACGAAACGGCGCCGGCCGACAACGCCCCGGCTCCAGCCAATCCGACGCCGGCGCCGGCGAACTGAGGCAGCAAACTGGGCGTCGGACGATCGATCCATGTGAACGATCGCACGCAGTGCGTTGCTTTCGACGGGCGACAGCCTTATATGGCGATTTTAGCGGAGCTTAAAATGGCAGACGCAGACGACGTGCTTTCCGCCGAGGCTGACGATCATTTCCATGACGAATGCGGAGTCTTCGGCATCTTTGGCCGGCAGGATGCGGCAGCCATCGTCACACTCGGCCTGCATGCGCTGCAGCATCGCGGCCAGGAAGCGGCCGGCATCGTCTCCTACGACGGCACCCAGTTCCATGTCGAACGCCATGTCGGCCTGATCGGCGACACCTTCACCAAGCAACGCGTCATCGATAGCCTGCAAGG
This sequence comes from Mesorhizobium sp. B2-1-8, assembly GCF_006442545.2. Lineage (NCBI taxonomy): Bacteria > Pseudomonadati > Pseudomonadota > Alphaproteobacteria > Hyphomicrobiales > Phyllobacteriaceae > Mesorhizobium > Mesorhizobium sp. B2-1-8. Next base: position 4,844,242 of record NZ_CP083952.1, read on the forward strand.
CAACCGCGCGATCGGCCACACGCGTTACGCCACCACTGGCGGCGCCGGCATGCGCAACATCCAGCCCTTCTTCGCCGAATTGGCCGATGGCGGCTTCGCTGTGGCCCACAACGGCAACCTCACCAACGCGATGACCGTGCAACGGGCCTTGCAGAAGCAGGGCGCGATCTTCTCCTCCACCTCCGACACCGAGACGCTTTTGCATCTGGTCGCGACCAGCAAGGAGCGCGACCTCAATTCGCGCTTCATCGACGCGGTGCGCCAGGTCGAGGGCGCCTTCTCGCTGGTGGCGATGACGGCCAAGAAGATGATCGGCTGCCGCGACCCGCTCGGCATCCGTCCGCTGGTGCTGGGCGATCTCGACGGCGCCTGGATCCTGGCCTCCGAGACCTGCGCGCTCGACATCATCGGCGCCCGCTTCGTGCGCGACCTGAAGCCCGGCGAGATGGTCGTCGTCACTTCCAAGGGCATCGAGAGCCTGTTCCCATTCGAACCACAGAAGACCCGATTCTGCATTTTCGAATATGTCTATTTTGCCCGGCCCGACTCTTCGGTCGAGGGCCGCAATGTCTATGAGGTGCGCAAGCGCATCGGCGCCGAACTGGCGCAGGAGAATCCGGTCGAGGCCGACATCGTCGTGCCGGTGCCGGACTCGGGCACGCCGGCGGCAATCGGCTTCAGCCAGGCGGCGGGCATTCCCTTCGAACTCGGCATCATCCGCAACCACTATGTCGGCCGCACCTTCATCCAGCCCGGCGATTCGATCCGCCACATGGGCGTCAAGCTCAAGCACAACGCCAATCGCCGCATGATCGAGGGCAAGCGCGTGGTGCTGGTCGACGATTCCATCGTGCGCGGCACCACCAGCCAGAAGATCGTGCAGATGGTGCGCGACGCCGGCGCCAAGGAAGTGCACATGCGCATCGCCTCGCCGCCGACCAGCGCGTCGTGCTTCTACGGCGTCGACACGCCGGAGAAGTCGAAGCTGCTGGCATCGCGCATGTCGGTGGAAGAAATGGCCGAGTTCATCCGCGTCGATTCGCTCGGCTTCCTGTCGATCAACGGGCTCTACCGAGCCGTCGGCGAGGCCAGCCGCGACGACGAACAGCCGCAGTTCTGCGATGCGTGCTTCACCGGCCAGTACCCGACCCGCCTGCTCGACTTCGAAGGCCACGACAATGTGCGCACGCTGTCGCTGCTGGCGACGAGCGGGGCGTAGGATTGCCGGACCGTCACCAGCGCTAGTTAGATTTCCGGAAGCCATCGCATGACCCTCGATCTTACCGGCCGCGTTGCGGTCGTCACCGGCGCCTCGCGCGGCATCGGCTATTTCATCGCCAGGGAACTGGCGGCCGCCGGTGCGCACGTCATCGCGGTTGCCCGCACCGTCGGTGGACTGGAAGAGCTCGACGACCAGATCAAGGCGGCCGGCGGCCAGGCGACGCTGGTCCCGCTCGATCTCGCAGACATGGCCGGCATCGACCGGCTGGGCGGCGCCATCCATGAGCGCTGGGGCAAGCTCGACATCCTCGTCGCCAATGCCGGCGTGCTCGGCGTCATCTCGCCGATCGGCCATGTCGAGGCCAAGACCTTCGAAAAGGTGATGACCATCAACGTCACCTCGACCTGGCGGCTGATCCGCTCCGTCGACCCGCTGCTGCGGCTTTCGGATGCCGGCCGGGCGATTATTCTGTCTTCGAACGTCGCGCATTCGGCGCGCGCCTTCTGGGGGCCTTACGCTGCATCGAAGGCGGCAGTGGAGACCATGATGCGCTCCTGGGCGCATGAGACGCAAAACCTGCCGCTGCGCGTCAATGCCGCCGACCCCGGCGCCACCCGCACCGCGATGCGCGCGCAAGCCGTGCCCGGTGAAGATCCCGAGACATTGCCGCACCCCTCCGAGATCGCCAAACGCATCGTGCCGCTGGCCAGCCCGGACCTCAAAGAGACCGGGCTGATCTTCCAGGCCAAGCACAACCGCTTCGTCGCCTACCGGCAACCGGAATAAAACTCGAGCCTTTGACGGTGCCGAAGAGGCGGCCATGACGGGTCATCACGACCGCACAGTTCTCGATGCTCCATTGCTTTGCGACCGATTGAATTGTGGCGGTTGCAACACGCCCAGCCCGAAAACCTGCCGAATCATGACGCGCCTGTGATCTAAGGCGGTGGTCATGCTTTCGTCATTTCCGAGGAGTTGTTAGCATTGGACGACTCCCACACCAAGCGCCCTGCTGGGCAGACAAGGAAAACTCCATGGCTACGACCGCAGCATTGGTCTGGTATCTGGTAATCGCCGGCCCGCAGGGCGGCATGGTCGTGCTGCCCAGCACCTTCGACAAGCGCGAACAATGCACCGCCGCCATCACCGAGTATCAGAAGCAGCCGACACCCGCCGGCTGGTCCGTGCAGTGCGTGCCGAGCGCCTCGCCCTTCACCGACGAAGGCGACGCCGAAGCACCGTCAGCTCAGTAAGCATCAGGAATCACAAGGCCCGCGGCCTCCGCCGCGGGCCGTGTGATTCATCACCGCGCGCTCACCGTCAGGTCAGGCTTCTGGTTGATGGTCTGGAACACCACGCAATAGCGCTCGGTCAGCTTCAGCAGCGAATCGATCCGCTCCTGCGGCTCATCCGTGTCGAGATCGAAATTGAGCCGGATGGCGCGAAAGCCTACCGGCGCGTCCCTGGCGACGCCGAGCGTGCCGCGAAAATCAAGGTCGCCTTCGGCCTCAACGGTCGCGGCGCCGAGCTTGAATTCGAGTGCCGTCGCCACCGCTTTCAACGTCACCCCGGCGCACGCCACCAACGCCTCGAGCAGCATATCGCCGGAGCACAGTTCGAGCCCCGAACCGCCTGTTGCCGGATGCAGGCCGGCGATTGCCAACGCCCTGCCCGTCTCGACCTTGCAGGCCACCGACTGTTCGTCGATCGAGCCCTTCGCCCTCAGCGTGATCAGTGCTTGCGCGGCGTCGTCGCGGTAGGCCTGCTTCAGCGGCGCCTGGATGGCCTTGAGCTCGGTTGCGCCCATTTTCGTTCCTTTCGAACGGCTTTCTGCCTTGATAGCACGGTCGTGCAAGACGTGTGAGCCAATCCGAGCAGGACGACCCGAGCTATCAGTAACTGGTGTCGGCGGGACAGCAGAGGGCTCGCCATCCCTATTCTCTTTGACTTCATTCGCCTCGGCCATACCTATGCGGGAGTCGTTCCCGCGGAGGCCTCATGCATTCCAAGCTGAAACTCGTCCCCCTAGTCCTCTTCCTGCTTGCCGGCTTCGCGCAGCCTCTCTTGGCCGAAACGCCAGAGCGGCCGGCGCCCGCGGGCGGCGTGCTGTCGCTGCTGCCGCCGCCCGCGATCACCGACCATTCGATCAGCATTGGCGGGCGCAGTCTGCAGTACCAGGCAAAGGCCGGCACGGTCCCGCTGCTCTCCGGCAAGGGCGAGATCACGGCGGAGATCTTCTATGTTGCCTATACGCAGAAACCGCGGGAGAGCGTCGCGACGGAAGCACCGCGGCCAATCACCTTCGTGTTCAACGGCGGCCCGGGTGCCGCTTCAGCCTATCTGCATCTCGGCGCGCTCGGACCGCGCATCGTGGCGACCGGAGCTGACGGGGAATTCCTCCCGTCGCCGCAAAAGCTCATCGACAATCCCGACAGCTGGCTCGACATGACCGATCTCGTCTTCGTTGACCCGGTGGGAACTGGCTACAGTCGCGAGGCGCCTGGCCAAGATACGCACGACTTCTGGGGCGTCAGCCAGGACGCCAGTTCGATCGGCGCCTTCATCCGGCTCTATCTCGCCCAAAACGGCCGCACGGGATCTCCGCTGTTCCTCGCCGGTGAGAGCTATGGCGGGTTCCGGGCCGCGCTGCTTGCCAGGACGCTGCAGGAAGATATCGGCATCAGCCCGAGCGGCATCGTGCTGATCTCCCCGGCGCTGGAATTCACCCTCGTCCAGCCCGACGAATTCGAGCCGCTTCATTGGGCTCTCGAACTCCCCTCGCTCGCGGCGGTCCGCCTGCGCAGCGAGGGTGTCAGCGGCGATATACTGCGGGAAAAGCTCGCCGGGATCGAGCATTATGCACTTGGCGAGTACCTCACCGCGCTCAGCAGTGGGCTGGAGCAAGGGGGGCGGCTGGCGAGCGATCGCGTCGCCGAGATCACCGGCCTGCCGCCCGACCTCGTTCACCGCAACTTCGCCCGCGTCCCGACCTCGCTCTTCGCAAGGGAGTTTGCCCGTGCCACGGGCAAGGTGCTCAGCCCCTATGACGGCATGATCGCGACGGCGGACATCGCTCCCCAGAGCCCCCGCATCGCCGGTCCCGATCCGGTACTGGACCGCAGTGTGCCGGCGCTGACCTCGGCCTTTGTCGGCTACGCGCGCGATGAGCTGAACTTTCGCACCGACGTCAGCTACCGCTTGCTGAACGGCGATATCAGCCACAACTGGGACTATGGCACGAGCGGCTCGCGCCAAGGCTATGCCGGCGTGATGGACGATTTGCAGCGGGCGCGCTCCTTGAATCCTGCGCTGGGCGTCGTCATCGTCAACGGCTACACCGATCTCGTCACTCCCTACCTGGCGTCGCGTTATCTGGTCAGCCAGATCCCCTCGCTCGCCGGCGCCAGGCCGATCCGCCTCGACGTCGTTGAAGGTGGGCACATGATGTATCTGAGGCCGGACGGACGGCGCGCGCTGAAAGAGGCCGCTTCGGAGCTTTATCAGGCGACGCAGTAAACGATAGCGCATCGCACTTGCGGGCAACCAAGGCAGGCGCCAATGGTGCTCGCCCCAGCCGAACGCAGGTCCAGTGGCTGGCGCAGGGATCAAGCTATCCCAAATGGGACATTGACGGACAAGGCCCCAAAACCGTCTGATCCGGGAAAGTTTCGTCGTTCCATTTTTCCGGCAGTTCACAATGTCACATACGCTCTCGACCACACCGAGACAGGATGGGTTTCGCGCCCCTGGCGAATTCGAACCCAAATCAGGCTGTTGGCTGATCTGGCCGGAACGGCCGGACACCTGGCGTCTGGGCGCCAAGCCGGCGCAGAAGCTATTCGCCAACGTCGCCGCCGCGATCGCACAAAGCGAGCCGGTGACGGTGGCGGCATCCAGCCGCCAGTGGCAGAACGCAAGAGCGCGATTGCCCAGCCATGTGCGCGTCGTGGAGATGTCCACCAACGATTCCTGGCTCCGCGACAGTGGCCCCAATTTCGTCGTCAATGATCGAGGCGAAGTGCGCGGCGTCGATTGGATCTTCAACGCTTATGGCGGTTTCGACGGCGGCCTCTATTCGCCCTGGGATCTGGACGACCTCGCTGCACAAAAAGTACTCGAGGTCGAGAGAATGGATCGCTACCGCGCGCCGCTGATCGCCGAAGGTGGTGGTTTGCAATGCGATGGCCAAGGTACGCTCATCACGACCGAGCAGTGCCTGCTCAATCGCAATCGTAATGCCCATCTCGGCAAGGCTGAGGTGGAAAGCCGGCTTGGCGACTATCTCGGCGTCGATCACGTCATCTGGCTGCCGCGTGGTTTTGCCTTCGACGAGACGGATGGCCATGTCGACGACCTCTGCTGCTTCGTGCGCCCTGGCGTGGTCGCGCTGAGCTGGACCGAAGACCGGGACGACCCGCAATATGAGATCGTGCGCGAAGCTGAAGAGGTGCTGCGCTCGGCCCGTGATGCGCGGGGCCGCAGCCTGGAGGTGCATCGGCTGCATCATCCCCTCCCGATCGAGACGACGATGGAAGAGAGCGAGAGCGTGGACCGGGTCGATTCGACCTGGGCGCGGCCAGCCGGCAACAGGATCGCGGCGAGTTACATCAACTACTATCCAGGCAACAGCGTCGTGGTCGTGCCGGAGTTCGGCTGCGATCTCGACCGGCAGGCAAAACAGCAGTTGGCCACGCTGTTCCCCGACCACAAGGTGGTCGGCATCGAGAACTCCCGCGAAATCCTGCTCGGCGGCGGCAACGTCGCCTGTATCACCTTACCCGTTTATGCGCCGCAACGGCGTTGAGCGGCAAGCGTGCCGAAGTTGAAATTGGAACGGTGCGCCGCACCTGCGAAAGGAGGATACCCATGCGCTCTCTGCTCTTCCCAATCCTGACTGTCGCGCTTGCCTGCGACATCTGCTTCGGCGTCGCTCGGGCGGACGATGAGAAGGTGGTCAACGTCTACAACTGGTCCGACTATATCGCGCCGGACACGGCCGAGAAATTCGAGAAGGAGACAGGTATCAAGGTCCGCTACGATGTCTATGACGGCAACGAGGTCCTTGAAACGAAGCTGCTCACCGGCGGCTCGGGATATGACGTGGTCTATCCCTCGGCCTTCCCGTTCCTGAAGAACCAGGTGAAGGCGGGCGTTTTCCTGCAGCTCGACAGATCGAAGCTTTCAAACCACTCGAAAATCGATCCGCAAGCCCTGTCGCTGATCGCGGGCGCGGACCCGCAGAACCTGCACGCCGTGCCTTACATGGCCGTCACAGACGGCATCGGCTACAATGTCGCTGCCGTCAAGCAACGGATGCCGGACGCGCCGACAGATTCCTTCGCCATGGTCTTCGACGTCGACGTCGTCAAGAAATTCTCCGATTGCGGCGTCGCCATGATCGATGCTCCGGCGGAGATCATTCCAATGGCTATGAACTATCTCCACATCGATCCCAGGTCGACCAGTCCGGACGACCTCGCCAAGGTCGAGGACTTGATGGGCAAGGTGCGGCCCTATATCCGTTACTTCCACTCGTCGAAATACATCAACGACCTGGCGAATGGCGACATCTGTGTCGTGCTGGGGTGGTCGGGCGACATATTGCAGGCCAAGACCCGTGCGGCGGAATCCGCGAAGAAGCTGGAGATTGCCTATTCCATTCCCAGGGAAGGCACGCTGATAAACTTCGATACGATGGCGGTGCCGAAGGATGCGCCGCATCCGGAGAATGCCCAGGCCTGGATCGATTTCAACTTGCGGCCCGATATCGCAGCGGCCAATTCCAGTTATGTTTCCTATGCCAACGCGATCCCGGAATCCCAGCCGCTGATGGATCAGGCCGTCGCCAAGGATCCCGGCGTTTTCCCGCCCGATGACGTAAAGGCCAAGCTGTTCGTGGTCGAGAACAACGACGCAAAGCTGCTGCGATTGCAAAACCGCATGTGGACACGCGTGGTGACGGGACAGTGAAGCTGGCGAAACGTCAGTCGCGCGGAGCCTCCCAGCTGGCGGCCAGCAACTCGACCTGGGAGTGCACGCCGAGCTTGCGGTAGACCTGCTTGATGTGGTTGCGCACGGTGCCGGGTGAAATCGACAGGTTTCGCGAAATCGTCTTGGCGCTGCCGCCCTCGATCAAGAGCCTTGCGATCTGCCTTTCCCTGGCGCTGAGTTGCGACCCTGCGGCTTCGATTGCGGATCCCTTGTCCCGAAGACGGCACAAATGAAGCAGCCTTTGCAGAATGAGCTTTGTCGCGCTGCTCGCCGCGCCGGCCACCGCCAGATCATGCTCGCCAAAACGCGGCGCGCCGTCGCGTCGCAGAAAGGTCACATAGCCGGCGGTCAGTCCGTCGAGGTTGAACACGCCGGTTATTTCATCGAAGCTGCCGGAAGGCCCATAGAATTCGCGATAATACGGGGTGCCCTGGAAATCGGCGTGGCTGAGAGCCGACAACGGCAGCAGGAAATCCTGTCTGGTGCTGGCGAACCTCTGAAAGAAGGGATCCTGGCGATAGATGCGTGCATCATAGTCGCGGTTCCAGCGATCGGGTCCGGCATCGTCGATGGTCAGGGACGTTATATCGCGACGATAGAATCCAACATAGACACGATCCGAGCCAAGCAGCATGCTTGCCGCCGCGCTGAAGCGGGCGGACAAGCCTTCGGGCGTTGCCGCCAGGGCCGCGGCGGCCACGCCACCGCTCCAACGTTCAAGCCGGTCGAGAGAAAAATTCGACTGCATCCGCGCCCAGACTAACGCAAGCCCCGCCAACTTCAAGCTGGCGGGGAACCGCGACGCCACCGGTGAAATCAGTCCTGCGGCCGCCTCCGCGGCTGATGGCCCATCGATGGTTGGAATCACGCCTTGGCCTGCGACCTCACATGGGCGATGTAACCGCGCACGTCGCCGGCAGGGCCGGCATAGGCCTTTCCGAGCTTCTTCTCCATTGCCGCCATGTATTCGCTCGCCCATTTGGGCAACGCATAGTCGATGACGGCGAGGAATTCGAGGGTCGCCGCCAGGCGGATGTCGGCGATCGACGGGGTCTTGCCGCCGATGAACGGCTTTCCGTCGCGGAAGAAGGAATGGAAGACCTCGAGCGGTTCGGCAATGGCGGCGACCGCCGCCTTCTGCGCCTCCGATTTCCTGTCCGGATGGGCATCACTGTGACCGACCTCGCCTGCATATTGCGGGAAGCCGAGCGCCGGATAGGTGGCGCGCGCCACATAGGGATAGAGCGTGCCGATCAGATAGAACATGGCGCTGTCTATCATCGCCCGCTTGGCTGGCGCCTTGGGGTAGAATTTCTCCAACCCATGTTTGTTGGAAAGATATTGCATGATGGCGCAGCTCTCCCAAAGCACGCCGCGCGGCAGGCCCTTGTCCTCGATCATCGGCGTCAGATGGGCCGGATTGCGCGCCATGTATTCCGGCGAGCGCGTGTGTCCCCACGCATCGGTCTCGGCATGGTCGAGCCCGGCGGCGCGGGCAAAGACGCGAACGGTCATGTTGTTGACGCTCGGCTTCAGCATGCTGATGGTCAGTGCCGGTTTCTTTGCCGGTTTCGCCTTGGCCTTGGCCGCGGTCTTGCCGGCGGCTGCCTTCGACGCCGTCTTGGCCGCTGGTTTGGTCGCTGCTTTCGCTGCCGGCTTCGCGGCGGCTTTTGACGCTGGTTTGGCTACCGGTTTCCTTGCGCTCTTCGTCACTGCCTTTGCCACGTGTTCCTCCCCTTGCCTGTTCAGTCTTCAATATGGATTTTTGGGTGCCCGGTCGGCCGACAATGTCGCGCGCGCGCGTTCCACCAGCGCCTGGATGGCGTCAGCCAGATGCACTTCGGCGATGTTGTAGTCGCCTCGCGCGACGCGAAGCTTATGCGCCTCCATCAGGACGTCGGCATGGGTGAAGCCGGCAGGCGGCTCGAAACGGTAGGAGGCAAGCTCGATCAGCAAGCCGAGCGGATCCTCGAAATAGATCGAATCCATGAAGCCGCGATCCTTGACGCCGCTGTGCTTGATGGCGCGCTCGTCGAGCCGGGCGACCGCCTGCAGGAAGGTGACGCGCGACACCGCAAAGGCGATGTGATGAACGCAGCCCGGGTCGGTCGGGGTGCGACGCTTCTCGGCCGTGCGGGTCTCGTCGGTGAAGATGGTGATCAGGCGGCCGTCGCCCGGATCGAAATACAGATGGCTTTCGGTCGGCTTGTCGAGGTTGGGCTGCTCGAAGATGAAAGGCATGCCCAGCACACCTTCCCAGAAATTGATCGAGGTCTGGCGGCCGGCACCGACCAGCGTGATGTGATGGACGCCTTGCGACTGCAGTTTCTGCATCGGCCTTCTCCCCCGAAATATCCGCTCTGGCAGAGGCGGCCGGTCAGGCCGCGCCTGCACATGCTACATCTGGCATGAGCTGAGCGCCAACTCCCTGTCCGTTCCCCGGCGTCTGCGCGCCTGCCCTTCGGTTTCCGCTTTATGAGACGATGCTAAACCAATCAGCCGTGCCGCGCCAGAAGCCGCATCCGGGACAGGCTGTATTTCGCGCCGCCGTCCCGTGCCCCAAACGCAAGCACGGTACTGGAGCAGCGCAGTGCGGGATTTCGCCCGTATAGCTGGCAGGAGCGGAGCCGACTGGGGCTGGAACCGCCTTCATTCAAGCAGGCGCACGCCTTATGGCCGATATCGCCATTCTCGATACACGCGAAAGGGTTCTCGCCGGCATCTCTTTGACCGGCGCCGCCTACTTGTTGTTTTCGACGCAGGATGCCTCGATCAAGCTGCTGGTCACCGGCATGAGCGTCTGGCAGATCATGTTCTTTCGCAGCATCACCATTCTTGGTGCCTGCGCGACCATCGGCGGACGGGCGCTGTTCGCCGAAACGGTGCGCTCGCCGATCGTGCGGCCGATGCTGGTGCGCAGCGCGTTCACGCTTGCCGCCTGGCTTTGCTATTACAATGCCGCCCGCAGCCTGCAGCTCGCCGAACTGACCACCGTCTATTACGCGGCTCCGATCATCGTCACCGTGCTTTCGGTGGTCCTGCTCGGCGAAAAGGTGCCTATTCTGCGCTGGCTGGCGGTTCTGATCGGCTTTGCCGGCGTCTTCGTCGCCTGCGACCCCACCCATCTCGGCCTGTCCGTGCCGGTGGTGCTTGTGCTGACGGCGGCCTTCCTGTGGGGCATCGCCATCGTGCTCCTGCGCAAGACCGCGCTAGCCGAGCGCTCGATGATCCAGCTGCTCCTCAACAATTTCTATTTCCTGGTGTTTTCGGCGGTGCCGGCTTTGTTGTGGTGGCATACGCCGGACCCGACGCAATTGCTGCTTCTTGCCGGCGTCGGTGCACTCGGCGGCATGGCGCAATATCTTCTTTTCGAGGGCATGAAGCGCACGCCGGCATCGATCCTGGCGCCACTCGAATACACTTCACTGCTGTGGGCGTTCGCGCTCGGCTTCGCGATCTGGGGCGACGTGCCGCGCCGCGAGGTCTTTCTGGGTGCTGCCCTAATCGTCGCCGCCGGCCTGCTGATCGTCGGCGGCGAGCATTTCCGCAAGCGGCTTTGATGTTCATTATTGCTGACGCTACGATGTCAGGATGGAGTGGCGTAGTCTTGCGGCATGACTGATCTGACAGCCACCACCGACACTGTCGCCGAGCGCACGCTGGGCATCATTCTCGTGTCATCCTCGGCGGCTGTATTCGGCCTGACCGGCGTGCTGACCAAGTCGATCCATGCCGATCCGCTGACGATCACCTGCTGGCGCGGCTTTGTCGGCGCGATCCTGATCAGCCTCTACGTGCTGTGGCGCCGCCGCCGTGCCGGCAACCGCGAACCGCTGCGGCTTGGCTGGCGCGGCTGGCTGCTGGCGGTAGAAGGCGCGCTGGCCAGCATCGCCTTCATTTCGGCTTTCAAGTTTACTTTCGTCGCCAATGTCGCGGTGATCTACGCGACCTCGCCCTTCATTGCCGCTGTACTGGCCTGGATGCTGGTGCGCGAGCCTTTCCGCCTGCAAACGATGGTGGCCGCGGCCGTGTCGCTGTGCGGGGTCGCCATCATGGTGTGGTCGGGTTTCGGCACCGGCAACCTGTTCGGCGACGGGCTGGCGCTGCTGATGACGGCCGGCAGTGCGCTCTACATGATCATGGTGCGCGCCTTCCGCGACACGCCCGTGGTGTGGGCCGGCGCGGTTTCGGCCTTCCTGTTGTTCATACTCGGCTGGTTCGTCACCGATCCCCTGGCGGTCTCAGCAAGGGACTCGGTTCTGCTTGCCACGTTCGGCGCGTCCTTCGCGCTGGCTTCCATCCTGTGGACGGAAGGCTCGCGGCTTATCCCGGCGCCTGAATCCGGCCTGCTCGGCTCGGCGGAAGTTCCGTTCGCGATCTTGTTTGCGTTTCTGTTCCTGGCCGAAATACCGCCGATGGCCAGCATGGTCGGCGGCGCGATCGTGCTCTGCGCGGTCTTTGCCCACGCCGGCCGCGACTGGCTGATGGCACGCTCCCGGCAAGCGTCGTCAGATATTTCTTAAAAAATTTCGGAAGTCACGGAACCATCACCTTGCCCGGACATTGTTGGTGCGACGGGCCACCCCCCAAGTCCCCCAAACCCCTCGGCCCGTCCTACCTCCAAGCCGACCGCAAGGTCGGCTTTTTCTTTGCGTAGACCGGCTCGACCGCAGGTCGGCTTTTCCTTGCCAACAGGCTGATAGCGGAATGCGGCCTCGCTGAAATCAACCAGGCGATCCGGAGAGAGCCAGGTTGGCAGCCAGCAACGCCGCCAGATCGTTCGCGGACGCATCGGCGCCGACGCGCAGCCGGATCGCGAACTCAGCCATCGGAACAGGCGGCAGGCCAAGTTCGCGGGGCGCCTCGACAATGCCGGAATGGGCAAAGCGGGGGGTTCGCAAGGTCAGCGCCACGCCGGCATTCACCGCGGTGCGCAGGCCGGCCAGGCTGGCACTGCCGGCGGCGATGCGATAGCGGCGGCCCGCGGCATCGAGCGCGGCGAGTGCCGCCTCGCGAAACCCGCAATAGGGATCGAGCAGCGCCAGCGGCAATTCTTCCTGCCGCGAGGCCAGCCCCTTGCTCGAACACAGCCATATCATCGGCTCGCGCAGCACGCCGACCTCGTCCGGCGCCGCCGTCCGCCGCATGACGATCGCCAGATCGAGGCTACCGGCCTCCAGCGCCTGCGCCAGTTCGGCGGAGCGGCCGACACGCAGTTCGAGCCTGACGCGCGGATGGCTGGTGGCGAATGCACGCAACAGGTCCGGCAGGCCGCTATCGGCGAAATCCTGTGTCGTGCCGATGGCGACGCGCCCGGCAGCGCGTGCGCCTTTCAGCGCGAGCCAAGCCTCGCGATGTACCGCAAGAATGCGCCTGGCGTGGCCTATGAGGTCCTCGCCTGCGGGCGTCAGGCCGCGCCCCCTGCCCTGCGGCGCCAGCAGCGGCTCGCCGACAATCTCCTCCAGACGCTGCATCTGGGCCGTTACCGCCGACGGTGAGCGGCCGACATTGGCCGCCGCCTGCGCCAGCGAACCGCTGTCGACGAACGCAAGGAAGGTTCTGAGCAGGTCGGGATCGAGCGTTTCCATAATTCGATATTATCGAATCTCAAGTTGAAAACAATTCGATTTTTTTGATTCTGGAATGATGGCACGGTCTCTCCAACGGCGACCGACGCCGGTCAAACAAAGGAGAAGAAAAATGCCCATCATCAATGTCAGCGTCACCGGCAAGCCGGACGCCACCCTGTCCGCCGAGATCGCCAGAGAAATAACCGAGATCACCGCCGCGCATCTGCGCAAGGACCCGACGCTCACCGCGGTTGCCGTTTCCTATCTCGACCCACAGCACTGGTTCGCTGGCGGCAAGTCGCTCGCCGAGCACGGCACCAACACATTCTGGCTCGACATCAAGGTGGTCGACGGCACCAACACCAAGCTCGAACTGGAGGCCTATCTCAAGACGATCTTCGACGCCTTTGGCCGCCTGCTGGGCGGCGTGCACCAGGAAAGCTATGCTTTCGTGCACGAGGTCCCGGCAGCCGCCTATGGCTATGGCGGCAAGACGCAGGAGTTCCGTTTCATCAGCGGGCGGCTGAAGGCGGCGTGAGGGCGCCCCTTCCGCATTGACCTTGCCTCGACTTCCGCTAGGCTCTGCCCCCGGAAGCGGCCGTACAAGAGCCGCAATGACAAAATCGTTGGGAGAGACGCGGTATGATCCTGACACTGGCGCTGCTTGCGGGTCTGGTTGTGGCCTTGCTGCTGATCGGGGCGGTTGAGAAATTCCGCCTCGGCCTGCGCTTCACCCAGGCGCTGCTCTACGTGCCGTTCAAGCTCGCCTACCGGATCAGCGACAATCGCATCAGGGTCGCCCGCAAGGCGCAGGTGCCGGTCATCTATGTCATCTCGCACCAGTCGCGCTTCGAGCCGGCGCTGATGCTGTCGCTGCTGCCCGACGACACGCTGCATATACTCGACGAGGTTTCGGCGCGCTCGCCTTGGCTCGAACCCTGGCGCGAACTTGGCCGCACCATTGCCTTCAACGCCGAACATGTCTTCGTCAGCCGCCGGCTGGTGCGCGTGCTGAAGGGCAAGGGCCGGCTGGCCGTCTACCTGCCGGACGCGGTCGAGCCCGACGTCAAGACGTTTCGGCTGTTTCGCGCCGTCACCCGCATAGCCATGCAGGCCGATGCCCGCATCGTGCCGATTTTCGTCGCCAGCGCACGCAGCCTGCCGGTCTCGCTGACACCTAGGGACAAGGCACCGCGTCGCTGGTTTCCACGGCTGTCGATCAGTGTTCTGGAGCCGATGACGATCGCCGAACTGGTGGCGCGCAACCCGGACCAGGCCTCGAATACCAATGCGCTGTTCGACCGCGTCGCCGAGGCCCGGCTTTTCGGCACCGACCTCGATCGCGGCCTGTTCCTGGCCATGCGCGATGCCGCTGACCGTGTCGGCGCCTCGCACACCATCATCGAAGATGTTATCTCGGGGGCCTTGAGCTACCGCAAGATGTTCATCGGCGCTCGCGTGCTTGGCAGGCGCTTCGAGGCGGTGACGGCGCCGGGCGAAGCGGTGGGAGTGATGCTGCCCAACGCCAACGGCGTCGTATTGTCGTTCGTCGGCCTTCTGTCGGCGGGCCGAGTGGCCGCGATGATCAACTACACGGCCGGGCCGGCGAGCGTCACCGCGGCGGTCCGCACGGCCGTCATCCGCACCGTCGTCTCTTCACGCGCCTTCGTCGAGAAGGCCGATCTCGCCGATGTCGTCGCGGCGGTCGAAAAGGGCGGCGCCAGGCTGCTGTGGCTGGAGGATCTGCGGACCAGCGTCACCACGCTGGACAAGCTTGCGGCCGCCTTGCTGTGGCGCCTGCCGCTGCAGCGGCAGGATGCGGCCAAGCCGGGCGTGATCCTGTTCACCTCGGGCTCCGAGGGCACGCCGAAGGCGGTCGTCCTGTCGCAAAAGAACCTTCTCGCCAATGCCATGCAGGCCGAGGCGCGCATCACCATCTCGCCAGCGGACACCCTGCTCAACGTGCTGCCGGTGTTCCATTCGTTCGGCCTGACGGGCGGCACCATCCTGCCGCTGGTCACCGGGGTAAAACTGTTCCTCTATCCCTCGCCTCTCCATTACAAGATCATCCCCGAGATCGCGCGCAAGGTGAAACCGACCATCATGTTCGGCACCGACACGTTCCTCGCCAACTATGCGCGCACCGCCAAGGACGGGGATTTCTCCAGCCTGCGCTTCGTCGTCGCCGGCGCCGAGGCGGTGAAGCCGGATACCCGCCGCGTCTATCGCGAACGCTTCCAGGCCGAGATCATCGAAGGCTTCGGACTGACCGAGGCCGCACCCGTGGTTGCCGTCAACACCGCGATCCATGGGCGCGACGGCACGGTCGGGCGGTTGCTGCCGGCCATCCGCATGAAGCTGGAGCCGGTCGAAGGCATCAATGATGCCGGCCAGTTGTGGCTCGAAGGACCGAACATGATGATGGGCTACATGACCGCGGATCGCCCCGGCGAGCTACAGCCCCTGACCGGCTGGCACGACACGGGCGACATCGTCGCCGTCGACCGCGAAGGCTTCATCAGCATTCGCGGACGCGCTAAGCGCTTCGCCAAGATCGCCGGCGAGATGGTGTCGCTGGGCGCGGTCGAGATGCTGGTGCAGTCGCTTTGGCCGGAAGAACGCCACGCGGCGGTGGCGGTGCCGGACAAGAGGCGCGGCGAGCGCATCGTGCTGGTCACCACCGCTGACGATGCGAGCGCAGAGGAGTTGCGACAGTTCGGCAAAAAGGCCGGAGCGGCCGAACTGATGGTGCCAAACGACATCGTCAAGGTCGAAGAAATCCCGGTGCTCGGCTCGGGCAAGACGGATTATGTGTCGACCAGGAAGCTTGCGATCGACCGGCTGGGGTTTGGCGTGGCAGCTTAGTGATCACCCACGCCAGACTCGTATAAACGCCCCCTTTCGGGATCGCCTGACCGAGACTGCGCCGTCGTGACGCAGCGATTCAGATGGACAAATCACCGGTGAGGGATTACTCACTCACCGAGCCAAGAGACGCTGGGCATGCCTGTTTCAGCCAGCGCGACATGACACCTCCTTTGCACGGCAAGGAGATCCCGAATGGCAAAAGTCCTCGTCACCGGCGGCACCGGACATCTCGGACGCGATCTCGTGCCGGCACTGACCGCGTCCGGGCACGCCGTCAGGTTGCTGGCCAGGAAAGCCGGGCCGGACCGCTCCGTGGAATGGGCGCTCGGCGATCTCGCAACGGGCGAAGGCGTCGAAGAGGCCCTTGGTGGCATCGATACGGTCATCCATGCAGCGACGCTGTCGCCGATCGCAAGGCGCGGTATGCGGCCGATCGATTTCTTATCCAGTCCGTCGGATGTCGACGTCGAGGGCACGCGGCGGCTGCTTGCCGCATCGCAGCGCGCCGATGTCTCGCATTTCATCTTCGTGTCGATCGTCGGCCTCGACTTCAGCACCCTGCCCTATAGCCGCGTGAAGCTGGCGGGCGAGCAGCTTGTGCGGACGTCGCCGCTCTCGTGGTCGGTCATCCGCGCGACCCCATTCTTTTACCTTCTGGCGCAGATGCTGGCCGGGCTGAGATGGCTGCCGGTCTGGCCGCTGCCGACCTCGCCCTCAAATCCCGTCGATACGCGCGACGTCGCCAGCTATCTGGCCCAGGCTGTCAGCGATGGGGAACGCGGCGTCCGCCCGCAGATTGGCGGACCCGAAGTGATGCCGTTTTCGACATTCGCTCGACAATACCGCGATGTGCTCGGGCTGCGGCGTCTCATTCTGCCGTTTCCGGTCAGTCGAAAGATAAGCCTTGCCCTGGGCCTTGTAGAAACCAGCGAGCGGCTGGGAGAAAGAACATGGAAGGCATGGCTTTCCGAGCAGGGCGGAAGCGCGCCGTGAGCGATCCTTGATTTCGCACGGGGATGTTATTGTCGGACGCCGAATCCCCGCCACCAGGATCGGAGTGAACAGGAACAGCCATGAAGCCGCCATCCGCAGGACGCGAGCGCATTCTACGCGAAGCCATCCGCCTGTTCGCCGAGCGCGGTTATGACCGAACCAGCGTTCCCGAAATTCAGGAGGCCGCCGGCCTGTCGCGTGGCTCGGGTGCGCTCTACAAGCACTTTCCCTCGAAGGAAGCGCTGCTTGCCGCGGCTATCGACCGGTTTGTCGGAACGGCACGGGAGGGACGGGCCGAGCTTGGCGAACAGGCGCTTGCTGTCGATCAGGGGGCGCGCCGGGTCGTGGAGGGCATGCTGGAAAAACTCGGCGCGAATCGCGAGATGCTCAGAATCCTGTGGCGCGATCTCGAGCACTTCCCGGAATTGAAGGCCTCGGCGCGTGGCGAGATCATGCAGAGCACCTACCACGCAGTCGCCGAATGGCTGCGGGAGCGTCAGCGACAGGGCGAACTGCGTCCCCATGACAGCGACGCGGTCGCCGCCGTCATCGTCGGCAGCGTCGGCATGTTCCGCGTCTTCGAAGCGATCTGGACCGAGCGCTCGATCGAGGTCAGCGACGAACGCTTCGCGTCCGCCTGGACCGATTTGCTGATCCGGGGCCTGCGGCCCTAACCTATATCCGAAGGCGGCACCTTCTCGCCCTCCAGCCTGGCGCGCTTGGAATAGGCGCGCACGGAAAACGGCAGGAAGATCAGGTAGCCCGCCACCGATGCCGTCAGCGTGTACCAGGGGTAGGTCATCAGCAGTAAGATGTAGAGCACGACGGCGAGGATGACCGGCAGCACCCTGTCGCCCGGGATCTTGATGCTCTTGCCGGAATAGACCGGCAACCGGCTGACCAGCAGGAAAGCGACCAGGATGGTGAAGCCGGTGGCGACGAAGGCGGCCGGCCGGCTGGGCTCCACTCCAAGGCGCAGGAAATAGAGATAGAGCGGCAGCATCACCAGCACGGCGCCCGCCGGCGCCGGCACACCGACGAAATATTCGGACTGCCATATCGGGCGTTCGGTCTTCTCGTCGTCGAGCACGTTGAAGCGCGCGAGCCTAAGCCCGCAGGCAATCGCAAACAGCAGTGCCGCGATCCAGCCCGGCGAGCCGGCACGGTCGAGCAGGAAGGCATAGAGCACCAGGGCCGGCGCGACACCGAAATTGACGATGTCGGCCAGCGAATCCATCTGCGCGCCGAATTTGGAGGTCGCCTTCAGCATGCGAGCCAGGCGGCCATCGATGCCGTCGAGAAAAGCGGCCAGCAGCACCATCACCACCGCAGTTTCAAAGCGATTTTCGAAAGCGAAACGGATACCCGACAAGCCGGCGCAGATGGCAAGCACGGTGACGAGATTAGGCAGCACCATGCGCATCGGGATCTCGCGGATGCGCGGACCGCCGCTGGCATGGGCTTCGAATTTTTTATACTGCGTGCCCACCGTCAGGAAATCCGCACGAGGGGCGTGCCGGCGATCCCGCCGAATTCGGCCAGCACCGTTTCGCCGCCGACCGCGGTCTGGCCAACGGCAACGCGCGGCGTGGCGGTCAAAGGCAGGAATACGTCGACGCGCGAGCCGAAACGGATCAGGCCGAAACGCTCGCCTGTGCCGATCGAAGCGCCGGCCTCGGTCCAGCAGACAATGCGGCGCGCCACCAGTCCGGCGATCTGGACTGCCGCCACCGTGCCGTTGGGGCTCTCGATGACAAGG
Source organism: Mesorhizobium sp. B2-1-8 (assembly GCF_006442545.2). Lineage (NCBI taxonomy): Bacteria > Pseudomonadati > Pseudomonadota > Alphaproteobacteria > Hyphomicrobiales > Phyllobacteriaceae > Mesorhizobium > Mesorhizobium sp. B2-1-8. The sequence continues at coordinate 4,862,645 of NZ_CP083952.1, forward strand.
CCGTTGCGCTCATTTTCGGTGCTCGCCTTGTCCAGCTCGGCATTGAGGAACTTTCCGGGGCGATGCTCGATCTTGGCAATGCGGCCGCGCACCGGAGAGCGGTTCACGTGGCAGGAAAAGACGTTCATGAACACGGAGATGCGGGTCATCTCGACATTGCCGAGGCTAAGCTCGCGCGGTGGCACGGCAGGTCCCACCGCCGAGATGATGCCATCGGCGGGGCTCACCACGAGACGATCATCGACGGGCGTGACGCGCTCGGGATCGCGGAAGAAATAGACGCACCAGGCGGTCAGGATCAGGCCGATCCAGAAGAGGATCGAGGAGAAATAGCCGAGGAACGGCGTCGCCGCGCCAAAGGCGGCGATGAAGGGATAACCTTCGCGATGGATCGGTACGAACGCGTTCTTGACCGTGTCGACAAGGCTCATGGGGCGGTCCCTGTTTCAGGTCCGGCCTCAATAGCCGAAACACCCCCTGCCCGCAACGCGACAATGGGCGGCGCGGGTTTGTCTTCAGCTTCCGCCGCGATGGCGAGGCGCTTGTCAACAAGGATGGCAATTGAGACCCGCCATCATGCGGCGCCAACGGTCACGCCGATGGAGTGTTTCTTCGTGAGCGAAAAACATTAAGCCCGCTGTCGGCAAATCGTCTTCTCGCCCGTCCTTGGTGAGAAGCGCCTCATCACAGGGCTGATGACGCGCGCAACGGAGGTTCCTGATCATGCGAATATCATCCGGCAACAAAGCGCATATCGTCATGGAAGGTCTCGCCTTCGGCGAATCGCCGCGTTGGCATGATGGACGCCTGTGGGTCTGCAACTGGGGCACCGGCGAGATCATTGCCGTCGATGCGCACGGCAACAGCGAGATCATGCTCAGGGTTCCGGCTGTGCTGCCCTACTCCATCGACTGGCTGCCGGATGGTCGTCTGCTGGTTGTCTCAGGCCGCGAGGGCCTGCTGTTGCGGCGGGAAGCCGATGGCTCGCTCGTCACCCACGCCGATCTGCGCGGCCTGTCCAAGAGCCCATGGAACGAGATCGTCGTCGATGGGCGGGGCAACATCTATGTCAATGGCGGCGGGCCGGCTCCGGCGGCCGGCCAGCATTTCGGCCCCGGCACCATCGTCTTGGTCACACCGGATGGAAAGGTCAGGCAAGTGGCGGACACCATCGCCTTCGCCAACGGCATGGCGGTGACCCCTGACAACAAGACGCTGATCATCGCCGAATCCCACGCCAACAGGCTGACCGCTTTCGACATCGCCGCCGACGGCTCCTTGTCCAACCGACGCATCTGGGCTGAACTCGACGGATATCCCGACGGCATCTGCCTCGATGCCGAAGGGACTGTCTGGTACGCGGATGTTCCCAACAAGCACTGCGTGCGGGTGCGCGAAGGCGGTGACGTCTTGCAGACCGTCATCGCCGATCGCGGCTGCTTTGCCTGCATGCTGGGCGGTGCGGGCAGGAAAACGCTGTTCATCACCGCCGCCGAGTGGCGCGGCTTCGAGCATATGACAAGCGACGCCCGCACCGGCCAGGTGCTCGCCATTGAAGCGCCGGCACTGGGCGTGGGCTGGCCTGGCTAGGGCAATTCCAGGAAAAGTGCGCAGCGGTTTTCCCGGGAAAAGCGCGTAGCGCTTTCCCTAGGGAATTGCGTGAAAACAAAGAGCTAGAGCGGTTCGGCGACTCTATCAGACACTGAACCGCTCTAGAGTCCAGGCACGCGCTGATAGTTGGCGATATCAGCCCGCACTCCGAGCCGGGCGATCGTCTCCTGCGGGTTGAAGGCTATGCGCTCGTGCGCCGCCTTGACGATCGGCACCACATTGTCGACGGCGGCCTGGCTTTCCCATTCGACGATGGTGACGAGGTTGAATTCCCCCGGTCCGGAGAATTGCTCGAGCAGGAAATCCTGGACGAAGCCTTGCTGCAGACGCAGCAACTCATGCGTCATCTTCACCTTTGCGAGGATCTCATCGCGAGCATTGGCGGGCACGACGAACTTGTCGACCCTAAACACGCTTCCGCCATTAACACTTTGATCCGTAACGCTGATATCCATTTGATTCCGTCCTCGAGGATGCTGTTTTTCGGCTCTCGGGCACGGTCTACAATCTCAACTTAAGTTGAGGTCAAGTGGCTTTTTATGAGCTACGACATCTCCGACGTGCGCCGGCGCACGACGACACCCAGTTCGTCGCTTTCGCGGGCAATGCGCAGCCGCTCCTCGGCTTCGGTCGCCTCGCGCTGGCGGTCCCACATCGAGGCGTAGAGGCCGTGCTTTCGCATCAGCTCGACATGGGTGCCGCGCTCGGCGATCTGACCATCCTTGAGCACGATGATCTCGTCGGCCGAAATCACCGTCGACAGGCGGTGGGCGATGACGATGGTGGTGCGGCCCTTGCTGACCAGGTCGAGCGCGGCCTGGATCTCCTGCTCGGTGTGGCTGTCGAGCGCCGAAGTGGCTTCGTCGAGCATCAGGATCGGCGGCGCCTTCAGGATGGTGCGGGCGATCGCCACGCGTTGCTTCTCGCCACCGGAGAGCTTCAGCCCGCGCTCGCCGACCATCGACTTGTAGCCGTCGGGCAGCTTCTCGATGAACGGTCCGATCTGGGCGAGTTCGGCGGCCTTGCGCACCTCTTCCTCGCCGGCGCTGACACGGCCGTAGCGGATGTTGTAGGCGATGGTGTCGTTGAACAGCACGGTGTCCTGCGGCACCATGCCGAGCACCGCGCGCAGGCTGTCCTGCGTCACATCCCTGATATCCTGGCCGTCGATCAGCACCTGACCACCCTGTACGTCGTAGAAGCGGAACAGCAGCCGCGAGATGGTCGACTTGCCCGCGCCCGACGGCCCGACAATGGCAACCGTCTTGCCGGCCGGCACTTCGAAGGAGACGCCCTTCAGGATCTTGCGGTTCGGATCATAGGAAAAGTGGACGTCTCGGAACTCGACCTTGCCGGCACCGACGGACAGCGGCTTAGCGCTGGGCTTGTCGATGATCTCCTGCGGCACGTCGAGCAGGTCGAACATGTGCTCGATGTCGGTCAACCCTTGCCGGATTTCGCGATAGATGAAGCCGATGAAGTTGAGCGGCACGGAAAGCTGCACCAGCATGGCATTGATGAAAACGAAATCGCCGACGCTCTGGGTGCCGGCCTGCACCTCCAGCGCCGACATGCACATGACGACGACCGTGCCGACACCGAAGATGAAGCCCTGGCCAAAGTTCAGCCAGCCGAGCGAGGTCCAGGTCTTCGTGGCGGCGATCTCGTAACGCGCCATAGAGCGGTCGAAGCGCTCGGCCTCCATGCGCTCATTGGTGAAATATTTGACCGTCTCGAAATTGAGCAGCGAGTCGATCGCCTTGGTGTTGGCGTCGGTGTCGCTGTCGTTCATGTCGCGGCGGATCGAGATGCGCCAGTCGCTCGCCTTGACGGTGAACCAGACGTAGACGCAGACGGTGATCGCCACCACGGCCACATATTTCCAGCCATAGGTGAAGCCGAATATGCCGGCGGTCAGCGCGAATTCGAGGATCGTCGGCGCCGTGTTGAGCATGATGAAGCGCACGATCGTCTCGATGCCCTTGGTGCCGCGCTCAATGATGCGCGACAGGCCGCCGGTGCGGCGCTCCAGGTGGAAGCGCAACGACAGCTGATGCATGTGCACGAACGTGCGGAAGGCAAGCTGACGCACCGCATGCTGGCCGACGCGGGCAAACAGCGCGTCGCGCAGCTGGTTGAAGCCGAGCTGGACGAGCCTCAGTACATTATAGGCAATGACCAGCATCACCGGGGCAAGCATGAACGACGGCAGCGGCGGAGGCGTTTTGAAACCTCCCGCCAGCGCATCGGTTGCCCATTTGAAGAAATAGGGACCGGCGACCAGCGTCACCTTGGCCACGACCAGCAGCAGCGTCGCCCAGGTCACCCGTGCCCTCAGGTCGGCGCGGTCGGCCGGCCACATATAGGGCCAGAGATTGCGCAATGTCGTGAGTGTCGAGGTGTCGGCGGATACGGTTTTTTCGGCCACTTTTCTTGCCTTTTGGATGAGAGGGTCAGCGGCCGGAGCAGCAGGAATTGATGAGTGCGCTCAGTGATGCCGATACATCGGCAAGTGCCGCGCGATCGACAGCATAGCGCGATCGTTGACGATCGGGCTCGAACCGAACCAGGCCGGCCTCGACCAATATCTTCAGATGCTGGGAGATGGTCGACTGCGCCAGATCGAAATGGTCGACGACCTCACGGCAGCAGCAGGAATTGCTGGCGGACAGATGCTTCAGTATCTCGATCCGCGCCGGATGCGAAAGTGCTGCGAACCGCGCCGCGACAGCGCGGCTGTCCGGCATGCAGACGGACAGTGCCGAGACGGCGTGGTCTGGTATGGGGATGCACTCTGTCATCGTTCATCGGCGATAGACGATGACCGATGACAGGGCAAGCTAGGCCGATGGGTAGATCGCCGGAATTGCCGGTCTCTCTCTATTCCGTCTTCGTGGTCGCGTGTTCACCCATCGCCTTGAAGTCGGCGGCTTCGCCTTCCTTCGACTTTTCCGGGACTTTGAACACCTGCCCCGGCCAGATGCGGTTCGGATTCCTGATCTGGTCCTGGTTGGCGAGGTATATGGTGGAGTAGCGCGTGCCGTGACCATAGACGCGCCGTGAAATCCGCCACAACGTATCATTGCGACGAATAATGACCGCGCCGTCGGCATGTTCGAGCTTGGGCGACACGATTTCAGGCACGTCGCTTGGCGGCGTGGCTGCCGCGACGACGGCCGAGGCATCGGCGGCCGGTGCGGTCCCCGCCGGAGCAGCGGCGGCCGCAGGCTTGGTCTCGGCCGGCTTGGTCCCGGCGGGTGCAACGGCGGCGACCGCCTCGCCCGCCTCGCGCTCGAAGGGCACTGCGGCACGAGCCACCACCTTCACGCCGTCGGCATCGAGGCCGTCGACGTGGATGGTGTAGCTGCCGACCGGAATGTCGCGCGTCGCCTCGACCAGGAAATGGCCGTCCGACGACGTCTGTGCGTCACCGAGCGGAATGTCGTTGGCATAGGCGCGCACCTTGCGGCCCGGATCGGCGAGGCCGGCGACAAAGATCTTGTTGCCTTCGATCTCGACCGCCTCGACGACGATCTTGGGTTCGGTCACAGCGGGCGCGGCCGGTGCCGCCGGAGCTGGCTTTGCTTCAACCACGCCTGGCGCGGTCGCCGCCGGCACGGCGGGCGCTGGAGCGGCAGCCTGGTCGCCGGTTGCCGGCGCAGGCTTTGTCTCGGGCGCCGGGACCGTCAGCAGTTCGGCCGGTTTGCCTGGCTCCTCGACCATGGCCAGCACCTGGCCAGCCGCATTCGCCGGCACCGAGACCACGGCGGTCTGCGCCGAGGCGGTCACGACCGTGCCGACCGTCGAACGCAAGGCGATTGTATAGTCGCCGGGCTTCAGCGGATCGTCGAGCACGATGACAAAGGCGCCATCGGGACCAGCCACCGTGGAGCCGATCACCGTCGTGCCGTTGAGGATTTCGACCTTCGAGTTGGGCGCCGCGTTGCCGGCAATGACGATCGAGCCGTTGCCCTCGACGCGCACGACGTCGAAAGTCGGGGCGATCGGACCCGCCGTCGCGGGCGCCGCAGGCGCCGCCGCATCGGTTGCGGGCGCTGCCGGGGCTGTTGCCTGGGGTGCCGTGGCCGGAGCGGCCGGCACCGCCGGAGCCGGCAGGCGCCCTTCCGTGCCCGGATCGGCCGGCTTCGGCGTCGCGGGCGGCGTCAACGCCGCGACTTCCGCCGGCGGCGTGCGATGAAGATACGGGTCGAGTGCGCCCGATACATAGGCGGTTCCCGCTGCCGCGACGATCCCACCCGCCGCGAACAAGAACGCCTTCAATGGATTGATCGCCATGTACTTCCCTGCCCCTTAGCCACCTAACGCCGGTCTAGCGTGTTTTGCCATGACCGACAAGAAAAAGCCCGGCCTTCTCAGCCCTTGGGGCTTGACCGCGCTTTCAGACCCAATCACCAATCATCGGTATGAACACGATTCGATCCGTCTGCGTCTATTGCGGCTCGTCTCCGGGCCGCGATGAAATCTATGTCAAGGCCGGTCACCTGCTTGGACGCTCAATTGCCAAGTCAGGACTGCGGCTGGTCTATGGCGGCGGCACCAAAGGCATCATGGGCGCCGTCGCCGAAGGCGCGCTCAAGGCCGGCGGCAAGGTGACGGGCATCATCCCGCGCTTCCTCATCAACAAGGAAGCAACCGAAACCGCGCTTGACCGGCTCGACGAGTTGCTGATCACCGACAACATGCACGAGCGCAAACACAAGATGTTCGAGAAATCCGACGCCTTTGTGGCGCTGCCCGGTGGCATCGGCACAGTCGAGGAGATCGTCGAGATCATGACCTGGGCGCAACTCGGCCATCACCGCAAGCCGATCGTCTTCGGCAATATCAACGGATTCTGGGACCCGATGACGGCGATGCTTGACCACATGGCGGCGGAGGGCTTCATTCACACGGCGCAACGGGTCAAGCCGCTGGTCGTCAACGATCCGGAGGCAATCGTCGCCGCCATCATGGTGGCCGGGTCCTCGGTCGACGCGCCGACGGAAGGCGTCCAGTCGGTGATCGACAAGATGTAGAGTTACGGGAGTATGGTAGTAGGTTTGCAGTCTCCGGCGTGTACACTTTTCCCCTACTCCCCTACTCCCCTACTCCCTCCCTCCGGGCAGCCTCCCGCAGGTCGGCGATCACCGCGCGCCGGTCCTGTCGCCGCCAGGCGAGGTGGATGGAAACCATGCGCCCAAACCATGGCATGTCGCGGAACAGGATCGAAGGCGGCGCGGCAGTGCGCAGGCTTGCCTGCACGGTGGCGAGACCAAGGCCGGCGCTGACAAGCCCGAGCGAGGTCAGCGGGTCCGCCGTCTCGTAAGCGATATCGGGCGTAAAGCCAGCCTCTGCGCAGGCTGCTAGGAACTGGCCACGATTGGTATCGTCGGGCTGGCGCACCACGGTGATCCAGACGCGGCCGTCGAGATGACGTGGCTGGATATCGGCCACATCGGCGAGCGGATCGCCTTCGGGAATGGCCAGCACCAGCGGCTCGTGGCGTAGCGGCGTGCTGGCGATATCAGGATCGTCGGCCGTCGCGGGGGCGTACACCAAACCGAGATCCAGCGACCGCTGCCGAAGCCCCTCCATCTGCGCCGCCGAGCGCATGCTTATCAACTGCAGATGAAAATCCGGCCGGTCACGGCGGAACTGACGCAGCATGCCGGCGACAAGCCCGGCATGGACCGCACCCTCGACATAGCCGACGGCAAGACGCCCCGTGGCACCGCTGGCCAGATTGCGGCCAAGTTCCTCCAGCCGGCGCGCATTCGACAGCAAGGCACGGGCTTCGGTCAGGAAGGCGCGACCCTCGGCATTGAGATGAACACGCTGCTTTGCCCGCTCGAACAGAGGGACACCAAGCTGTTGCTCCAGTTGCATGATCTGCCGGCTGAGCGGCGATTGCGAGATATGCAGCAGTTCGGCGGCTCGACCGACATTGCCGGTTTCGGCGACAGTGACGAAATATCTGATCTGGCGTAGGTCGAACATTTTTAGCTCCTCGACACCCAAGTCCTCTCAGGTCTCAACTTTAGCCTAATCAGTCTTGGACAGTCTTACCAGTCGGCGCGATACCTCCTGTCATCCCCCCACGACAGGAGACCGAAATGCAGTTCCTTGCCCTTCTCACCCGCAACACCGAAAAGTTCACCGACGCCGACTTCACGCCCCTTCTGCCTGGCGAAGCCGAGCAGCGCCGCACCCTCTATGCCGAAGGCGCCGTGCGTCAGATCTGGAACCGCGGCGACATTCCCGGCAGCGGCATGATGTTCGAAGCCGGCAGCGACGCCGATGTGCGCGGCCACCTCGCCACCTTGCCGCTGGTCAAGGCCGGCATGATGGACATTGCCGCGGTCGTGCCGCTCAACCCCTATCCCGGCTTTGGGCCGAAGCGCTGAGACTGACGGCCGCGACAAAAGCGCCTTGCATGTCATCAAGCCACGCGGCACGCTGATGCTGCCGCTTTGCCGAGGCCAGACGAGCCTTCAGGCTGGCGAGCGACAAATCGCAATCGATGAAGGTGCAAATTGCATTCGACTGACTATCTCGGCCGCCTGTTCGGCCTCGAGGGCAAGCATGCCTTCATCACCGGCGCCAGCCGCGGCCTGGGCGTGGCCTTCGCGGAGGCGCTTGCGAGCGCCGGCGCGCGCGTCACGATCGGCGGCCGCAAGGCCGACGATCTGAAAGCGGCCGCAGACAGGCTGCGCGCCGCGGGCCATTCGATTGCGGAAGCGGTGATCGACGTGACCGACACAAGGTCGGTCGACAGCGCGATCGCGGCGGCGGAAACCGGCACCGCACCGATCGACATCCTGGTCAACAATGCCGGCGTCCAGCGACGAGCACCGCTGGAGACCTTCAGTGACGCCGACTGGGACACGCTTATGGCCACCAACCTGGACGGCGTGTTCAAGGTGAGCCGGGCCGTCGTGAAGGGTATGATCGCTCGCCAAAGGGGGGCGATCATCAATGTCTCCTCGGTGCAGAGCGTGCTCGCGCGGCCCTCGATCGCGCCTTACGCGGCGAGCAAGGGCGCCATCACCATGCTGACCAAGTCGATGGCCGGCGAATGGGGCCAGCACGGCGTGCGCGTCAACGCCATCGCGCCGGGCTATTTCAAGACCGAACTCAACTCTGCGCTGGTCGCCGACGAGACATTCTCCGCCTGGCTGACCGGCCGCACGCCGATGCGGCGCTGGGGCGAGGTGCGGGAGCTCGCGGGCGCCGCCGTGTTCCTGGCGTCCGACGCCGCCAGTTTCGTGAGCGGACAGACACTGCTGGTGGATGGCGGGATCACCAGCGTCCTTTAGGAAGGCGTGCCGTCACGAAACAGTCACACTAAATCGGGGATGCCATGCTAGAAATCGCGCTTGGCCGCTCCCGCGACCCCCACTGCATCAGTGACCGGCGAAGCCGCCATGAACATCGCCATCCCCTCCGAAGGCACCGACCTGTCGCCTTACCTGCCCGATGAGCACGGGCTGTTCTTCACCAAACTTTACCACCGAGGGCGCGCGCACCAGGGATGCCGCCGCCGCGCACTGGACATGGCGCAGCTACCAGCTTTCCGACATGCGCGCCCGCCACGAGATCGGCGCCGATCAGGCCTTGCCGGCGCAGGTGCGCGAAGCTTTCCTGAGCGCCAGCCATGGCTGCCATATCGACCTCGAGGATGACTGGCTCTATGGCGATCTGCCGGACCTGCGCCACGACTATTCGGCGGAAGCAGGCGGGCTTGGTCATTTCCGCTTCGCCCTCAACGATACGATGCTGGTCGGCGCCCGCAAGCAACCGCTGCAATCGGTCGACAACATCCGCAAGGCGATCGAGAACGGATCGCGCAAATTCCGCTCTCCGGCCGAACTGATCGAGGCTGTCGTCGGCCAGTCGTTCGACGGAATGGCGGCGGAACTCGCGACACTCAGCGACAGTCTCGACGGCATCGAGGACCGTATCGTCTGCGACGCATGGCACAATGAGCGGCAGGCGCTGGTCGATGCACGCCGGCACCTGGTGGTCATCCATCGGCAGATGGCGACGCTGACCAATCTGTTTCGCCATCTCGACCATTCACACCGCAACGACTTGCCGGATTCGATCAACGACATGGCGGCGCGGCTGTCACACCGCGCCCAGACGCTGCACTATGATGGCGAGCAGTTGCAGGCGCGCACGCGGCTGCTGCAGGACGAGCTGATGGCCAAGCTGACGACGCAGTCGAACCGGCTGCTTTACGTGCTGTCGGTGATGACGGCGGTGCTGTTGCCGATGACCATCATCTCGGGCCTGTTCGGCATGAATGTCGGCGGATTGCCGCTGGTCAACGCCCCTTTGGGCTTCTGGGTGGTCACCGCCGTATCGCTGCTGATCGCGGGCGTGACCTATCTTTTCGTCAGGCGGATCGGACAGATGTAGCCCGGCGCGCCGTCGCCAGCATGGACCAGGAATAGACCGCAAGCGCCGCCCAGATCAAGGCAAAAGCGATGGCCTGCGTGGTGCCGAACGGCTCGTCGAAGATCAGTACGGCAATCAGGAACACCATGGTCGGCGCTATGTACTGCATGATGCCGATGGTCGAGAGGCGCAGCAGCTTGGCGCCGAAGGCGAACAGCAGCAGCGGCACGGCGGTCACCGGCCCGCAGCCGATGAGCAGCGCGGTGTCGCTGCCGTTGCTGGAGACGAAATGATCTTGCCCGGTGGCGATCAGGAAGATGATGTAGCCCAGCGCCGGCACCGACAGCAAAAGCACTTCGAGCAGGAAACCCTGGCTGGGACCGATCGGCAGCGTCTTGCGGAAGAAACCGTAGGCGGCGAAGGAAAATGCCAATGCCAGCGACACCCAGGGCAGCTTGCCGCCCTCGATCGTCAGCACGGCGACGGCGACCGCAGCAAGTGCCACCGCCGCGATCTGCAGCCGGTCGAGCCGCTCGCCGAGCAGCAGCGCGCCGACGACGACGCTGACCAGCGGGTTGATGTAATAGCCCAGCGCGGTCTCGACCGTGCGATCGACGGCGATCGCCCAGACATAGATGCCCCAGTTGACCGAGATCAGCGCCGCCGTCAGCGCCGCCATGGCGATGGTGCGGGGCGAACGGATTGCCGCCTTGAAGTCCGCCGTGCGGCCGGCCCAGATCAGGACCGCCGCGGCAATCGGCACCGACCAGACGATGCGATGTGCGATGACCTCGGCGAGCGGCAGATGCGCCACCGCCTTCATGTAGAAGGGCAGCAACCCCCACAAGAGATAGGCACCCAGCGCCAGCAGGAAGCCGCGGCGGGCTTTGGAATCTGCATCGGAGATAATTGCTTCAGCGGCCATGGCCCAACGCTATGGCCCAGTAACCTTGGCAAGACCATCGCAAAGTTCTGATGGATCAATGGACTTTCGCTGATGGTTCAAGCTTACTCCGCCGCCACCAGCCCCGCCATCTCGCGATTCTTCATCAGCTTGTAGATGATCGAATCCATCAGCGCCTGAAACGAGGCGTCGATGATGTTTTCGGAGACGCCGACCGTCCACCAGCGGGCGCCGGTACCGTCATGCGATTCGATGAGAACGCGGGTGATCGCCTCGGTACCGCCATTGAGGATCCGCACCTTGAAGTCGGCGAGTTCGAGATCGGAGATCTCGTTCTGGTATCTGCCGAGATCCTTGCGCAGCGCGATGTCGAGCGCGTTGACGGGGCCATGGCCCTCGGCCACCGACATCTTCTCCTCGCCCTCGACCAGCACCTTGACCACCGCTTCCGACACCGTCTTCAACTGGCCATTGGCATCGAAGCGGCGCTCGATCATGCAGCGGAACGAGGTGACGTGGAAGAACTCGGGCAAGCCATGCAACATCTTGCGCGCCAGGAGTTCGAAGGAGGCGTCGGCGCCCTCATAGGCATAGCCCGACGCCTCGCGCTCCTTGACCACGGATATCAGGGCATCGAGCCGGTGGTCGTCTTTCGGCACATCGATGCCGCGCCGCTTCAACTCGGCGAGGAAATTGGCCTTGCCGCCCTGGTCGGAGACCATGACGCGGCGGCGATTGCCGACCGATTCCGGCGGCACGTGCTCATAGGTCGCCGGCTCCTTGGCCAGCGCCGAAGCATGGATGCCGGCCTTGGTGGCAAAGGCGGAAGAACCGACATAGGGCGCCTGCGCTTCCGGGGCGCGGTTCAGCAATTCGTCGAAGGCGCGGGACAGCCTGGAGATGCCGGTTAGCACTTCGGCTGAAATTCCAGTCTCGAAGCGGTCGGCGAAAGCCGGCTTCAGCGCCAGTGTCGGCACGATCGAGATCAGATTGGCGTTGCCGCAACGTTCGCCGATGCCGTTCAGCGTGCCCTGGATCTGGCGTACGCCAGCCTCGACGGCGGCAAGGGAATTGGCCACCGCCTGGCCGGTGTCATCATGGGCGTGGATGCCGAGATGCCCGCCCGGAATGCCCGCGGCGATGACCTTTTCAACAACTGCCCGCACTTCCGAGGGCTGCGTGCCGCCATTCGTGTCGCAAAGCACAACCCAGCGCGCGCCCGCATCATAGGCGGTCTTGGCGCAGGCCACCGCATAGTCCGGGTTGGCCTTGAAGCCGTCGAAGAAATGCTCGCAGTCGACCATTGCTTCCTTGCCCGAAGCGACGGATGCCTCGACGGAAGCCTTTATAGACTCGAGGTTCTCCTCGTTGGTGCAGCCGAGCGCCACACGGACATGATAGTCCCAGCTCTTGGCGACAAAGCAGATGGCGTCCGACTTCGACTGGACGAGTGCCGCCAGCCCCGGATCGTTGGAGGCAGAAACCCCAGCCCGCTTGGTCATGCCGAAGGCGACGAATTTCGCGCGTGCCGTGCGTTTCTGCTGGAAGAAGGCGGTATCGGTCGGATTGGCGCCGGGATAACCGCCTTCGACATAGTCGAAGCCGAACTCGTCGAGCAGTTTGGCAATCGCGATCTTGTCCTCGACCGAAAAGTCGATGCCCGGCGTCTGCTGGCCATCGCGGAGCGTGGTGTCGAAGAGGAACAGGCGCTCACGGGTCATCGTCATTTTCCCGCAAACTTGTCCGTAGCCCGGATCAGTTGGTCGAGGATGCCGGGCTCGGAATAGGCGTGGCCAGCGCCTTCGATCAGATGAAAGTCCGCCTTCGGCCACGCCTTGTGCAGCGCCCAGGCGTAGCGCGCCGGGCACGGCATGTCGTAACGGCCGTGGACGATGGTGCCGGGGATGTCCTTGAGCTTCCCCGCATCGCGCAGCAACTGGCCCTCCTCCAGCCAGCCGGCATGGACGAAATAGTGGTTTTCGATGCGGGCGAAGGCGACGGCGTAGTCGTCCTCGCCAAACGGACCGCTGGTTTCAGGCTCCGGCAGCAGGGTGATCGTCTCGCCTTCCCAGAGGCTCCAGGCGCGAGCGGCCTCGATCCGCGCCTTGCGGTCGGACCCGACCAGCCGCTTGCGGTAGGCGGCCATCATGTCGCCGCGCTCGGCCTGCGGGATCGGCGCCAGGAAGCGCTCCCATTTGTCGGGGAACATCTCCGAGACGCCGAACTGATAGTACCATTCGAGCTCGGCGCGGGTCAGCGTGTAGATGCCGCGCACCACCAGTTCGCTGACGCGATCAGGATGTGTCTCGGCATAAGCGAGCGCCAGTGTCGAGCCCCAGGAGCCGCCGAACACCAGCCATTTATCGAAGCCGGCCATTTCGCGCAGGCGTTCGATGTCGGCGACGAGATGCCAAGTCGTGTTGGCCTCCAGCGAGGCGTTCGGCGTCGACTTTCCGCAGCCGCGCTGATCGAACAGGATGACATCGTAAAGCTTGGGATCGAACAGCCGCCGGTGTTTTGGCGAGATGGTGCCGCCCGGCCCGCCATGCAGGAACACGGCCGGCTTGGCGCCCTTGGTGCCGGACCGCTCCCAATAGACCCTATGGCCGTCACCGACATCAAGCATGCCCGAGTCGAACGGTTCGATTTCCGGATAGAGGGTGCGCAAGCTCATAGTTTCAGGCCCTGTTGCGGCCAGTTGGCCGTTTCGTGATCGGGATGCTGGAAGGAGATGATCTGCTCCTGCCGCGCGTAATAGTCGGGATCCTGGTGGACGGGCTGGTCGAAGATCGTCTCCACCCAAGGTAGCCGTGCCGCATAGTTGACCTGGATCCGCGGCGCCAGATCGGAGCGGTCGTCGAAGGCGCCGATGGCGATCTCGAGCCCGCCGGGCTGGCGGTAGGTCAGCGGCGTGCCGCACCGGGCGCAGAAGCCGCGATCGATGTTGACCGACGACTGGAAATAGCTCGGCTCCTCATGGGTCCATTCGACACCATCCTTGGGCACCGTCACCAGCGCGCCGAAGAAGGAGCCGAACTGTTTCTGGCACATGCGGCAATGGCAGATGGACGGGCGTCCCAGCGCCCCCTTTATGCGGAAGCGCACGGCGCCGCATTGGCAGCCGCCGGTTCGGACGGTCTCGGTCATGGTCTTTCCTCCGGCGGCCATTGGTCGGTGTCGTGGTCAGGGTGCTGATAGGAGACGAGTTCGGCGAGATAGGGGGCCGAGCCCATATCCGCCATCGTGTCCTCGCCCGGCAATCGTGGAATGGAATCCACATAGGGCAGTTTTGCTTCCGTGCCCCATTGGATGGTCGGCGCGATACCAGCCGGATCGTCGAAGGCGGCGATCGCCAGCGACATGCCGTCCGGCGCCTCGAAGGTCAGCGGCGTGCCGCAGTCGGCGCAGAAGCCGCGCCAGGCGGCATTGGAGGACCGGAACCGCTTGGGCTCGCCGCGCGTCCAGTCGAGCTTGGCGCCGCGCACCGAGACCAGCGGCAGGTAGAAATTGCCGCTCGCCTTCTGGCACATGCGGCAGTGGCAGACCGAGGCGTCGCCAAGCGCGCCTTCGACGCGGAAGCGCACAGCGCCGCATTGGCAGCCGCCGGTGTAGACCGGCCGGTTGTCGAGGCTCATCGGTTTTCACTCCGGATCATGGCAGACCGCCTCGACATTGTTGCCATCGGGATCGAAGACGAAGGCGCCGTAGTAGTTAGGGTGATAGTGCGGACGCAGGCCCGGCCCACCATTGTCCATGCCGCCGGCTGCAAGGGCGGCGGCATGGAAGGCGTCGACCTCGGCGCGGCTGCGCGCGGTGAAGGCGACGTGCTGGTGATCCCGGGGCTTTTCCCTGGCCGCGCTCAGCCAGAACACCGGCCGGTCGCGGCCATAGCCACCGACCTTGGCGCCACCGGTATATTCCTGCGGGACCATGTAAAGCAGCGAGGCGCCCAGCGGCGCCATCGCCTTGTCGTAGAAGGCCTTGGACGCATCGAAATCGGAAACGGCGATGCCAAGATGGTCGATCATGGAACGAGCTCCTCCGTTGCTGGTTCGCCCGGCGACATTTCGGCATTGGTCAGGCCGGCCGAGATGACGATGTGCTGGCAGACATTGTCGATATCGCGAATGATGTCGTCGTTCCAGAAGCGCAGGATGGTCCAGCCCAGCGCTTTAAGCTTCGCGGTACGCGCCGCATCCATTTCCGAGGCTTTGGCCGTTGCGTGTTGGGAGCCGTCAATCTCGACGATCAGTTTTTTGGTCGGGCAAGCAAAGTCGACGATGTAGCCACCGATCGGCATCTGGCGCCTGAAAGCCAAGCCCATAAGGCGATGCGCTCTAATCTCATTCCAAAGTTTGAGTTCGGCATCGGTCATTGCCTTGCGCATCTTGCGCGCCTTGCCGCGATTGATGGCGGACACTGGATAATGCGTCACGGCAGTTCGCCCCCCTCTGCCCTGCCGGGCATCTCCCCCTCAAGGGGGGAGATCGGCAGCTTCACCGATAGCGCCGAACCTTCAACGTCGACGATTGGCGAAAGCTGAAGCGGCATCCAATCTCCCCCCTTGAGGGGGAGATGTCCGGCAGGACAGAGGGGGGCGCCTCGCGAAGACCTCTCCATTCCCGCCATCATCCTCACCGCTTGATCTCCCATGTCGTTACGCGCTCGCCGGTGACCGGGTCCTTGCCGTCCTTCAACTGTACACCTTGCGCCAGAAGTTCATCCCGGATGCGGTCGGCCTCGGCCCAATTCTTGGCGGCGATGAACTGTAAGCGCCTGGCGATGGCTGCAGCAATCGCGGCCTCGTCGACCTTGGCCGCGCCCACGTCGAAACCGAGGAATGCGAGCGAGGTTTTCAAGGAAGCCGCAGCGCCATTCTCGCCAGCGCCGCTGCCATCAAAGTCGGTCGCCTCGCCGGCAAGCTGGGTGAGCTGCTGGAAGGCCGCGTAGGTCGCGAGATCATCCGACAGCGCCTCCACGACCTCCACCGGCAACTGACTTCCCGCCGCCGGCGCAAGGTCCGCCGCGCGTTTCCATTTGCGCAGCGTGTTTTCCGCCTCCTCCAGCTTGCGCACGGAAAAGTCGATCGGCTCGCGGTAATGCGTCATCAGCATCGCCAGCCGCAGCACATCGCCGGGCCATTTGCGACCACCAAAAGTGTCGGTCTCCAGCAATTCGTGGATCGAGTAGAAATTGCCGAGGCTCTTCGACATCTTCTGGCCCTCGACCTGCAGGAAGCCGTTGTGCATCCACACATTGGCCATGACCGACGTGCCGTGGGCGCAGCGCGACTGGGCGATCTCGTTCTCATGGTGCGGGAAGATCAGGTCGAGGCCGCCGCCATGGATGTCGAAGACCTCGCCGAGATAGGCGGCCGACATGGCCGAGCATTCGATATGCCAGCCGGGCCGGCCCCTGCCCCATGGACTTTGCCAGCCGGGCTCCTCGGGCGACGACAGTTTCCACAGCACGAAATCGCCGGGATTCTTCTTGTGCGCGTCGACGGCGATGCGGGCACCGGCCTGCTGCTCGTCGAGATTGCGTTTCGACAATTGCCCATAGTCCGGCATCGACGCCGTATCGAACAGAACTTCGCCTGCCGCGACATAGGCATGGCCGCGTCCGATCAGGCTTTGAATCAAGGTGATCATGTCGGCCTTGCCGTCGGCGCGTGGCTCGACGAATTCGGTCGCGCGCGGCTCGACCGTCGGCTCCAGGCAGCCAAGCGTGGCGACATCCCTGTGGAACTGATCGGCCGTTTTTTCGGTAACCCGCCGGATCGCTTCGTTGAGCGACAGTGTGCCGGCTGATATCTCGCCGCCGAAATCACGCAGCGCGCGCGCGTTGATCTTGTCGTCGACATCGGTGATGTTGCGCACATAGGTGACGTGCGTCTCGCCATAGAGATGGCGCAGCAGACGGAACAGCACGTCGAAGACGATCACCGGCCTGGCGTTGCCGATATGGGCGAAGTCGTAGACGGTGGGGCCGCAGACATACATGCGCACATTTCTCGGATCGATCGGCACGAAGTCCTCTTTCGTGCGCGTCAGCGTGTTGTAGAGGCGCAGGCCCTGTGATGCGTCAGACATTCCATGCTTCCCGTTCAGAACTTCTTGTCTGGATGGAGCTGGTCCAGCGCTGAGGCGCAAATCAGGCTCCAGCCTGCTGGCCGGGGCGTTTGTCCAATCTGGGGAAGATGAGGCGAAAACGTCCGGACCAGCGCGAGGCTAGCCAATAATGCAAATGCCACAAATGGCGAAAGACGTTTTCATGCGCGGCTTTATCGCCTTGACCAGTGTTGCCGTCAAGTCGCTGATCCCGGGAAAAACATCGCGAGTGCCGGCAAACGTATCGCCCGATCACACGGAATCAGCCAATGAAACATTTTATTAAACATGTCGGCACAGTCATGAAACATTCGCCGGCTAGATCACCAAGCGTCACGATTTGGTCTGATTCAGCAACCAGATCGCATACACGAAAACGTTATCTGGGAAGAGAAACATGCCTCGAAGCAAGCAGGAAGCCAACCGCGCCAAGCAACCGGCGCTGGCCAACCACTATCGTGCCATCGGACCGGCAGCCATTGTCGCCGCCCTTCTTCACACAGCGAAGAAGAAGAAGCCGGCGCAGAAGATCGTATCGCCCCGCGCCGCCTGAAGCGGCGCTCCAGCCGACGCAATCGCCGGCACTGAGGGCGCGAACAGGCGCCCTGGACATGAAGACCTAGACGGGCTTCGCTAGAACAGCGTCAGCTGACTATTGTCCGCGCTGGGCTTCTGGCGCCTGACTTTCTCGGGTTCCGGCCCGATCTCGCCCCTCTCCTGAATCTCGGGTCCGGTGTTGGCGACTTTGTTGACGAGGTCGGAGACAGGAATGGCCTCGAAGAAATCGGGCTGCGCCGGTCGCAGCAGATCAGCGACATCGCGCGGTTCGCGCGTGCGGCAATCCAGCCAGCTGGCAAAGTCGGGGATATCGATCACCACCGGCATCCGGTCATGGATATGGGCGATATCGGCGTTGGCGTTGACGGTCAGGATGGCGCCGGTATCCATCTCCGATCCGCCCGGCTCGGCATAGGTTTCGATCAGGCCGGCAAAGGCGACCAGCCCGCCATGCCGCGGCCGTATCCAATAGGGCTGCCCCTTCTTGCCTCCGGTCTGCCGCCACTCGTAAAAGCCGGATGCCGGCACCAGCGCGCGGCGGTGGCGCATGGCGGCCTTGAACGAGGCCTTTTCGATCGCACCTTCCGAGCGCGCGTTGAACAGTAGCGGAAACTCCCTGGTGTCCTTGACCCAGGCGGGAAGTAGGCCCCAGCGCACCAGCATCGGCTGCCGGTCCGGCAGGTTGGAGCCGGGCGCGCGGGGGGCGCCGGCGATCGCCATCAACACAGGCTGCGTCGGCGCGATATTGTAACGCGCCGGAAATTCCTCCAACTCGGCAAGGCCCAGAAAGGCAGCGGTCTGGCCCGGCGTGGCGGTCAAGGCAAAGCGTCCGCACATGATGGAGCCTTTCGAATGGTTCGGCTTTGAAAGTGGCTATGGAATGGGGGGCGCGCAACCGGTAATGCTTCCTTCTACCGGGCGATCCACAACAGACCGGTCCTCGAATGAGCCTGATCATGAACGAAGCGCGCAAGACACTCCCCGCCGTCTCGGTCGCCGTCGTGCGGGGGGACAGCGTGCTCCTCGTGAAACGGGCAAAGCCGCCTTCGCAAGGGCTCTACGCCCTTCCCGGCGGCAAGGTCGAAGGCGACGAGACACTGGAGGACGCGGCACGGCGTGAACTGATGGAAGAGACCGGCTTGCGCGCTACCGGGTTTCGCCCGCTTCGGGAAATCCACATCGACGGCAGGGACGACAGCCACCCTGTCGATTATCTCCTCACGGTCTTCGGCGCCGCCTATGCCGGTGGCGAGGCCGTGGCCAGCGACGACGCCGAGACAGCGGCCTTCTATACACTCAAAGAGATGACCCTGTTGCCGCTTGCCGGCTCGGTGTTGGCGGTCGCCGAGGAACTCCTCGGTCACATTCAAACACGCTGACGCCGCACTCAAAAATCGCCTTGCAGGCGACAAATTGTTTCGCCACAAGGCTCATGTTGTCTCGCCAGCCACGACTTGGGCCGTTCGGCAGGCCAAAACGGCTTTGGGCTTATGAACCGTCCGTCGATACTCCTCGCCATTTGCCTTGCCGTCAGCGCGGCCGTCCCGGTACGGCCCGCGTTCAGTGCCGAGTCGCCGTTCGAGCCGGGGCTGATGCGGTTGGCGGAGGTTCTGGGATCGCTGCATTTCCTGCGCAATTTGTGCGGGGAGAAGGGCGACCGGTGGCGGGGCGAGATGGAAAAACTGCTCGATTCGGAAAATCCCGATCCAGAACGCCGCGCCCGCTTCATCGCCAGCTTCAATCGCGGCTACCGCTCCTTCGGCGGCACCTACAGCCGGTGTACCGCTTCGGCCACCGAAGCCATCAGCCGTTATATGAAGGAAGGTGAGACGCTGTCGCGCGACATCGCTTCGCGCTATGGCAACTGAGCATCCATCAAGAGATATAGGCCAGTAGCCAGGGGATCATCCATATATCCGGCTTGTGCCTGTCTATATCTTGGTGCAATCCTGATGTTGCACTTCTGCAACAGCATTAATCAAACGTTACCACGCGGATGCAGAATTAACTCAAACTGAAGGTTTTCGCCCCGCAGGCCGGCCTAATCGGCTAAGTTTGATCCGGGTTGAAACGCAGCTTCGCCGAACACAGTTGGCCCCTGTAAAAGACGATCAAAAAAATGTCGTATTTACAGATACTTACTTGAAGTTGCCTATGAATGGAACAGATCAAGCCTGATCCACACTGATGGGTTGCCGCTTGAAAGGGTGGACATCGCTTATGGAACATGCTGCCAACGATATCGACGCGCTGGTCAGGGAAGAGAAGCGCCTGACGGCGGTTGAGAGCCACAGCGAAGCCTGGGCGGAAGGCCTTTCGGCCGGCATCGAGCCCGAGATCATTGCCGAGGCGGCGCTCGAAACGGCATTCGGCGAAATGCTGCGCGCCAATGGCGAGACCTCGGCCCTTGCCCTGCTGGACCGTATGCGTGAAAAGGTGATTGGTGGCGCCTTCGAACCCGATCGGCTGCGGCACTGAACCAATATCAGGTTCTTTGACGATTGGATGCCGACCGGGCACCATGCCCGGAGCAGGGAGATACGGGCAGTGAATTTTCCGATGTCGGGCAGGTCGAAGGGCCTCGTCCTCTACATCCGCCTCGCCGCTTGCTGCGGTGCGATTGCCTTGGTGACGTGCCTGGCCAGCAGCCCTGCCCATGCGCTGAGCGAGATCAAAAATGAAGAACTCCCCTCCCCGGTCACGCCGGCAACGGATGGCGATAGTTCGACGCCCGGAAGCACGGTTCCCATGCCTGCCCCGGTGGGAACGGCGCCTTCGAGCAGCCAGCCGGCCGCCCCGGACGCCGCGGAGCCGGACAGCCCATCGGATGGCGGCAGCAACAGGCCGCGTGTCGATCCCGAGGCGCCCCTGCCGGAAGTCGTCTACGACCTCGGCAAGCTACCCGAGCCCGTGCGGCGCATGCATGACCTGATCATCGAAGGCTGCAAGAGCGGCGACATCGAGAAGCTCAGGCCCTTGATCGGCAAGGGCGACAGCATGACCCAGTTGTCGTTGGCCGACATCGATGGCGACGCCATCGCCTTTCTCAAGGGGCTGTCGGGCGACCCTGACGGCCAGGAGATCCTGGCCATTCTGGAGGAGGTGCTCAGCGCCGGCTACGTCCATGTCGATGCGGGCACGCCACAGGAACTCTATGTCTGGCCGTATTTCTTCGCGCTGCCGCTCGACAAGCTCGACGCCAAGCAGCGGGTCGAGCTGTTCAAGATCGTCACCGCCGGCGATTTCGATGACATGAAGCAGTTCGGCGCCTACATCTTCTACCGCGTCGGCATCACGCCCGCCGGGCAATGGACCTTCTTCGTCGCCGGCGATTGAAGGTGCAGCCTGCTTGCGGCAGGATGCGAGCAGCATCGTAGACAATGTTGCTATTTGAGCGGGCTGGCGGATTCTGCACCGATGCCAGCATCCGGCCAAATGCGAATGCTCTCGTTTCGAAGAACCGAAATGGCACCGCTAGCCTTGTCAGCCTCCATCTGCAGTATCTCGGCTGCGTAACTCAGCTCTACCGTATCCCGAAGCTTGTTGACCACCCACGCAACCTTGTGCCGGACATCCTGTCCATATGCACCCTGGGCCTTCGCTACGGCGTCGCTCGGGATCTCCTGATAGGCGCTGACCAACATTCCAAGGTCAATAGCATCGCGATAGCCGACAGCACGGTCTTGGCATCGGTCGGCATTCGCCAATAACTTCTCGGCGAACATGTCCGAGGGGATCAAAGAAGGAACGTTTAGATCGTCATCGAAACGACCTTGCAATGGGATGCGGGCTTCACGAACGATTTCAAACTTGATCAATTGTCCCTTCAACCGCACCACGGTCCTCAGGCCATACTGATCAATCCGAAAATCTCGAGCAGCTTCGACTGGTTCGGGAAAGAATGCCCTTACCCCGCGTTCGACCGCCGACGTTCGCAATTGGCGATAGCCGTCGGCATCCGCGCACAGAAAATCGACATCCAACGACCGCCGATACTCGCCCAATTTCAACACAATCGCCGTCCCGCCACCGAACCAGCATTGGGTTGCCGTCAGGAAGTCACGGTCCATAAGCGCGAGGGCTTCCGAGATAATCATGTGCTCGGGCTTCCTGAATTTCTTCATGACTTTCGCTCACCGTGTCCGGTTGATGTTGCAGATGCGACACGAAGATAGGAAGAGATTTAGCCGGTGGTCAGAAGGATGCCGTGACCGAATTCGCTGGCAAGATTCTGGATAAGCAGCTTTTCGCGCGCCGTAAGCCGTGTTTGATCGACAAAGCGCCAATTGCGCTCGTACAACGCAAATGCTTCGTTGGCGGGGATCAGTCGTGCGACATCGCGATTCCACAAGAGCGCTTGCAGCTCTGGAAACTCGGCGGGGTCAATCATAGGCTCGAGTTGTGCCTTCATGGTGCTCTGAACATAGTGCAGAGCGCTTAAAAATCAAAGACGTGACGCGTCGGCAATGGCCGTCTAACCGGGCAGCGCCTCGGAGAACTCCACCGCCCTGCCCTGGCTAGGTGTAGCGATCTCGCCCTCCCACATGACGCGAGTGCCGCGAATGACGGCGCCGATCGGCCACCCGGTCACCTGCTTGCCGTCATAAGGGGTCCAGCCGGCTTTCGAGCCGGCCTGCGCGTTGGTGATGGTTTCGCGCCGCTTCATGTCGACAATGGTGAAGTCGGCATCATACCCGGCGGCGATGCGGCCTTTCCTCGCCATGCCGAAGATGCGCTGCGGGCCATGGCTGGAGAGATCGACGAAACGCTGCAGGGTCAGCCGGCCGGCATTGACGTGGTCGAGCATGATCGGCACCAGCGTCTGCACGCCGGTCATGCCCGAGGGCGAAGCCGGATAGGACTTTGCCTTCTCGGCCAATGTGTGCGGTGCGTGGTCGGAGCCGAGCACGTCGACAACGCCCTGCGCAATGCCGTGCCAGACGCCGTCGCGATGGCGCTTGTCCCGCACCGGCGGGTTCATCTGGATCAGCGTACCGAGCCGCGCATAGTCGTCGGCGCTCAGCGTCAGATGGTGCGGCGTAGCCTCGCAAGTCGCGACGTCCTTATGATGCTCGAGGAACAGGATCTCCTCGGCGGTCGAGATGTGCAGGACATGGATGCGGGCGCGAACGTCGCGCGCGATGCGGACCAGCCGTTCGGTGCAGCGCAAGGCGGCGATCTCGTCACGCCAGACCGGATGCGATGACGGGTCGCCCTCGATGCGCTCGCCCAGGCGCTCGCGCAGCCGGAACTCGTCCTCCGAATGAAAAGCGGCGCGGCGGCGCGTGTTTCGCAGGATCGAGGCGACACCTTCATCGTCCTCGACCAGCAGGTCGCCGGTGGACGATCCCATGAAGACCTTTATTCCCGCAGCCCCCGGCAAGCGCTCGAGGTCGCCGACGTCCCTGGCGTTGTCGCGGGTGCCGCCAACCCAGAAAGCGAAATCGCAATGCATGCGGCCGCTGCCGCGCCGGACCTTGTCGGCAAGCGCGGCCTCGCTGGTGGTCAGCGGGTTGGTGTTGGGCATCTCGAAGACGGCGGTGACACCGCCGAGCACGGCAGCCCGCGATCCCGTTTCCAGATCTTCCTTGTGCTCCAGTCCCGGCTCGCGGAAATGCACCTGGCTGTCGACGACACCGGGCAGGATATGCAGGCCCCGGCAGTCGATCGTCTCGCCAGCCGAGGCCTGGCGTAGATCGCCGATCAAGGCGATGCGCCCGCCCTTCACGCCGATATCGCGCAGCCCCTCGCCGTCATGATTGACCACTGTGCCGCCTGTCAGGATGAGGTCGTAGGTCATGGTGATGCTCTCTTGCGGGGGGAGTGTCAGCGGCTTACGTAATGGCCAACCGTTTTGCAAGATCAGGCTTTTATCCGCCCCATGTCCTTTGCCCCGCTGAAAGACCGCGCGCTCATCTCCGTCTCCGGCCCGGATGCCGAACACTTTCTGCAAAACATCCTGACCACCGATCTCGATACGCTTGGCAATGGTGAGGCAAAGCCGGGCGCGCTGTTGACGCCGCAAGGCAAGATCCTGTTCGACTTCCTGATCTCACGGGCAGGAGAAAATGCCTTCCGCATCGAATGCCGTGCCGACGTTTCAGATGATTTCATTCGCCGGCTGATGCTCTACAAGCTTCGCGCCAAGGTCGATATTGCCAAGTCGGAACAAACGCTTGTCACTGTCGCGTGGGGAAAGGAATCAATCGCCTCAGAAAGTGATTCAACCTCGGTCGCCGACAGGCGCTTTGGCGACGGAGGCGTCACGCGCGTCTATGCCGGTACCGGGGATACCGGCGACATCGCCGCGTGGCAGGCCTTCCGCATCGCCCGCGGCATTGCCGAGAGCGGTGCCGATTATGCACTCGGCGATGCGTTTCCTCATGACGTGCTGCTCGACGAGATGGGCGGTGTCGGCTTCAAGAAGGGCTGCTATGTCGGCCAGGAGGTCGTGTCGCGCATGCAGCATCGGGGCACGGCCCGGCGGCGCGTGCTGATTGTCGAGGCCAGGCTTCCGCTGCCCGCTGTCGGCACCGAACTGACTGTCGAGGGGCGGTCGGTCGGCACGCTCGGCTCGAGTGCCGGCACATCAGGGCTTGCCATTGCCCGCATCGACAGGGTCAAGACGGCGTTGGACGTCGGCCAACCGATCCTGGCGGGCGATGTGCCAGTAACGCTCACCATCCCCGCCTGGGCCAAATTCAGTTTCCCGCAGGAAACCGCCGGCGCGGAGGAAGCCTGATGGCGGCGGACCGCGCCGGTGCGCCGCCACGCGCCTGGCAGCGCATGCTGTCCGGCCGCCGGCTCGACCTGCTCGATCCCTCGCCGCTCGACATCGAGATTTCGGACATCGCGCATGGGCTCGCCCGCGTCGCGCGCTGGAACGGCCAGACCAGCGGTGAGCACGCTTTTTCGGTGGCCCAGCATTCACTGCTGGTCGAGGCGCTGTTCAACGAACTGGTGCCGCAGGCTTCGGCCGACGACCAATTGGCGGCGCTGCTGCACGATGCGCCCGAATATGTCATCGGCGACATGATCTCGCCATTCAAGTCGGTGATGGGCGGCAGCTACAAGGACTGCGAATTGCGCCTGCAACGCGCCATCCATCTGCGTTTCTCGCTGCCTCCCGAACCGGCCGCCTTACTGCGCAAGGAGATCAAACGCGCCGACCAGATCGCCGCCTATTTCGAGGCAACACTGCTCGCCGGGTTTTCGACCGCCGAGGCGACCGAGTTCTTCGGCCGCCCGCGCGGTTTTTCCGCTGAGCGCTTCGACTTCGCGCCACGCTCGGTTACCTGGGCACAGACTGCGTTCCTGAAGCGGTTTTCGGCGATCGAGACATCAAGACATCAAGTTGCGACATCCGCGCTAGGCCAGAAAACGCTAAATTAACCGAAAGCGTCAACAGTGTGGTGTTCGATCAAGCACCGCAGGGGCGCCTCATGCCCGTCGTCAAGGATGGTTCGATCGTTCCGGAACGGGTGGCCGGAGACGTGGAGGGGTCGCGCCGCATGCAAGATGAGCTGCGCGAGCAGAACGAACGCTTTTCAGCCGCTGTCGAAAACATGTCGCATGGCCTGTGCATGTTCGACGCCGATGAACGCATGATCATCTGCAACAGCAACTACATCGACATCTTCCACCTCGACGCCAAGGTGGTGCTGCCAGGCATCCGCTTCATCGACATCCTGCGGCACAGCGTCGAGCTCGGCGTCGCCTCGCAAAGCGCCGACGAGCTCTATGCGATCCGCAAGCCCTATATCGACCAGGCGAAGCCTTCGACCTACGAAGAAATCCTGTCGGACGGCCGTATCATCCTTATCTCGCACCGGCCGCTGGCTTCGGGCGGCTGGGTCTCGATCTACGAGGACATCACCGAACAGCGGCGCGCCGAGCAGGACCTCAAGGAGCAGCATCGCCGCTTCGACGCAGCGCTCGCCAACATGTCGCAAGGCCTGCTGATGTACGACGCCGACGGCAAGATGATCGTGCGCAACGGGCGCTTTCTGGAATTGTACAACGTCACGGCGGCCGACTTCCCGCTTGGAACGACGCATCGCGACGCGCTCGAGCGACTGCTGGAACTCGGCATCTACACGAAGATCGACGTCGACAGCGAAGTCGCCAAGACCGAAGCCTGCCGGCGGGCGGGAAAAATGCATTCGACGTATCGCCATCTTGCCGACGGCAGGACGTTTCTGGTGGTGCGCCAGCCGATGAGTGGCGGCGGTTGGGTGGCGACGTTCGACGACGTCACGGAACGCCGTCTGGCCGAAGAGCGCATGACCCATCTTGCGCATCACGACATGCTGACCGGACTGCCCAACCGATCGATGTTTCGCGAGCGGCTCGATTTTGCGCTGGAGGATGCAGCCGCTACGCCGCTCGCGATCTTCTCGCTCGACCTCGACCGTTTCAAGGCGGTCAACGACACCTGGGGGCATCCCGCCGGTGACTGGCTGTTGAAGAGTGTGGCCGAAAGACTGCAGCGTTGCCTGCGCAATGATGCAGATATGGTCGCCCGCTTCGGCGGTGATGAGTTCGTCGTCATCCAATCCAACTCGGTGGGCATTGCCGATGCCGAGAAACTGGCGAAACGCATCGTCGAGGCAATCGCAAAACCGTTTCGCGACAGGGGCCGGGACATGCATGTCGGCGTCAGCCTGGGCATCGCCGTTTTCCCCGCCGATGGCCGCGACGCCGACACGCTGCTGAAGAACGCCGATACGGCGCTCTATCGGGCAAAGAACGATGGGCGAAACCTCTATCGCTTCTTCGAACCTGGAATGGACGCCGTGGTGCAGGCCCGCCGGGCGCTTGAAGTCGACCTGGAGGCGGCGCTGTCGCGCCAGGAATTCGATCTCGATTTCCAGCCCATCATGAACATCGCCTCGGGCGAGATCATCGGCGCGGAAGCCTTGATGCGCTGGCATTCACCAGCGCGCGGCGGGGTGGAGCCGGATCAATTCATCCCGGTCGCCGAAGAGACCGGACTGATCGTGCCACTTGGCGAGTGGGCGCTGAGGAAAGCCTGCGCGGTGGCGGCTGGCTGGCCGCCGGGTTTGCGCATTGCGGTCAATGTCTCGGCGGTGCAGCTCAAAAGCAGCGGGTTTGCCCGCATCGTCATCTCGGCTCTGGCCTTTTCCGGCGTGCCGGCCGGACAGCTCGAACTGGAAATCACCGAAACCGTGCTGATGGACGAGAGCAAAGCCGTGCTGAAAACGCTGCGCCAGCTGCGTGAGCTCGGTATCCGCATCGCGCTGGACGATTTCGGCACCGGCTATTCCTCGCTGGGCTACCTCAGGCGTTTTCCGGTCGACAAGATCAAGATCGACCGATCATTCATTCACGACATGGGCAATCGCGACACGGCGGCGATCGTTCGCACCATCATCGGTCTCGGCACCGAGCTTGGCATCGTCGTCACGGCCGAGGGCGTCGAAACCGGGAGGCAACTCGACATGCTGCGCGACAATGGTTGTGTCGAGGCGCAAGGCTATCTGATCGGCGTGCCGTCGAAGGCGGCCGACATCCAGCGTCTGTTGCAATCACGCGCGCGGCGCAGCCAGACCGGCTGACGGCATCGGGACAAGCTCAGCTCAGTGTTTCCAGGTATTTCTCGTGGAAGCTGACGTAGCCGGGCTCGACCACGTTCAGATGCCGCTCGATCAGCGCGTGAAACCGCGGCAATTGGTGAAACGGCACGCCGGGATAGGCATGATGCTCGGCATGGAACGGCATGTTCCAGGTCAGCCTGCGCACCGCCCAGTTGGTCAGCGTCGTCCTGGTGTTTTCCAGCATGTTGGCGACGAATGGACAGCGGCCGTGCTCGGCCAGCAGATAGAGGCGCAGGAACGGCTGCCCGAGCAGAGCGGGAATGATCCAGACATAGAGCAGCACCGTCGCCTTGAACCAGACGGCAAGCGCGAGGACCACGATATAAAACCCGATCATCGCACGTGCCTCGGCACGCACTTTGGGCAGGCCCTTTGGCGGCACATAATCGTCGCGGCAGCTCCCACGCGCATTGGTGTACAGCGTCTTGAAATGCCCCAACCACACCGGCAGGCCCGAGACGTGGACAATGTATTGCCGCAAGGTCTCCGGTTTCGGGAAGGCGAGCTCGGGATCGTTTTCCGGATCTTGCGTGTATCGGTGGTGAGCGAAATGGAAGTAGCGGAACCAGTCGGCCGGCAGCGCGATCGCCAGGCTGCATAGCCGCGCCACGCCATCGTTCAGCCGCTGTGTTTCAAAAGCCGTGCGGTGAACCGTCTCGTGCAACAGCGTGAACAGGAACACGATCAGGATGCCTTGGGGCAGCATCAGCAATGGCCAGAACGGCGCCCTCGCCGCGATCAACGATCCAATGATGACAATCGCACCCAAATGAGCGCCGAGCTGGAACAGGCCCGCGACATCGGATTTGGCCGTCAGCCGATTGCGCTCTTCCGGTGTCAGTGACGCGATGATGTCGCGATGGTCCACTAGGCTTCGATCCAGGCTGGAGATTGACGACGACCATTCTAGTTGGCGAAAAAGCTTTCCAAAAACGACGATTCCTGCGATTTGGATAAGGCAAGCTTATCTATCGGGCGGCCATGGTCACATCTCCATCCCTGAAAGGGCTTCAAGCTTTCGAGGCCGCGGCACGTACCGGCAGCTTTGCCGCGGCGGCGGAAGAGCTTTCGGTCTCGGCCGCCGCCGTCAGCCAGCTTATCCGCACCTTGGAGGAGCAGATGGGCCGCAAGCTGTTTCAGCGGGTCAACCGGCGCGTTGTCCTCACCGAGGCCGGTGCGGAAATGCTGCCGCGGCTGACAGTGGCCTTCCAGGAGATCGGCAGCGTCTCGCGCGAACTGGGCGGCGATGCATTCCGCCCGCGCCTGGTGGTCTCGGTGCCGCCATCCATGGCCATGGGCTGGCTTTCGCAGCGTCTGGCTGGCTTCGTCGCAAGCCAAGGCGCCGCCGACATATCGCTGCGGGGCGATGACGACCCGGTGCCGTTCGACCGCGAGCTGATCGACATCAGGCTCTCCTACGGCCCGCACTATCGCGAGCATCCGACCGAGGACATTGCCAGGGATGCGGTCTACCCCGTCTGCGCGCCAAAGCTTGCCGGCATGGCCAACGCGGGCGGCGAGCCGCTCGCCGGGCCGCCGCTCATCCACACGGATTGGGGACCGACCGGCGCATCGTTTCCGTCCTGGCGCAACTGGTTCGAGGCGACGGGTGCCCAACCTGGCCGAGCGGTGCGGCGCGGCCTGTCGGCCAATTCGTCGCGCGCGGCCCTCGACCTCGCCATTTCGGGGCTGGGCGTGGCACTGGCGCAAGGGATCTACTGTGCCGAGGCGGTGGAGGATGGCCGGCTGGTCCGGCCCGCCGCGAGCGCGATAGCATTGCGCCAGCCCTATTGCCTGACCATCCCGGAGCGGAGCGCAAAGCGCGATGTCGTGGCCGCGTTCCGCGATTGGCTGATCGACGAATGCCAGCGCGCCGTCGGCTCGCGGGCGCTGCGCTGAACTGGAGGGGCGATGATCAGAGGTGCCCGCTCAAGGTCGCCGCCATGTCCTTGTTGGGCGCCACGGGCACGATCTCGAACTCGACCAGGTCAGACCATTCGATGACCCAGCGCTGCAGCAGCGTGACGTCATCAGTCTCCACCAGCAGGAAACAGCGGCTCATATCGGCCGCGATCCAGCTATGGTGCACGACAAGCTCCTCCGGCTTCAGGCGGCCACGGTCGCGGAACCGGCGATAGATTTCCTTGCGGTCGCAGCCGGTGAAATCCTCGATGACGATGAACAGCATCTTTTGCCTCGGTAGAATTACCGTCCCGGCCGGTCGAGTCGCTCCAGGAACCACTGCGTCAGCCGCACCCAGACCTCGTCCTTCTCGCCGGAATCCTCCCAGCCATGGTCGAGATTGGGATTGTCGTTGACCTCGATGACGAAGACGCCGTCCTTCGTCTCCTTGAGGTCGACGCCATAGAGGCCGTCGCCGATACAGCGCGCCGCCTTCACCGCCGTTTCGACGACATGAGGCGGTGTCTCCTTCAGCGTGAAGGTCTTGATGCCGCCCTGGTCGGGCTTGCCATTGGCCTTGTGGTTGACGATCTGCCAGTGCTTCTTGGCCATCAGATAGTGCACGGCAAACAGCGGCTGGCCACCGAGCACGCCGACACGCCAGTCATATTCGGTCGGGATGAATTTCTGCGCGATCAGAAGATCGGAATCCTCTAGCCATTCGGTGGCAAGCGTCTTCAGCTCCTCGAAATTGGCGCATTTCTTGACACCACGCGAGAATGACGAATCCGGGATCTTCAACACCAGGGGAAAACCCAGCGTCTGCGCCGCGAGTTCGAGATCAGAGGGGCCGGCGATCATCACCGTCGGCGGCACCGGCACCTTGTTGTAGGCCATCAGTTCGTTGAGATAGACCTTGTTGGTGCAGCGGATCATCGACAGCGGGTCGTCGATGACAGGCATGCCTTCCTGCTGGGCGCGGCGGGCGAAACGATAGGTGTGATTGGAAATCGAGGTGGTCTCGCGGATGAACAGCGCATCGTAATTCGCGAGCTTGGCGAGATCTTTCCTGGTGATGGGCTCGATTTCGACCCCCATCTTCTCGGCGATCTTTGCCCAGTAGCGCAGCGACGATATCTCCGACGGCGGCAATTCCTCATGCGGATCGACCAGCGTGGCGAAGGTGTAGCGCGCCGGGGTGCGGCCCTTGGTGTCGCGCCACTCGCGATTGGTGTAAGTCTCCAGGCACTGGATGAAGCTTTTTTCCTCGTCCTCGGTCATGCGCGCCAGCGGGTGGAGGCCGATCTTGCGGATCGAAGCCCATTCGGCGCTGTCCTTGAGGTGGACCTCAAGCGCCGGCGCGCGGAACCAGTCGAACAACAGCTTTGCGAAACGGTCCCAGACCTTGGATGGGCCGATGCCGAAGAAGATGCAGACCTTCGCCGGGAATACGCCGCCGAGATCCTTGCGGCATTTGTTGAGCGCCAGTTCCAGTTCCGGCAACGCATGCTCGTAGAGCTTGCGTTCCGACAGGTCGATCATCGTCTCGACGGTCGGGATGACCTTGTGGCCGCGCGAACCTGCCAGCAGCGACGCATAATAGCCGCGGCTCTGGTAGCCGTAATTGTTCGACAGGTTGATGACCTTCGGCCGCTGGCCGCGAAACAGCGAGGGATGCGCGAGATAGTCACGATTGGTGATGATCTTGTGCGGTGTCGCCACCTGGTCGAGATCGTTCTGCCTGCCGGTAAGAATGACCCAGGTCATTATCTCTTTCCCAAAGTGATGGCGGCACGCAGTCCGTCGCGGCCGAACTGCGCCATGTTCATGAAGATGCCGTAAGGCACGGGAATGTTGGCGGCATCAAGGATGGTTTCCTGCCTTTCATCCTCGACCCACGGATCGTGGATCAGAATATGATCGCCATCATCGCCGATGGCCAGCACCCAGTGCGGCACCTTCTTGCCAAACATCAGGAAGCCGCTGATCAGCACCAGCACCAGTTTGCCCGCGGCGAGAGCCGCCCTGATATCGTCGATGGTGAACGAACGGTAATTCACCGGGATGCCGTAAAGTTCCGCGCGGCGGCGAAAGTCGACCTGTGCCAATTCCATGATCCGGCGCTTGTCCTCGCTACGCACCGATTGCAGGAACAATGCGCCGTAGAAGGAAACGTAGATCTCCGCCGCAAGCCCGCTTTCGTATGCCGAAACGGCCAGACCGAATGGCTCGCAACCTCCCGGCCCAGACATCATGAAGACGGTCGTCGCCTCGCGCCAGAGTCGGATTTCCATCACCGGATCGGGCACGAAGCCGCCATCGAAATTGGCCATGGCCATCATCAGGCAGCACGGACCGCAGGTGAACTCGCAGGTCTGCTGATAGAATGGCACCCTGGTGGCGACCGGTAGGTCGCCGCGCAAGGTTTTTTCGTAACGCAGCGCCGTCGCGCCGTCCTCGTAGTACCCCGGCTCGCGGCCGATCTTGCGGTAGCCGGCCTGCTCGTAGATACCGATGGCACGGCCATTGTCCTCACGCACTTCGAGACGCAGCATCATGCGGTCGTGTTCGAAGGCCGCCTCTTCGGCCGCGGACAGTAATTGGCGTCCCATGCCGAGTCCGCCGAAAAACGGGCCGACGGCTATGGAATAGAGCCGTGCCACCCCACTGCCCTTGCGAAACAGCACGATCGCATAACCGCCGACGCGGCCATCGATTTCGGCGACCAGCGTCTCGGCGGTCTCGCGCTCGATGAACAGTCGGAAGGAACGACGGGAAATGCGGTCGCTCGAGAACACAGCTTTCTCGATGGCGGCGAGGTCATCGACGTCGGACGCACGGGCCTTGCGGATCTCGGCAGGCATGCGGCTTGAGAAAACCTCGATTGCGTTGCGGAAACGGCCCCGGTCAAAAGCGTCGCGAACACCGGCCGAAGCGCCGGTATTTATCAAGCGCTATCGCTCCTTGATTAGGGCCGAATTGTGACAGTTTCCGCCTCGGCAGGGAAGCTGGCAAGCTTTGAACGGAATCGCTGTTTCAAGCCAGCCGGCCGCGCAAGATCGCAACCGGCTCAGCTGGCGAGACCGGCCAGAAGCTGGCCATATGCACTCTTGGCCACGACCGCCAATTGCTCGCGCGGCAGCGAACCGACGACGGCACAGCCATAGCCCTTGTCCAGCCAGTAGACGGCCTGCGGACCGTTCTGCGCCGAAGCGTAGGTGCCCTTGGCATTCTCGGTCGATTCCGCAGTCACGAAGAGGGATATGCGCTCGCCCTTGTCATCTTCGTAGAGCAGCATTGCCGCCTTGCTTTCACCGGCCGGCAGCAACCGGCCACCGACCAGTTGAAAGCCGTTCGCACTCAAGTCCGGCGCCACCAGCTTCAAGCCGATCTGGTTGGACAGCCAGGTCTGCAGATGATCCTTGTCGCTGGCCGGCACTTCCACCGCATGCCGCTTCTCGGCGGCATAGATTACATGGGCGGCGATCGCCTGTTCAGCGAGTTGATCCTTCGCCTGATCCTCCTGCCCGAGGCCGTCGATGCCGGCAAAGTAGCCGCCAAATCCGCCCGTAGCCAAAAGCACGGCCGCAGCGGCGGCAAGCCACCAGCGCGAGCGTGGCACCGCAACCTTAACAGGCGCTTCGCCGAGTACCACCTTGCGCAAACGCGCAGGAACCGGCTCATCCAGCACGCCGGCAAAGGCTGAGCGCAATGCCTCCCGGTCGGCCGTGAAGCGGGCGCTTCTGGCCCTCATCTCGGGATTGGAGTCGAGCCAGGCATCGTAGGCGGCACGTTCATCTGCCGGCAGTTCGCCGTCGAGCACCATGTGGATGTCCCGTTCGGAAAAATCGCGGCGGATCATTTCTCGACGATCCTTATGGCACGGCGGCGCGCTGTGTCGTCCAGCAACCCGCGCAGTTCCTCACGTCCACGCGCGATTCGCGACATCAGCGTGCCCGCGGGCACACCCAGAATGTTGGCGGCCTCGGCATAGGAAAAGCCCTCGATGGCAACCATGACCAGCGCAGCGCGGCGATCGGGGCTGATCGCCTGCAATGCGTCGATGATCTCGCGCGAAGCAATGCCTTCCAACTGTTCGGGCGGCTGGGCAACCGCCTCGCCCGCCTCCAGCGGCAGCATCGCCGCTTCGCCGCGGCGGTTCACCTTGCGCATCTGGTCGATGAACAAATGATGCATGATCGTAAACAGCCACCTCCGAGGGCTCTCCCCTGTCTGCCAGTTGTCGAGCCGCAACAGCGCACGCTCGAGGCAGTCCTGAACGAGATCGTCGGCAGCATCGCGGTCGCGCAAAAGCGAGCGTGCATAGCGGCGCAGGCGCGGTATCTCGCCAAGGATTGCTGCCTTCTTTTCGTTCATGACCGCTGGTTCTGAGGTCGCCCTTGTTGATCTCGATTGAACGCGCCTTCCCGGCACGGCGCAAGCGGCCAGCGCGAAGCGGTCCACCGCTCCGGTCACCCAAGCAAAGAGATAACGCCGGCGGGTGCCGGTTTATTCCCGACCCGACAAAGAAAACCAATGATTCGCAGGCGACTATCCTTTTTCCTTCGCCGCCCGCGTCAAAAGCCGCTGGTAAAACAGACCAATGCCGATCAGCACCGCACCCAGGCCGATGAAGGACAGCGCCCTGAGCACACCTTCCAGTTCGGACATGTCGAAGAGGAAGACTTTCAGGACGGCAACCGCGATCAGCCCGGCCGAAGCAATGCGCAGCACCTGCGATTTCAGCCAGACGCCAGCCGTGAGCAGCGCCACGCCGATCACCAGCCAGAGTGCCGAATAGGTGTAGGTCTCCAACTGGCCAAGGCCGCTCCACAAGCCGATGAACTCGCCCTTGAACAGACGCCTCACCGAGAGCGTGGCATAGGCGAAGGCAAGCAGCGCCGCCACCAGCGCCAGCATGGCCGAATACCATTTCGGCCGCTTGCCCCTGCTATAGAGCGCCAGGCCGCCGGCGGCGGTGGCCGGCAGGAGATAGGCCAGGAACAAAAGATTGAAGACCGGAATCCGACCGGTCGATTCGTCGGTGAACAACGGATTGAGTACCAGGAAATGCTGGACGGCGACGAAGGCGACCGAGACCACGCCCACCGCCATCGAACCATAGCGCAGCACCGAGCTTGGCGAGCGCCTGTCGATGGCGATCAGGATGGCGCCGGCACCGATGGCGATCAGCGTGTAGATCGCCTGTTCGGTGAGCGTCGGCGCGGCGCTGTCGATGACGCCGCCGTGCATGGCGTGGCGCACCAGCATGGCGAGCGTCAGCAGCGCAAACAGTGCCGCCGCGGCTTCCATGGCGAGGCGCGGTCGGCCATCGGTGGTGTGGGCGAGTTGCCAGGCCGCGAAGCCGAAGGCGAGCGCCGGCACGCCATAGCCCGGCAGCAACCAGTTGAAGACCGGTGTCGTCGACAGGAACTCGGCCCCCACGATCGTCGGGTCGAAGGCGACGCGGCCAAGCACCGCGATGACGGCGGCGACTGAAATCCAGCCGAGCACAGGATAAGAGCGCCAGCGCGTAGCGAGCGCCGGTACGATCGCCGCTGCACCGAGCAGGACGGTGGTCCAGCCGGAATCAAAAGCCATATGCAGCATCAGGAGACCCGCGACTGCCGCGCCGCCCAAGACAAACGACACTGCCACGCCGCCCTTGAGCGGCGGTTCCTCAGCCCGCGCGATCCACTCGCCACCGGCGGCGAAAACCACGACCAGCAGGGCCGCAGCGGCGGCGTAGGCAAAGTCACGGTCGAGATTGCCGAAGGTGAGCCAGAGCGCCAGCAGGATGACCAGAGGCGCGATGACACCCCATGCAGCCCACGAGGCTGCTCGGCTCTGTGTCGTGGCGGCAAACCTTCGCGCGGCCCAGAGACCGGCGGCAATGAAGACAAGGCCGAGACCAATGCCGAGGCGCAAGCTCAGCGCGTTAGCAGTGACCAAAGGCACCCCGTCAACACCCAAAGCGCCGCTCGAAAAATCGGAACCGATAGAGGTCGGCGGGATGATGCCGAGATAGATCAGCACCGTCGCCAGTCCGGCGGCATAAAGCAGTGGCAGCGCCAGCGGGCGGTAGAGCGCCACTGCCACCATCACCATAAGCAGCACCGCGCCCGGCAAGGCGTCACCGGCAGCTGCGAAGACCGGGTCAACCGAGAGGCCCAGCGCCGAGAAGGCGACGAACAGTCCAGGCACGATGGACGGCCAGTCAAAGGTTCTTGCTGGTCCGGTCTCGCCGCCACGACTGCTCAGCCAGACAAAAGCCAGCACGGCCAGCGTCACAGTGTCGATGAACAACATCGCGGAGAGGTTCGCGCCCGGTGCGTCGGTCATGTAGAGGATGGTCCAGATGCCGGTGCCGAAAAAGGCGGCCGCCATCAGCGCTTTCCAGTCGCGCATGCGGGCGATGACGCCGGTGGCGGCGAGCACGATGGCGAGGTAGCCGAACAACGCCCAGGGATTGGGCGCCTGCGAAGCGATCAGCACCGGCGTCACCATGGCGCCGACGAGACCGATGCCAGCCAGCGCCTGGCCGTGGACGAGAGCGGCGGCGATGGTCGCAATGCCGATCGCACCGAGCAGCGTGAAGGCAAGCGCCGGACCGATGAAGCCGTAAACGCCATGGGCGGCATAGACGGTGCCGAACAGGATGAAGGCACCGGCCGCGGTCAGGATCGCCGGAATATAGGCGCCGGCAACACCTTGCACCGGCACCCTGAAGCCGGTGCGGCGAATGAACTCGCCGCCGGCGACCAGCACCAACCCGAGCACCGCCGCCATGGTGAGCCGCACGCCGGGGCCGAAAATGCCGGCCTCGATGGTGTAGCGGATCAGGAACAAGCCGCCCAGAGCCAGCGCAATGCCGCCGACCCAGACCGCCCAACGCGTGCCGAGCGCGGTTTCGACGTCGGACTGGCCAGCGGCTTTGGCGGCCGCGGCCGGTGCGGCCCCTGGCGTTTTCGGTGTTGCCTCGGGTGTGCTCCAAGGACCGGGCACTCTCTCCGTAGCCGGGATTTCCGCCTCCGTGGCCTGTACCAGCGCGGGCTCGCTGATTGCTGCCGGGGCGATATCGGCCGCGGGCACGGCTGCCGGAGCCGTGTCGGCCTTGCCCTCGGCCGCTTCCTGTTCCGATGGCCTGGCCGCGGGCGGCACCGCGCCCGAAAGCACGAGACTGCGCAGCGCGCCAAGTTCGCGCTCGATCAGACCGATGCGGCTCTGCTGGCGCGAAATGATGACGAACAAGGCGATGATGGCGACAAGGCCGATCAGGCTTTCAAACATGGCGGTTCCCCCAAACCAGGCCAGTTTTCACTGACGTTTCGTCTCACTGACACTCAAATACGGCGGCCAGACCGCTGAAAACTCAACGTGCCGCCAGATTGGCAGCCGGAAATATCGAACATGTCTCGGTGCCAAAAGCCAGCAGTTTGCCGCTGGCATCCTTCAGCGTCGCTTCCGAAACGGCAAGCGTGCGGCCCTTGTGAACCACCTTGCCCTCACAGATCACCTCGCCGGTCCTGGGCGTGATCGGCCGCGTGAGGTTCACCTTGAACTCCGCCGTCGTGTAGCCCTCGCCCTTGTCGAGCAACGTCTGCACGGCGCAAGCCAAGGCCGAATCGAGCAGCGTCGCCGCCCAGCCGCCATGAACGCCACCCAGCGGGTTGAGGTGGCGTTCGTTCGGTACGCCGCGAAATACGGCGCGACCTTCCGATACTTCGGTCAACGCGAAGCTGAGCTGGAAGGAGATCGGCGGTGCCGGATATTTGCCGTCGATGATTCGCTGAAGCAATTCGAGGCCGGTGTATTTCAGGATGTCGGCATGAGGAATGGTGCCAAGGCCGAGCGGCGAGACCCGGCCCGGATAGAGTTCGACTTCGCTCATCTGATGATTTCTCTGGCCGCGCTCTCTCCGGCGATGGGCTTGTGCGCTGCGTGGTGCTTGCGCAGCGCTGCAAGAAAGCCGGCGCGCGCGTCGGGCTGATCGATGCCGCGCGGCTCGTAGACATGGCGAGCGAAGAAGAAACCGGTCAAGCGGAAGGCGTCCGCGATCGCCGCCTGATTCGCACGCATGCCGGAGCCGCGCTGCAGAAATGCGGGCAATACCAGCATCTTGTCGTGCCATGGCGCCCCGGCTTCACGCGACACCGCGCGTCCCGATTTCGGCGAGACATAGGCAAGATCCTGTTTGGTGCCGGTGGCGGCGCATTGACTGAGATCGAGGCCAAAGCCGAGTTCATCGAGGATCAGAAGCTCGAAACGCGCCACCAGTTCGCCGGCGGCGTCGGCATCGTCCAGGTGGACGATCATCACCGAAAGCGCCTCGTAGAGGCCGCCATGGGCATCACGCTCGGGCAGCAGGCGCAGGTGCGCCGCCATCGTCTGAAGACCGTAGACGGCGATGGCACTGTCCATCAGCCGGGCGGCATTCATTTCGATCGCTTCGGCCTGGAAGGTACCCAGATGCTCGTCGAGGCGCGCACGCCACAAGAGATCGACGCGATTGCCGGGCTGGAGAACGGGCTGCTGCTTGCGGGAGCGGCCGCCGCGCACGAGGCCAAGATGCCGGCCATGGGCACGTGTCATCACCTCGAGAATGGCGCTGGTTTCGCCATGCTTGCGGGTGCCGAGAATGATTCCCTCGTCGCGCCATTCCATGCCCAAGCTTTTTCACCGATCGGGTGGCGAAATCAAGATGAAGCCCAGGTGGCTGGCAAAACAGCACCTTACCGCCAAACAAAAACCGCCCGCAGCGATACGCTGCGGGCGGCCTGGTAAGGTCAGTCCATGCCTTAGAACGAGCGCTGGAAGCGGAGAATGCCGCCGACGTTGCTCTTCTTGGTGGCCTTGGTCCAGTTGTTGAAGTCGGAGTCGCCGAACTTTCCAGCGTTCAGGTAATCGACTTCAGCCGTGACCGTGAAGCCAGGCACAACGGTATAGGCGATGTTGGCGGCGATGCCGAGATTCTTCCAGTCGTCATAGGAGACCTGGGCGTTGAACGAAGTCTTGGCGTTGAACTTGTAGGTGCCGCCGCCCCACACAGCCCAGTTGCCGCCCCACTGCTTGTAGAAGCCGCGACCTTTGGCATTGATGAAGTTGGTCGGATCGGTGAGGTTGTCATCGGTGCCATAGCCGCCCATGACGAACAGCGACAGTTCCTTGGTGACGTTGACGTCCAGACGAACCTTGCCGGCCACTTCCTCATAATTGCTGTCATAGGCGACAACGCCGGTGATCGCGCCCCAGTCGGCCTTGTACTTCAAGCCGCCGACGACATGGGGGACGTAGCTGTCGATAGTGCCGGTTTTGCCAGCACCTTCTTCGAGCGAGACCAGCCCGGAGAAGCCGTTGCCCGCGTCGAAGTAGTATTGAACGACATTGCTCTCCTGTCCGCCATAGGGCACCAGCGTGTCCTGGATGACGCTACCGGCATAGCCGATGAACGTATCGAAGGCCGTGTCGTCCTTGCCGACGCGCAGACCGCCGAGCTGAATCCAGGCGAAACGCAGTGAGAGCGACTTGTTACGGCCCTGCCAATCGTCCGCATTGGAGGCGCCCTGATCAAGGTAGTCCCCGGAGCTGTTGCCGTAGTTGAAGCGAGTCTCGGTGTAGGTCTTCAGGGTACCGAGTTCGGTCTCCTGACCGGTCCAGGTCTTCAGCGTGAAGCGGGTGTTCTTATAGTACGTCGAATGTGTCGTGCCGGCGTCCTGGTGATCCGGAACGTGGTTGACACCATCGAGCGAGCCGGCATCGCCGACGCCGATGTCATAACGGACATAGCCGCCGATGCGCAGGCAGGTTTCGGTGCCCGGGATGTAGAAGTAGCCGGCGCCATAGACGTCGCAGATCTTGACGTATTCGGCCGGTTCCGGTTCGGCGACGACGACCGCGTCCGCGGCGCGAGCGCCGG
Source organism: Mesorhizobium sp. B2-1-8 (assembly GCF_006442545.2). NCBI lineage: Bacteria > Pseudomonadati > Pseudomonadota > Alphaproteobacteria > Hyphomicrobiales > Phyllobacteriaceae > Mesorhizobium > Mesorhizobium sp. B2-1-8. The sequence goes on from NZ_CP083952.1 coordinate 4,901,663, forward strand.
ACACCGCGATCAGTGCCGCGGCTGAGCCGAGAAGGAGGCTCTTGATGTTCATTTTCTGACCTCTCCAGTCAAGTTAATAAGATGGCTTCTGAATTGTGGCTGGCGGATATGTTTTCCCGCCTCACCCCCACAATGAAAACGGGCTCGCACCGCGTCCCCTTTTCGCGGCGAACATACCCACCAACCTTCCGCCTTCAATGACAATTCCACGAATATGCCGGATTTACGCCACAGATTAAATCAGTGTTGCACAAATAACACTAACCGTGTCAGACCGATTTTCGGACTGGCACAAATGGCACATCGTCATTTTTATGTAATAATTTCACGTATATTTTATAATAAGCTCTACTTTGCCATCATATTATATTGTTTTCAAATCGACAACGTTACGTCGTCTAACAAATATCGAATAACCTACTTATTAAAACATCAGATCATCAAGTCAAACCTGGCCAATTTCTCGTGCATTCAGCCGACGATAGAGGGCCATGCGAAGGGCTGCCGGCGGCAGCGGCTTTTTTGATCCATCAGCGCCGTCCGATGACGGCGCCAAGTGTTTCGCCTCACGCCTGACGTTCGTGACCGATCACCGCATCGATCACTCGCCACGATTCTTCGATCTCGGCCGGGGCGACGTCTATGTGGCCGGCGGCTGTGATGAGTGCCTTCCACAGCGCCCAGCCACGCCCGCGCACCCAGGTCGCTTCATCTGCCGCGAGGCAGGCGCGAGCCTTCGGGCGCGACCGGACTAACTGGCAGGTGCCGCCAGCACGGGAATTGCGCGTCGATCAGCCGGCGCGCGAGACCGGTATCAATATTTGCTCTACCAACCATCGGTCCCGATCAAAAAACATAACTGCGTCCCAGAAGCGATGACGACGCGAGCGGAAGCCCTTGGTTATTCGAAATTTTAACTAAAACTGTGAGATCGAACAGAAATACTCAAACGGCATACCAAGCTGCATGCTGTATGCAGAAAGATGAAGCAATTTGCATCCACTCGTTTTCATCTTCGTTCTCGTCCCATTCGGCGCAATGTGGCTATTTTTGTTCGGGTCGCTGATTTATGCGGTCGTCCTGATCCAGTCACAGAGAAGGGGCGGCCGTTGGATCGCTTTCATTGTCCTTGTGCTCATGCTGATCATCGTCTTCAGACCTGAGTGGGATGACGTTCTCCGAGGCATTCGCTCGTATCAAATTGCATCATTGCAAACCGACAGTCCTACGTCGGCCCCACCCTATCATCTGACGGTATTCGATGCTCCGTCGGATGAGTCGGCCCTACTTGCGCTTGCGGAATCGGGGCTGTTCGACGTCACAATCTCAGCCCAGATGAACCCAACGAGATTCAGCCAAAAGATCGTGGTCGAAGAGTCGGACAAATGCATGACGCGCCGCACAAGCTTTGTCCAGTTTACGCAACCGGTTTTAAGCGTTGTGGCCGCCTCATCTCTGCGTCTGGCGCGCTCCCGCCCGAGCATCTGGTCTTGTGGGCTGATCCAGCTCCGCTTTTGCAACGATCGCGATGGGCTGATCGGCAAAGAGCCCTCCAACTGTCCGAGCAAACGCAATTCGGCACGCGCTTGCTCGCCTATTGCGAAACGAATTCGCCTCTGCGGCGAACACTCTTTGACCGTCTAGTGATCGCGTTTCGCCGTACGATGAGCGATTGCCGGAATCCGGCAACTCAAGATATCTACCGTATCCCTCATCCAGACCTCGTCACCTTTGTTTTGAAAGGCGTGGGGATCAAGCCCGCCGATATCGCAATAGGCAAGTAACTCGTTGCTCACCGATGCTCTGACGACAGAAGCCTCCGTGCGTCAGCTGGGAAACTCCAGCCCCATCTCGCGGTAGCGCTCGGGGTCGTCGCCCCAGTTCTCGCGCACCTTCACGAACAGGAACAGATGCACTTTCTGCTCCAATATGCCTGAAATTTCCATCCGCGCGGCCTGCCCGATGGCGCGGATGGTCTCGCCCTTGTGGCCGAGCACGATCTTTTTCTGGCTGTCGCGCTCGACAAAGATGGTCTGGTCGATGCGCACCGAGCCATCCGGTTTCTCTTCCCATTTCTCGGTCTCGATATGCGAGGAATAGGGCAGCTCCTGATGCAGCCGGAGATAAAGCTTCTCGCGGGTGATCTCGGCCGCCAGCTGGCGCATCGGCAGGTCCGAGATCTGGTCTTCCGGATAGTACCACGGGCCGGCCGGCAGTGCCTGCGCCAGATAATCGAGCAGGTCCTTGCAGCCGGAGCCGGTCAACGCCGAGATCATGAAGGTGCGCTGGAACGGCACTTTCTCGTTCGCCGCCGCGGACAGAGCCAGCAACGCTTCCGGCTTGACGCGGTCGACCTTGTTGAGGATCAGCGCCATCGGCTGGCGCACATCCTTCAGCCGTTCGAGGATGGCATCGGCGTCGCCCCTGATGCCGCGTTCGGCGTCGATCAGCAGCAAAACGATATCGGCGTCCTTGGCGCCACCCCAGGCGGTGGTCACCATTGCCGTGTCCAGCCGCCGCTTGGGCTTGAAGATGCCCGGTGTGTCGACAAAGACGATCTGCGCGTTGTCGTGGGTGGCGATGCCGCGCACGATGGCGCGTGTCGTCTGCACCTTATGGGTGACGATCGAGACCTTGGCGCCGACCAGTTGGTTGACCAGCGTCGATTTGCCGGCATTGGGCGCGCCGATCAGCGCGACGAAGCCGGAATGCGTGACAGGAGCCGCTGCGGTGTCTTCGACGGTCATGCCGCACTCCCTTCATGAACCCAGACGCCCTCGCGAACCAGAAGGGCAGCAGCGGCGGCCTGTTCGGCCTCGCGCTTGGAGCGGCCGCTGCCGGTCGCCGGCTGAAACGCGCCGACCTTGACGGTGACGGTAAACAGCGGATCGTGATCGGGGCCTTCCCGGCCGTCGATCTGATAGGCTGGAACAGCACTCGCCGCCTGATGCGCCCATTCCTGCAATTCGGTCTTGGCGTCGCGGCGCGCGGCACCCGATGCGAGCGAACGCGGCTGCCAGTATTTGTGGATGAACGCGCGGGCTGCTTCCAAGCCACCGTCGAGATAAAGCACTGCGATCAGCGATTCCAATGCGTCGGCGCGCAGGTTGACGCGCTTGCGGCCATCGAGCCCGCGCACGTCCGACCCGGCACGGATCAGGTCCGGCAGCCCGATATGCTCGGCGATGTCAGACAGCGCCTCGGCATTGACCAACGCATTGAGCCGCAGCGACAACTCCCCTTCCGCGGCATCGGGAAAGGCAGCCAACAGCATATCGGCGACAACAAGGCCAAGAACCCGGTCGCCGAGAAACTCGAACCGCTCATAATCGGCGCCCGCATTGGCGCCCCGCGCGCTGGCATGGGTAAGCGCTCGCTGCAGGCGCTGGCGGTCGGCAAAGGCATGACCCGTGAGTTCCGCAAGCGCTTCGGCGAGCGCATCGGCGGTCAACCTTTTTGGTGCCGCCATGACCCTAGTTGACGAAATGGAAGAGGCGCGAAGCGCGCATCAGCGACGGCCATTTCCAGATTTCGAGCGGGCTTGCCTTGCCGGCGATCGAGAAGAAGACAAGGTTGGCGCGGCCGACAAGGTTCTCGGCCGGAACATAGCCGACGGTGAAGCGGCTGTCGGCGGAATTGTCCCTGTTGTCGCCCATCATGAAATAGTGGCCGGGGGGCACGTCGAATTCGCGCGTGTTGTCGCCGATCGAGTTCGGCGACAGGTCGAGTGTATCATAGCTGACGCCATCGGGCAGCGTCTCGCGATAGACATCGATCGGATAATCCTTTTCCGTGATGTCGGGATTGTCGATCTGGCCGGTCTTGACGCGCGGCACGCCGACGCCGTTGATGAAGACCTGGCCATCCTTCATCTGGATCTTGTCGCCGGGCAGGCCAATGACGCGCTTGATGTAGTCGACGGACGGATCCGGCGGAAACTTGAACACCACCACGTCGCCACGCTTTGGCTCGGAGCCCCAGATGCGGCCCGAGAAAATGTCCGGTCCAAAAGGCAGCGAATAGCGTGAATAGCCGTAGGACCATTTGGTGACGAACAGATAGTCGCCTTCCAAAAGCGTCGGCCGCATCGAGCCCGACGGGATCGAGAACGGCTGGAACAGCAGCGTGCGAATGACCAGGGCGAGCAAAAGCGCCTGGACGATGACGCTGACGGTTTCGCCAAGCCCGCCGGATTTCTTCTGGGATTTTTCAGCCACGCTCATGTCGTCCTCGATTGTGCGTTGGATGGTATAGAGTCTCGGCGCGCGCTGGGCAACGTCAATGCCGGTCGTCAGATGCAATCAATGTGGCGCTTCTTCGACCGGTAACGCTTCTATGATCACAAAGGCTTGAGCGAGCGGGAAATCATCCGTGATGGTGAGGTGAATCGCTGCCCGATGACCTCGAGGCAGGATCTTCTCCAGCCGCGCCAGCGCTCCGCCGGTCAGCGCCACCGTCGGCGCACCGCTGGGCAGGTTGACGACACCCATGTCGCGCCAGAAGACCCCCTGCGCCAGACCGGTGCCCAATGCCTTGGCGCAAGCCTCCTTGGCGGCAAAGCGCTTGGCGTAGGAAGCCGCGCGGGCGCGCCGGTTCTCCGAACGCGCCTGCTCCACCTCGGTATAGATCCTCTGGATGAAGCGCTGGCCGTGACGCTCAAGCGATTTCTCAATGCGTGTGATGTCGATCAGGTCGCTGCCGATGCCGATGATCATTGGGTGGCGGAACCGACGCTTCCGCCGGGATGAGGCGAATGCTCATGGCGTCTCGCGCGCTCGGCCAGCCGCTTGCGCCTCTGTTCGCGAAAGACATTCATGCCCCAGCGCGTGACGCCGTAGAACACCAGGCCGAACCCCAGCCCGAGCGGCACGGCGCCGATCAACATCGGCTCCAGGACTGGATGCCATAGTTTGGCGAAGGAAAGCGTGTGCATCATCTCGCCCAGATGCGCGGGCGGGCCATGCGACGGAAGGCGATCGTGCAGGATGAGCTTGCCGGTTTCCCAGGATGCGCCCCACAAGAGCGGAAAGGTCAGCGGATTGCCGAAAAACACGGCTCCGAGAGCCGCTGCCACCAGATTGCCGGCGATCACCCAACACAGAACGGCGGCAATGATGAAGTGGAAACCGACGGGGAAGAACGAAGCAAAGACACCCGCGGCGACGCCTGCCGCCACAGCGTGCGGGGTGGCCTTCAGCCGCAGAATGCGCTTGGAGAAATATTGAAGCGAGCGCGAAAACGAACGGCGCGGCCACAGATAGATGCGCACCCGCTCGAAAAGACCATCAGGTTTGCGGCGACGAAAAAGCACTCTCTTCCTATTCCCGACAATTCACAGCTTACACGCCCGCTGTTTCCAGCCGGGCTTCGACCACCATATCTTGCGCTTTACGGTCGCCAGAAGGCAATCGCGACTTTGATATAGCCATCCGCAACCTCCACAACAACCGAGGTCCACCTGCACAGCGGCCATAATTTTTGGTAAGGTTCGTTTCTCCACACCGGACAATCACGGCGAATTTGAGAAGTGGTTTCGGCTAATTGTCGCAGCCAAATAATCGATATCTACCGCAGGTACTGGCTGACTTCGACAAGGTTGCCATCCGGGTCTCGGAAATAGACCGACGTGATTGGCTTCGAGGCCGGCAAGGAATTCATCGAGCGGCCGGTCGGTGATCAGGCAGAAGTCACCGGATCCTGGCGTCGGCGACTTCGCCTTCGGCTCGAAGGTGCGGCTGATCAGGTCGCCTCGAGCGACGCCACCGTCAGCACGAAATGATCGATGCCGACGATCAATGCGACCTCCTCGTCAGATGTTGCGGCTGCCGGGCTTGACGGCCGGGATGGCGGCAAGCTCCGGCGGCAACCTGTCCGGCGGGTAGGCTGGAACCTCATATTCGGCAAGCGCGATCAGCGGCACGCCGACATGGGTCTTGCCGGCCGAACGGTCGATGATGCAGGCGGCCGCGACCACCTCCGCGCCAAGGTCGCGCAGGCAATCGATGGTTTCGCGGATCGACAATCCGGTGGTGACGATGTCCTCTACGATGACGACGCGGGCGCCTCGGTCGATCTCGAAGCGCCGCAAGCGGAACTCGCCCCCTTCCCGCTCCACCCAGATCGCCGGCACGCCAAGGTGGCGCGAGGTTTCGTAGGCAGGGATCAGCCCGCCGATCGCCGGCCCGACGACATAGTCGATCTTGCCTGGCACCGCGGCGCGGATCTTCTGCGCCAGCGCCTTGCACAGCCGCTCGGTCTTGTCGGCATGCATGAACACCCGTGCCTTCTGCAGGAAGATTGGACTGCGCAGGCCCGACGTCAGGATGAAATGCCCCTCCAGAACAGCGCCAGCCTCGCGGAATATGCCCAGCACTTCGTCGGTGTTCATCTCGTCCCCCATGGTCGGCTATCGCTAGCCATTGACGCGCCGCGCATCGCTGACGCTCGAATTGTCCTTGAGCTGCGACAGCAGCCGGTTGAGATGCTTCAGGTCCCATACTTCGAGATCGATAAGCATTTCGGTGAAATCGGGCGCGGTGCGCACCATCGACAGCGTATGGATGTTGGCGTCGTTGGAGGCAACGACCTGGGCTATATCGGCAAGCGAGCCCGGCGCGTTGATGGCGGTGACCGAGACCCGCGCGGGAAACCGTTCCTTGGTGCGTTCGTCGATGTCCCAACGCACGTCGATCCAGCGCTCCGGCTGGTCGTCGAAAGCCTGCAGCGCCGGCGACTGGATCGGATAGATAGTGATGCCGGTACCCGGCTGGACGATGCCGACGATACGGTCGCCAGGCACGGCCCCTTCCGGCGCGAAGCGCACCGGCAGGTCGCCGCGCACGCCGCGGATCGGCACGGCGCCGGCGCCTGGCTGGTCCTTGTCCTTGCGCGCGGCCCGGCCCGGAATCTGGAACAGCATGCCGGCGGCGTTGCGGATCTTCGACCAGCCCTCCTCGCGCTGCTTGGGAGCCGCGGGGGTGACGCGCTCGTCCTTGTAGTCGGGGAAGACCGCCTTCATGACATCGGTGGAAGCCAGTTCGCCACGACCGACGGAGGCCAGTACATCCTCGATGTCCTTGCGCGCCAACCGGTGTAGGACGGGCTTCAGGCTTTCCTTGGTGAAGGTCTTGCCGGCTCGTTCGAAGGCACGCTCCAGGATACGCGCGCCAAGGCCGGAATACTGCTTGCGGATCGCATTCTTGGTGGCGCGGCGGATGGCGGCGCGCGCCTTGCCGGTGACGACGACCGATTCCCACGCCGCTGGCGGCACCTGCGCCTTGGAGCGGATGATCTCGACCTCGTCGCCATTCTTCAGTTCCGTCATCAGCGGCATGATGCGGCCATTGACCTTGGCGCCGACGCAGGTGTCGCCGACATCGGTGTGGACGGCATAGGCGAAATCGATCGGCGTGGCGCCGCGCGGCAGGGCAATCAGCATGCCCTTCGGCGTGAAGCAGAACACCTGGTCCTGGAACAGCTCCAGCTTGGTGTTCTCGAGGAAATCTTCCGGGTTGTCGCCTTCGGCCAGCTGCTCGATGGTGCGCCGCAGCCAGGCATAGGCATTGGTCTCCTTCGAGATCGCGTGCACGGCTCCATTCGTCTTGCCGCCAGTGTCCTTGTAGATCGAATGGGCGGCGACACCGTATTCGGCGATCTTGTTCATCTCGCGGGTGCGGATCTGCAGCTCGACGCGCTGGCGCGAAGGGCCGACGATGGTGGTGTGGATCGAACGGTAGTCGTTCTGTTTCGGCGTCGAGATGTAATCCTTGAAACGGCCGGGCACCATCGACCAGGTGGTGTGGATTGCACCCAGCGCGCGATAGCAGTCCTCGACACTGTCGACGACGACGCGAAAGCCGAAAATGTCGGACAATTGCTCGAAGGACAGCGCCTTGGCCTCCATCTTGCGGAATACCGACCACGGCTTCTTCTGGCGGCTCTTCACACCGGCCTTGATGGCGTGTTTCTCGAACAGGCCCGAAAGAGCCTTCTCGATCTCGGACAACACATCCTTATTGCGCTCGAAGATTTCGGCGAGCCGAGCGGTAACGGCGCGATGGGCTTCCGGATTGATGAAGCGGAAGGCGATCTCCTCCAGTTCCTCGCGCATGCCCTGCATGCCCATGCGCCCGGCCAGCGGCGCGTAGATGTCCATCGTCTCCTCGGCGATGCGCAGGCGCTTGGCCTCCGGCATATGGTCGAGGGTGCGCATGTTGTGCAGGCGGTCGGCGAGCTTGACCAGGAGCACGCGGACATCTTCCGAGATCGCGAGCAGAAGCTTGCGCAGGTTTTCCGCCTGCTCCGCCTTCTTCGATACGAGATCGAGCTTCTTAAGCTTGGTCAGCCCTTCGACCAGCTTGCCCATTTCGGGTCCGAACAGCTCATCGATCTCGGCCCTGGTCGCCGTGGTGTCCTCGATGGTGTCATGCAGCAGGGCGACGGCGATCGTCGCCTCATCCATATGCATTTCGGTAAGGATGGCGGCAACTTCGAGCGGATGCGAGAAATAGGGATCGCCGGAAGCGCGCTTCTGGTGGCCATGCTTCTGCATGGCGTAGACATAGGCCTTGTTGAGCAATGCCTCGTTGACGTCAGGCTTGTAGCGCTGGACGCGCTCGACAAGCTCATACTGACGCATCATGGGCGGAATCTCTCGGCGATGAAATGAATCATGCGCCGCACTACCGTACGGCGCATGTCATAGATAGCCACGAAACCGCCGGGACGGAAGTGCCGGAAGAGTGTTCCAGCCAATTCCAAAGGGCTTTTCAGAATTCGCTCAGCCGAGTCGGATAGCGTAATTTTCGAGAGGCACCGGAAGCGCAGAAAACTGCGCTAGGCGACCGGCTGAGTAGAACCATCAAAAGCTCTTAGTAGTCGTCGCTCTTTTCCGGGGGAACCAGGCCCTCGATGCCGGCCAGCAGGTCTTCCTCGGTCATGCGATCGAAGGTGATGTTGTCCTCGGCGTCGTCGGTGTCGGCGGCGGCAACGGCACCGCCAGTCTGGTCGGCGATCACTTCGCCATCGGCTTCGGGCTCGTCGACCTCGACATGCTTCTGCAGCGAATGGATCAGATCTTCCTTGAGGTCGTCGGGCGACAGCGTCTCGTCGGCAATCTCGCGCAGCGCGATGACCGGGTTCTTGTCGTTGTCGCGCGGCACGGTGATCTGCGCGCCCTGGCTGATCTGACGGGCACGGTGGCCGGCCAGAAGCACCAGCTCGAAGCGGTTGTCGACCTTGTCGATGCAATCTTCAACGGTTACGCGGGCCATGGATTGCCCCTTTCATGCCTGGATGTAATGGAAAACAGGCGCGGTCCATAACCCGAACGGCGCCAAAATACAAGCATCATGGCAATGCGGGCCCACAGGGCAGTCCGTGTCCACGGTTCGGCGCCACGATCACAATTGCTTGCAGTGCGCCACGTGCCCTTGGATTGCCACCAAACTGGCGTTATCTCGGTTGGTCGAAGGTCAGCCGGTTTATTATGAGCCTGACCGCCAGTCGCTACCGCATTTCGTTTAGACGGCCGTTTATTTCGAAAAGGACTATTTCCATGTTCGATCCCCGTGAAAAAATCGCCCTGTTCATCGACGGAGCCAATCTCTACGCCACCTCGCGCGCGCTCGGGTTCGACATCGACTATCGCAAGCTTTTGGCGAGCTTCCACAAGCGTGGTTACCTGCTGCGCGCCTATTATTACACCGCGCTGGTCGAGGACCAGGAATACTCCTCGATCCGGCCGCTGATCGACTGGCTCGACTATAACGGCTTCAAGGTGGTGACCAAGCCGGCCAAGGAATTCACCGACTCGACCGGCCGCCGCAAGATCAAGGGCAATATGGACATCGAGCTGACCGTCGATGCGCTGGAACTCGCTGACGTCGTCGACCACTATGTCATATTCTCCGGAGACGGCGATTTCCGCACGCTGGTCGAGGCGCTGCAACGGCGTGGCCGCAAGGTGTCGATCGTCTCGACCATGGCCTCGCAGCCGCCGATGATCTCGGATGACCTGCGCCGCCAGGCCGACCATTTCATCGACCTCGCGACACTGAAGAACGAAGTCGGCCGCGATCCCTCCGAGCGGCCCGTACGGCGGCCCGAACCGGCTGAAGTCGACGAGGACGACTACTGAGGCCGGTCGACTTGACCGCCCTCTCCGCTTCCGAACCCAGCCGCGACTGCCCACTCTGCCCGCGGTTGCATGACTTCATCGCCGAATGGCGGCAGCGCGAGCCGTCCTGGTTCAACGCGCCGGTGCCGACCTTCCTGCCACCGGGCGGCGAAGATACCGTCCAGCTTCTGATCGTCGGTCTGGCGCCCGGCCTGCGCGGGGCCAACCGCACCGGGCGCCCGTTCACCGGCGACTATGCCGGCGACCTGCTCTATTCGACGCTGATTGCCCACGGTTTTGCACGAGGCGAATTCAAGGCACGGCCCGATGACGGGCTGGAGCTCGTCGGCACGGCGGTCACCAACGCGGTGCGCTGCGTGCCGCCGGAGAACAAGCCGGTGGGTGCCGAGATCGCCACCTGCCGGACATTTTTGGTGCCGACAATCGCTCGCTTTCCCAACCTGCGCGCCGTGCTGGCGCTGGGATCGATCGCGCACCAGTCGACGGTGCGGGCACTGGGCGAGCGCGTCGCCACCTATCCGTTCAAACATGGCGGGCAAGTGCCGGCCGGCGGCATTACGCTGTTTTCGAGCTATCATTGCTCGCGCTACAACACCAATACCGGTGTGTTGACCGAAGACATGTTCGTCAAGGTGTTCAGCGAGATCGCGGCATTTCTGAAGAATTGAGGTCTCCGATGCCTGCTCACACCGGCAGCAGGGCATCCGGTTTCACGTCGCCGATGGACGCATAGGTATGTGTTTCCTTCACTCCCGGCAGCGGCAGGATGACGCGTTTGAGAAAGTCCTGATAGTCGGCCATCTCGGCAATGCGCGCCTTCACAAGATAGTCGAAGCCGCCGACGACCATGTGGCATTCCAGAACCTCGGGCGCCTTTGCGACCGCCTCGGCGAAGCGGTCAAAGATATGCGGGGCCGTGTGATCGAGCCGTACCTCGATGAAGACAAGCATGCCGCGGCCAATCTTTGCCGGATTGAGCACCGCCCTGATGGCGGTGATGAAGCCGTCGCGAAACAGGCGCTTCACGCGCTGACTGGCGCCGGTCGGCGACAGGCCGACCCGCGTTGCCAGATCGAGCGTCGTGCGGCGTCCGTCTTCCTGCAGCAGCCGCAGAAGAGTACGGTCGACGGCGTCCAGGTCGCCTGATTCAGGATTCACGTTCAAGCCACCTCATTTGCGTGAATTACACTTCAGATCGCGAAAACCAGAGTATTTTGTCGCAGCCATTTCGGCAATAGGCTGCGCTTCATCGCAGAGCCGGAGCTGTCTCCGCCTGGCGACATGAATATGGCGGCAGAACTGACATGGCGGACGGACGAGACACGGGAAACACAAGACCGGCGGTGATCGCCGGCCTCGCCATGATCGCCATCTATGCCGCGCAGTTCGTGGCCGCCCGCTTCAGCCTCAGGGAGCATCTGACGGCCACCGACATGGCCGGCTTGCGCTTTGCCGGTGCCGGCGCGGTGTTCCTGCCGATCGTCTGGAGGCGCGGCCTGGCGACCATGACGGCGCTGGGCTGGCGGCGTGGATCGACATTGGCGGCGCTGGCCGGATTGCCCTATCCGCTGATCATCAACTGGGGCTTGACCCATGCTCCCGCCGCCCATGCCGCGGCGCTCTGCCCCGCGTCGATCGTCTTCTTCTCGTTCCTGTTGTCGCTGTTCAGGGAAAGTGCGTCGCGCCGGCGGATCATTGGCGTCGTCACGATCATCGCCGGCTTGTTGCTGTTCATAGCGCCGGCGCGCACCGGTGCCAATAATGTCCTGTTCGGGGATCTGCTGTTTATCGGATCGGGTGCGATGTTTTCCGCCTATGCGGCTCTTGTGCAGCGATGGCGCGTCGAACCGGTCACGGCGACCGCGAGCGTCGTGCTTTTGTCCTGCCTGCCGCTGCCACTTCTCTACCTCTTTGCACCAAGCGGCCTTCATGCGGCCGCAGGCGCCGAGATCGTCAGCCAGATCGTCATTCAAGGTTTTCTCGCGGGCGCTGCCGCAATGTTCCTCTACACTTACATTGTCGACCGATTGGGCTCGCAGGCGGCATCGCTGTTCCTGCCGGGTGTGCCGATCGCCACCGTGATGGTCGGCATGATCGTGCTTGGCGAGACCCCGCTGGCGATCCAATGCGTGGCCATCGCCATCATGGCCGCCGGGATGGGTTATTCGGCGATGGGTCGACGCATCACCAGGGAAAATCTGGCTGTCCCGACATCAGCTGGATCGTGAATGGTTCAGCAGCATGGCAAAGGCTTTTGAAGAAACGGACCGACATCGGATCGGGGCTGTTCATCAAGGTTTGGAGGCAAGCAGCGCCGCCAGCTTCTCCGGCCCGCCCTGCAAGACGTTCAGGTCGACATCCCCCTCGATGCCGTCCACGCGCCCCCGGTTGTGGTACTGCCAGTAGATCCAGTCACGGCGGTCCGGCTCCTTGAGCAGTGAGCGCAGCCAGAGTGGGCGAGCGGCGATTTGCCCGGCATAGGCCGCCTCGGCTTCATCCGTCAGATAGACGATCGCCGGCTTGCCGAACGCCGCCTCGACGGGTCCGAGGAAAGCCTCGAGTTCGGCGTTTAGTTGCTCGGGTGACGGGCGCTGCGGACAGTTGCCGCCGAACTCGATGTCGACGACCGGCGGCAGCAATGGCTGATCGTGCGGCACCACCGAGATAAAATTCCTGGCCTGGTCGGCGCCCGGCCGGCAGAAGGTGAAGAAATGATAGGCGCCGACGGCGAGCCCGGCGGCGCGGGCCTCGCGCAGATTGCCGGCGAAAGCATCGTCGACATGGTCGCCGCCTTCAGTCGCCTTGATGACGGCGAAAGCCACATCATCGGCGGCAACACGCCGCCAGTCGATCTTGCCCTGATGATGGGAGACGTCGATGCCCCGGACCGGATATCTGCCGCGGTCGGGGGAGTAGGTGTGGAAATAGACCACGGCGCCCACCACAACGACACACGCCAGGGTAAGACTGGCCAAGCCCCAGAGAACAATCCGCTTCTTCAAGACCATCCCCCTGCTGGACTTGCCGATTGTTCGATCTTGAAGCCCGACTGTTGGCTCTATCAGGCTGTCACCTGATCACCCACGTTCCTTGAGCAGCCGGCCCTTTTCGCGCGACCAGTCGCGCTGCTTCTCGGTCTCGCGCTTGTCATGCAGCTTCTTGCCGCGGCCAACGGCAAGCAGCAGCTTGGCGCGTCCTTGGTCGTTGAAATAGATTTTCAGCGGCACCAGCGTCATGCCTTCGCGGTCGACGCTCTGCGACAGTTTTGCCATCTCGCGCTTGTTGAGCAGCAGTTTGCGGCGCCGGCGCGGCTCGTGGTTGAAGCGATTGGCCTGCAGGTATTCCGGCAGATAGGAATTGATCAACCAGATCTCGCCGCCTTCGACCGAGGCATAGCTGTCCTGGATGTTGGCCTGGCCCTGGCGCAGCGATTTCACCTCGGTGCCGGTCAGCACCAAGCCGGTCTCGATCGTATCGAGCACCTCATAGGAAAACCGCGCCTTGCGGTTTTCCGCAACGGTCTTGTTGTTGGGGTCGGCTTTTCTGACTTGGTTCATAACGTCCAGAATCCGTTTCGAAACTCGCTCCTGCGAGTCAGATGATGGTGCTACTAGAGCGCCGCGCGTTTTTTAACGCGCAAAGGACGCTCTAGAAATCCGACTTTGCGCATGGCCCCGAAAGCGAAGTGCTTTCGGGGCCATGCGCGGAACCGGAGCGGAGCGTACATATAGTACGCGAGCACCGGAAGCGCAGGTGGCGCCTTCAGATGGCCGCAGGAGTAGAGTTTCCAAACGGGCTCGTTAATTAATCAAGCCGGCATGCTTCATGGCCGCATCGATCTTTTCGGCCGTGGACTGCTCGATGGTGACCAGCGGCGAACGCAGCACGTTCTCGACCTTGCCCAGCTTGGAGAGCGCGTATTTGGCGCCGGAGACGCCGGGCTCTATGAAGATGGCCTTGTGCAGCGGCAAGAGACGGTCCTGCAGCTCGAGCGCCTTGGCGCTGTCGCCGGAGAGCGTCGCTTCCTGGAATTCGGCGCACAGCCTTGGCGCGACGTTCGAGGTCACCGAAATACAGCCGACACCACCATGCGCGTTGAAGCCGAGCGCGGAGGCATCCTCGCCGGAAAGCTGGATGAAATCCTTGCCGCAGGTCATGCGCTGCTCGGACACGCGCTCGACCTTGCCGGTCGCATCCTTGACGCCGACGATGTTCTTGAAGTCGTGCGCCAGCCGGCCCATCGTTTCCGGCATCATGTCGATCACCGAGCGCGGCGGGATGTTGTAGATGATGATCGGCAGCTTGGTCGCCCTGGCGACAGCGGCGAAATGCTCGTAGAGGCCGCGCTGCGTCGGCTTGTTGTAGTAGGGCGTGACGACCAGGGCGGCATCGGCACCGGCCTTCTCGGCATATTGCACAAGCCCAACAGCTTCCTCGGTATTGTTGGAACCGGCGCCGGCAACTACCGGGGCGCGACCCTTGGCCACCTCGATGCAAACCTTGACGACATGGCGATGCTCGTCATGCGACAGCGTCGGCGACTCGCCGGTGGTGCCTACCGGGACGAGGCCCGTGGTGCCTTCGCCAAGCTGCCATTCGATGAACGCGCGAAAGGCTTTCTCGTCGAAACGCCCGCTCTTTTCGAACGGTGTCACGAGCGCGGTAAGCGAGCCTCTCAGCATGTCGTCCAACTCCTTGGGACTTCTTGGTTCATGCATGTCGTGGCCCCAAACCGGTATCCACTTTTGGGCGACATGCATCGGTGTTTTGTCGTGCGCGCCTTCTAACCGAAAGCGAAGCCGCGCACCATAGTCTCGACATTGTTGCGCGGCAAGCATTGCCATGGTGCCAGCAAACGTAATTCGAACGGCCTCGATAACCCTTTGTTTACGAGCCCTTCACGACCTAAGTTTAGGCTTCTAGGCTTCTTCGCCTGCTGGTAAAATGCTGGATTAAGGAGAGATACGAGATCATGCCGAGGGGTCGGCCCCATCTGTTCGCGCTTCTTGGCGCCATCGCCGCGCTGGTGCCCGGCGTGGCGATCAGCGGCAGCGTCGATGTGCGGGTCACCTCGGCCATTCCGATGCCTGGTGTAGAGGACAAGGCGCAACCGGCGCCCTCACCCGGCGTCACGCTCTTGAAAAGCGGTCTGGATGCGCTGGCGGCCGGCGATATTCCCGGCGCGCGCGGTGTGCGCGACGCGCTGCCCGCACAATCGCTCGACCAGCACATATTGGCCTGGGCGATCGCGCTCTACGGGGGCGACAAGGTGCCGAGCGGCGACATCGCAGCAGCCACGAAGATGCTGCCCAACTGGCCGGGCACCGTTGCATTGCGCAAGAACAGCGAGCGCGCACTCTATCGCGAGAATCCGGCGGCGGACATCGTCGTCAAGGCATTCGGCGGCAGCCAGCCGCAGACATTCGAAGGCGTGATGGTTCTCGCGCGCGCCTATGTGTCGTCCGGCAACGCCAAGGCGGCGCGATCGGTGCTGTCGCCGTTCTGGCGCACCGCGATCCTGGACGCCAAGGACGAGACGGCTCTGATAAAGGAGTTCGGCAGCCTCGTTCCCGCCGCCGATCACCGTTTTCGCATGGAGCGCATGTTCTATGCCGACCGGGTGAATTCCGCCTTGCGTGTCGCCGGCCTCGCCGGCGCCCAGCCGCTTGCCGACGTCTGGGCGGCGGCTGACAGAGGCGACAAGAACACGGCCAAACTGCTGAAGGCCGTGCCGGCGGCGCAGCGCTCGGCCGGCTATTTCTTCGCGCAGGCCGAATATCTGCGCAAGCAGAAGGATTTCGCGGGCGCCGCGGCTATTGTCATGAAAGCGCCGGCGGACCGTGAATCCCTGGTCGATCCGGATGCCTGGTGGGTCGAACGTCGGGTGCTGTCGCGCGAACTGGTCGACCAGGGCGACATGAAGACCGCCTACAAGATAGTCGCCACGCATGCCGCCGAAAGCGCGGCCAATGCGGCGGAAGCCGAATTCCACGCCGGCTGGTACGCGCTGCGCGGCCTGAACGATCCCAAGCTCGCGGCGACGCATTTCGCGCGCATCGCCGACCTTGCCCAAGGGCCGATGACCCTGTCGCGCGCCTATTACTGGCTCGGCCGCGCGGCGGAAGTCGGCGGCCCCGGCAATGCCAAGAACTATTTTGGACGTGCGGCGACCTACGGCACGACGTTTTACGGCCAGTTGGCCGCAGAACGCGTCGGCCGGCAGGCGCTCAACATCGTCTATCCCCAGCCGAGTGCCGCCGACCGGCAGAACTTTGCCGGCCGCGAGGCCGTCTCCGCCATCAAGCGCCTGCAGGAGGCAGGCTACGACCGTTATGCCGAAACGCTCTATCGCGACCTTGCCGGGCAGCTGACCAGCCCGGGTGAACTGGCGCTGCTCGCTGTCCTTGCCGAAAAGCAGGACAACCATTTCATGGCGCTGAAAATCGGCAAGATCGCCGGGGCGCGCGGCATCGATGTCGGCGCGCTGTCGCATCCGCTCGGCGTCATCCCCGATTCGGCCAATATTTCAGGTTCGGGCAAGGCGCTGGCCTATGCGATCGCCCGCCAGGAAAGCGAATTTAATATCGGCGCCGTTTCCAGTGCCGGCGCGCGTGGGCTGCTGCAGCTGATGCCGGGAACCGCCAAGCAATTGGCGAAGAAGGCCGGATTGCAGTTTTCGCAGACCAGGCTGACAACCGACGCCGGCTACAATGCAACGCTTGGTTCGGCGTTCCTCGGCGAACAGCTCGATCGCTTCAACGGCTCGTACGTATTGACCTTCGCGGGCTATAATGCCGGCCCGACCCGGGCCAGCCAGTGGGTGGCGAAATACGGTGACCCGCGCGGCAAGGACATCGATGCGGTTGTGGACTGGATCGAGCGGATTCCCTACACCGAAACAAGAAGTTACGTGCAGCGCGTGATGGAGAATTACGAGGTCTACAAGATGCGTATTTCCGGCAAGTACGACATCGTCGGCGATCTCGTGAACGGGCGCAGTTGAGGGCACTTTTCCTCCTCCATCGTGGGAGAAGGGAAGAGTGTTTGACGATCTCCACCCTCGCCTGTAGCAGTCGGTCACTTAAACAAGGACTGGCACTCAGATGGCGAGCGACGGCGGATTCTCCGACTTCTTCTATGCCGCGCCAGATGGGCTGAGACTTCATGCGCGCGTCTATGGCGAAGCGAATTCCGCGCATTGGCCGGTCGTCTGTCTGCCCGGCTTGACGCGTAACGCGCGGGATTTTCACGAGCTTGCGCTCCATCTCTCAACGCGATCCGCCCTTGCGCGCAAGGTCGTCGCCTTCGACTACCGCGGACGCGGGCAGTCGGCCTACGATCCCGATGTCGGCCACTATAATGTCGGCATCGAAGCCGGCGACGTCCTTGCCGGGCTGACGGCGCTCGGCATCGAACACGCGGCCTTCATCG
Source organism: Mesorhizobium sp. B2-1-8 (assembly GCF_006442545.2). Classification (NCBI taxonomy): domain Bacteria; kingdom Pseudomonadati; phylum Pseudomonadota; class Alphaproteobacteria; order Hyphomicrobiales; family Phyllobacteriaceae; genus Mesorhizobium; species Mesorhizobium sp. B2-1-8. Next base: position 4,919,232 of record NZ_CP083952.1, read on the forward strand.
GCACCTCGCGCGGCGGGCTGATCATCCATGTACTTGGCGCGATGCATCCGGCGGCGCTGAAAGCCATCGTGCTCAACGACATCGGGCCAGTGATCGAACCCGCGGGTCTCGCCCACATCCAGTCCTATCTCGAACGCACGCCAAAGCCGAAAACCCTCGCCGAGGCGGTGGATGCCCAGCGCAACGTTCATAGCCAGGATTTTCCGGCGCTTGCCGAGAGCGACTGGGAGCGAATGGTGCGTGCGATCTATCGCGAGACGAATCAAGGGCTGCAGCCCGATTTCGATTCGAAGCTGGTCGATACGGTTGCCAATCTCGACCTGTCACAGCCATTGCCGGATCTATGGCAGCAGTTCAATGCGTTGGCGACCATTCCACTGCTCGTCATACGCGGTGCCAATTCGAGGCTATTGTCGCCTGAAACGCTGGAGGAGATGCGAAAGCGTCATCCCAGCACCAGGACAATCACCGTTCCAGACCAGGGGCACGCCCCCTTCCTGGAGACCGGCAACCTGCCTACCGACATCGCCCTCTTTCTGGATCAAGCAGAGGCGCGGAAAAACCAGAGATAAGCCCAAGACCAACCGTCGGCCCACTTGGCTTTTGAGGTTATTCCGAGGCGCCTTCGGCGCCATCTTCTCCGCGTCGACGCCGCCCATTGTGAGCTAGCACGGCAGCGCGAAGCAGGATGGCGGAGAGGATGGGATTCGAACCCACGAGAAGCTTTTGACCTCTACTCCCTTAGCAGGGGAGCGCCTTCGACCACTCGGCCACCTCTCCGTTGAGCCGCTGGATAAAGAAAAGCGGCGGCACAATCAACAAGCCCGCATCATTAATATGGAAAAATAGGAGCGTATCGGATCGCGGCTTTGCGCGATGCGGCGTTTCTGCGGCAATTCCCTGGCTCGTGCCTCACGGCCTCGCCATGATTCCGTCTGCCAATACCGGGTTCTGCTGGAAATAAGCGGCTGCGGAGGGCAGCGCGTCGTCAGCTTGCGCCTGCGATAGCGGATTCGCTTTCGGTTGCGCGATTTTTGGCTGCGGGATTTTCGGCCCGGATGAAGTTTTAAGATGCTTGGACCAAGCGGGTGGGAATCGACTGCTCATCATGTCCGGCTAGCAAAAAGAGGTGGCCGAATCCAGCATGACAAATTGCTGGCTGGGAGCAACTTGCGCCAACCATCCGGTCACGTTAGCAAGAAAGCCCCTTGCAAGCGAGCTTCCGACATGCGTCAGCGCCCTCTCCTCACACCCGTCATCGCCGCGCTTCCGTCTACCGTGCCGTTTGTCGGCCCCGAAGCGCAGGAGCGTGAGCGCGGGCGCGCTTTCCGTGCCCGCATCGGCGCCAATGAGAGCAGCTTTGGCCCCTCGCCGCGCGTCATCGCCCGCATGGAGAGCGTCGCGCGCGACCAGTGGATGTATTGCGATCCCGACAATTTCGACCTGAAAGTCGCGGCCGCTGCGCATCACAACGTGGCTGTCGAGAACGTCGTTGTCGGCGAAGGCATCGACGGCCTGCTCAGCCTGGTGGCGCGCATGTATGTGGCGCCAGGCGATGCGGTGGTCACCTCGCTCGGCGCCTATCCGACCTTCAACTTCCACATTGCCGGTGTCGGCGGCCGACTGGTGACCGTCCCTTACGAGAACAACAGGGAAAGCCTGGACGGTCTGCTCGCGGCGGTCGTCAGGGAGAAGGCGCCGCTGGTCTATCTGTCCAATCCGGACAATCCGATGGGCAGCTGGTGGGAAGCCGACGAGGTCATCCGCTTCATGCAAGCCTTGCCGGAAACCACCATGCTGGTGCTCGACGAGGCCTATGGCGAATTGGGGCCGGCCTCGGCCCTGCCGCCGATCGATATCTCGCGGCCAAACGTCATCCGCATGCGAACCTTTTCGAAGGCCTACGGACTTGCCGGCATACGGTGCGGCTATGCGTTGGCCGAGACGCAGGTGATCAGCGACTTCGAGAAGATCCGCAACCATTACGGCGTCAGCCGCATGGCGCAGATCGCCGGCGTCGAGGCGCTCGCCGACCAGGCCTATCTCGAGACGGTGGTGGCCCGGGTGGCCGCCGGACGGCGGCGCATCACCAATATCGCCGAACAGAACGGGTTGAAGCCGCTCGCCTCGGCGACCAATTTCGTCACCATCGACTGCGGCCATGACGGTGCTTTCGCTCTGAAAGTGCTTCAGGGACTTTTGTCGCGCGACGTCTTCATCCGCAAGCCGATGGCGCCAGGGCTCGACCGCTGCATCCGCGTCAGTGTCGGTCTCGACCATGAACTGGATATCTTCGCCGAGGAATTGCCCGGCGCGTTGGCAGCGGCGCGCGGAAACTAGGGTAGTTCGCGGCGCTCGGGAGTCGTCGCTGCGCCGAGCAGATGCCTGACACGCGTCAGCACATCCGACAACTCCGCGGCTTGCCTGTCGTTCAGGCCCGCGGTCAGGCGCCCGAGATCACGATTAGTGGCGCGGAGAATTTGCGAAGGATTCTCCGACCGCGTAAGCCGCCGGTTCGAAATTGGATGAAATTATCCATCTTCCGCAGGAATCCCAAGCTTTTCGGGCTGGATAGCGCCTCAAGCCAATTGCCTTCGTTCGGTGCTGCGCCAGACTCTATGCAAGGGAGCGAGCCATGAGTGATCGGAAAAGGGCAGTGCAGGCGCGCATATACGGCACGGTCCAAGGTGTCGGCTATCGGATCTGGGCGCGAGGCGAAGCGACGAGGTTCGGGCTGCTGGGCTGGGTGCGTAACGAACGAGACGGCTCGGTTACGGCATGGCTTACCGGCGCCGACGCAGCCATCGCGGCCATGATCGAACGGCTTCGGCAAGGCCCGCCCGGCGCGGCTGTCTCGCGGATCGATCTAGAGGAGATGGAGACCTCGATCACGCCTGAAGATTTCAGGATCATAGCATAGGCAGGTCCCACCTCCTCTTGAATTAATTGAACGTTCGTTTTATTATTGCCGTCCAACGAGGCGACGATGGCACGAACCACAGGATCAGACGGCGAGCGAACCGAAGCGGCAGTCCGCGACGCGGCGGTCACCCTGATAGCGCGCCACGGCTATGAAGCGATGTCGATGCGCCAGTTGGCCGCCGAGGTCGGCGTGCAGGCAGCCGCGCTCTACCGCTATTTCCCGACCAAGGAAGACCTGCTGTTCACGCTGATGCGCGAGCATATGCAAGGGCTTCGCGAGGCCTGGGAGCAGACTAGGCCAGCCGGCGCGGATCCGGCGTGGCAGCTTGCCGCCTATGTGCGCAACCACATCGCCTTTCATATCGAACGCCGCCACGCCACGCATGTCTCGAACATGGAATTGCGCAGCCTGTCGCCCGACAGGCTGACACAGATCCTGCGCATGCGCACGGCTTACGAAAAGGAACTGCGTTCCATCCTGCGCGATGGCGCCGAGGCCGGAGTCTTTCACATCGAGGACACCGGCCTGACGGCCATGGCGCTGATCCAGATGATGACCGGCGTCATCGTCTGGTTCCGGCCAGGCGAGCGATTGTCGATCGCCGAGGTCACGGCGACATATCTCTCGATGACAATGCGCCTGGTCGGCGCGAACGTCGGCATTGGTACCGGGGAGGAACGGCATGTACACGAACACGCTCGGCTTCGGGCATGACGAGGATATCGAGGCGCTGCGCGACATGGTCAGGCGCTTCGCGCAGGACAGGATCGCGCCGATCGCCGCCGACATCGATCGCGACAACGAATTCCCGGCGCATCTGTGGCGCGAACTCGGCGCGCTCGGCCTGCTCGGCATAACCGCCGATCCCGATTTCGGCGGCAGCGGCATGGGCTATCTCGCCCACGTGATCGCGGTCGAGGAGATTTCGCGCGCCTCCGCATCGGTCGGCCTCTCCTATGGCGCCCACTCCAATCTCTGCGTCAACCAGATCAACCGGTGGGCTACGCCGGCACAGAAGGAAAAATACCTGCCGCCGCTGTGTTCGGGCGAGCACGTCGGCGCACTCGCCATGTCGGAGCCGGGAGCCGGCTCCGACGTGGTCTCGCTCAAGCTGCGCGCCGAAAAACGCAATGACCGCTATGTGCTCAACGGCACCAAGATGTGGATCACCAACGGCCCGGACGCCGAAACGCTGGTCGTCTACGCCAGGACCGACCCGGAACGGGAATCGCGCGGCATCACCGCCTTCATCGTCGAAAAGGCGATGCCGGGATTTTCGGTGGCGCAGAAACTCGACAAGCTCGGCATGCGGGGATCCAACACCGGCGAACTGGTTTTCTGCGATGTCGAGGTGCCGTTCGACAATCTGCTGCACGAAGAAGGACGCGGCGTCGAGGTGCTGATGTCCGGGCTCGACTATGAGCGCACCGTGCTTGCCGGCGGCCCGATCGGCCTGATGGCGGCATGCCTCGACGTGGCGATCCCCTATGTTCACGAGCGTAAGCAGTTCGGCCAGCCGATCGGGGAATTCCAGCTGGTACAAGGCAAGCTTGCCGACATGTATACGGCGATGAGCGCCGCGCGCGCCTACGTCTACGCCGTCGCCGCCGCCTGCGACCGCGGCCAGACCACCCGCAAGGATGCCGCCGGCTGCGTGCTGTTTGCCGCCGAGAGAGCGACACAGATGGCGCTCGACGCCATCCAGTTGCTTGGCGGCAACGGCTATATCAACGACTATCCGACCGGCCGGCTTTTGCGCGACGCCAAGCTCTACGAGATCGGCGCCGGCACCAGCGAAATCCGCCGCTGGCTGATTGGGCGGGAAATCATGGCGGAGGGGGTGTGAGCATGGCCACGCTGCAAACCCAGATCTCGCCCTCCTCCGAAACCTTCCGCGCCAATGCCGAGCGCATGCGGGCTCTGGTTGCCGACATCGCTGAAAAAGCCGCGGCCGTCGAGCGCGGCGGCTCGGATGAGGCACGTGAGCGCCATGTCGGTCGCGGCAAGCTGTTGCCGCGCGAACGCCTGGCGCAATTGCTGGACATCGGTTCGCCCTTCCTCGAGATCGGCCAGTTCGCGGCGTGGTCCATGTATGGCGAGGAGATTTCGTCGGCCGGCCTGATCGCCGGCATCGGCCGCGTCGAGGGCACCGAGGTGATGGTCGTCGTCAACGACGCCACGGTGAAGGGCGGCACCTACTATCCGCTGACAGTGAAGAAGCATCTGCGCGCACAGGAGATCGCGCTGCAGAACAACCTGCCTTGCGTCTATCTGGTCGACAGCGGCGGCGCCAATCTGCCCAACCAGGACGAGGTCTTTCCCGACCGCGAGCATTTCGGGCGCATCTTCTACAACCAGGCCAACATGTCGGCTGCCGGCATTCCGCAGATCGCCTGCGTCATGGGTTCCTGCACCGCTGGCGGCGCCTATGTGCCGGCGATGTCGGACGAGACGATCATGGTGCGCAACCAGGCGACCATCTTCCTCGGCGGACCGCCGCTGGTGAAAGCGGCCACCGGCGAGGATGTCAGCGCCGAGGAGTTGGGCGGCGCGGATGTGCATACCAGGCTTTCCGGCGTCGCCGATCACTACGCGCTGGACGACGAACACGCGCTCGCCATTTGCCGGCGCATCATCAAGAATCTGAATCGGAACAAGGCTGTAAGCCTGAGCTTACAGAAATCGATTCCGCCGCTTCATCCTGCGGATGAGCTTTATGGCATCGTCCCGACCGATCTGCGCCAGCCCTATGACGCGCGCGAAGTCATCGCGCGCGTCGTCGACGGCTCCGAATTCGATGAGTTCAAGCAGAACTACGGCACGACGCTGATCACCGGCTTTGCCCACCTCCACGGCATGCCGGTGGGCATCATCGCGAACAATGGCGTGCTGTTTTCCGAGAGCGCGCTGAAGGGCGCGCACTTCATCGAATTGTGCTGTCAGCGCAAGATTCCGCTGGTTTTCCTGCAGAACATCACCGGCTTCATGGTCGGCAGGAAATACGAGGCGGGCGGCATCGCCAAGGACGGCGCCAAGTTGGTGATGGCGGTGGCGACCGCCAGGGTGCCGAAAGTGACCGTGATCATCGGCGGTTCGTTCGGGGCCGGCAATTACGGCATGTGCGGCCGCGCCTACTCACCGCGCTTCCTTTGGATGTGGCCCAACGCCCGCATCTCGGTGATGGGCGGCGAGCAGGCGGCAACCGTACTTGCCATGGTCAAGCGCGAGGGCATCGAGCGCAAGGGCGGGGAATGGAGCGCCGAGGAGGAGGCGAAATTCAAGAAGCCGATCCTGATGAAATACGAGCATGAGGGTCATCCGCTCTATTCCTCGGCAAGGCTCTGGGACGACGGCATCATCGATCCGGCCAGGACACGCGAGGTGCTGGCGCTCAGCCTGTCGGCCGCGCTCAACGCCGAGATCGAGGGAACACGCTTCGGTGTGTTCAGGATGTGATGATGAGCGCCACGGGCGACCGGATCAGCGTTCACACCGGCGACATCACCAAGCTGGCTGTCGATGCCATCGTCAACGCAGCCAACTCCTCGCTGCTCGGTGGCGGCGGGGTCGACGGAGCCATTCACCGCGCCGCCGGGCCGGAGCTCGAATTCGAATGTCGCATGCTCAATGGCTGCAAGACCGGCGATGCAAAGCTGACCAAGGGTTACCGGCTGCCGGCCCGCCATATCATCCATACGGTCGGGCCGGTTTGGCAGGGCGGCGGCAAGGGCGAGGCAGAACTGCTCGCCTCCTGCTACCGGCGCTCGCTCGAAATCGCTTTTGCCAATGACTGCCGGACAATTGCCTTTCCAGCAATCTCGACTGGTGTCTACCGGTATCCGAAGGCTGAAGCGACTGCGATCGCGGTCCGCACGGTCGACAGCTTCCTCGCACGGAACACATCGCCGGAAACCGTTACTTTCTGCTGCTTCGATGACCCGACTTCAGAACTATACCGAAGAGCCATTGCTACTCTGGGGAAGCTGAACTGTATGGACCAATCGATTCATCACCATAGCCAAATGAAAATTTCCACCGGCGAACTAGCGGCGGCACCGAATATTCGCTATTGCTCACACCGGGTTGGGCAATTGGCGTGGGGTGAAAATGGTTCCGAAATATTGTCGCAAGTCGGCTGCGTCGATACTTGCAGGAATACTAATGTTCTCGGCGACCGGCATGAGCATGGCCGAATCGCTTGCAGGCAGCAAAGGCCACATTCGTTTCCCGGTCTATTTGGCACCAGGTTCCACCGGCGGCTGCGGCAAGCATTACCGCGAATACGTCGCGGCACGCGGCCATTCCGCCTATGCAATGACGCCATTCAACTGGGCGACCGAGTTCACGATCTGCGGCATCTCTCTCAACGCGCCGTCACAACAGGCGGCCGAGTCCAAGGCAATGCAGTCCTGCCAGGCGGCCCGCAAACAATGGAAGGTCTCCACAGCCGGTGCCTGCGGCCTCGCCGCGTCAAAATAGGCCATCGGCCGCAAACACTTTTTTCCTGGGGGGAGCAGAATGAAATCCATGATCATCAAACGGGCAGCCGCATCGATGCTGGCCGGCCTGCTTGTCGTGATGACAGTCGGCGCCGCGACGGCGGGATCACTGGCGGGGAGCAAGGGAGACGTGCATTTTCCGCCAACCATGGGCTCGGATCCGAAGAGCGAATGCAACGTTGCCTACAAGGCTTATATCGCGGCGAGCGGCCATTCGGCCTACGCCACGACTTTTTATTCGCGCGTTGTCGACCTCTACATCATCTGCGGGACGAAGCTCAATGCGCCGTCGCAGAAGGCGGCGGAAGATATGGCGCTGCGCAGCTGCCAGGCCGGCTTGACGCGGTGGAAGGTCAAGACCGCGAGCGGCGGCTGCGCTATCTCGGCGTCGAAGTAGGCAACCAGACGAGATTTTTTTCCGAGGGGGGGGAGCAACATGAGATCCACGAATTCCGGACGGACAGCTACGGCGATACTGGCCGGGTTGTTAATGATCACTTCGTCCGGTTTCGGCGTGGCCGGATCACTGGCGGGAAGCGAGGGAGACAAGCGTTTCCCGCCGTCTTTGAATGGCGATCCGAAGTCGCCGTGCACAAAGGCCTACAAGGCCTATGTCGCGGCCACCGGCCATTCCGCCTATGCCACCACGCCGTACTCCAGGGTGGTTTCTCTCTACATCCTCTGCGGCGCGCGGCTGAACGCGCCGTCGCAAAAGATGGCGGAGGAACTGGCCATGAAATCCTGTCTGGGCACGCGCGCTCACTACAAAGTGACAAACGGCGGCGCCTGCGAGATCGCCGCGTCCAAATAAGCAGGCGCCTGCCGGAATGGCGCCGCCCGACGCAAATCCGGGAGGCTCCATGTTCACGAAAATCCTGATCGCCAATCGGGGCGAGATCGCTTGCCGCGTCATCCGCACCGCCCGCAAGCTTGGCGTGCACACCGTCGCCGTCTATTCGGATGCCGATGCGAGATCCCTGCATGCCGAGATGGCCGACGAGGCGGTCCATATCGGTCCCTCGCCTGTCGGCGAGAGCTATCTGCGCGGCGACAGGATTGTCGCGGCGGCGCTGGGAACGGGGTCGCAAGCTATTCATCCCGGTTACGGATTCCTGTCGGAGAACCCCGATTTCGTCGACCAGGTGGTGGCGGCGGGCCTCATTTTCATCGGCCCGTCGGCGGCCTCGATCCGCGCCATGGGGCTGAAGGACGCTGCCAAGCGGTTGATGGAGAAGGCCGGCGTTCCGGTGGTTCCGGGCTATCATGGCGAGGCGCAGGAGATCGTGCTGCTTGCCTCAAAGGCCCGCGAGATCGGCTATCCCGTGCTGATCAAGGCGCGTGCCGGCGGCGGCGGCAAGGGCATGCGGCGCGTCGAGCATCCCGATGATTTTTCCGAGGCGCTGTCCAGCGCCAGGCGCGAGGCCAAGGCCGCCTTCGGCGACGACCGCGTCCTGGTCGAGAAATATGTCGACAAGCCACGGCACATCGAGGTGCAGGTATTCGGCGACAATTTCGGCAATGCCGTGCATCTCTATGAGCGCGACTGCTCGGCGCAACGCCGCCACCAGAAGGTGATCGAGGAGGCCCCCGCCCCCGGCATGACGCCGGCTTTGCGCAAGGCGATGACGGAGGCGGCGGTAAAGGCCGCCAAGGCAATCAACTATTCCGGCGCCGGCACCATCGAATTCATCGTCGACGCCTCGCAAGGCCTCAAGCCCGACCGCTTCTGGTTCATGGAAATGAATACCCGCCTGCAGGTCGAGCATCCGGTCACAGAGATGGTCACCGGCACCGATCTGGTCGAGTGGCAATTGCGGGTCGCCAGCGGCGAAAAACTGCCGAAGACACAAAGCGAGATCGCGCTTTCCGGCCATGCTTTCGAAGCGCGCATCTATGCCGAGGACGCGGCCAAGGGGTTTCTGCCGGCGACGGGCACGCTGCACCATTTGAAATTTCCGGGCGTCGCCCCCGAAGGTGCGGCGATGCGCATCGAGACCGGCGTGCGGGCCGGCGATGCCATCTCGCCCTATTACGACCCCATGATCGCGAAGCTGGTCGTCCATGCCGGGGACAGACAGGCGGCGCTGGAAGCGCTCCGCGCAGCGCTCGCGCAAACGGAGATTGCCGGGTCCACCGTCAACACCGCTTTTCTTGCCGCTCTTGCCGCCGATCCGGATTTTGCAGCAGGCGACGTCGATACCGGCCTGATCGGCCGGCACCAGGAAGCGCTGACGGCTATAGCGCCGCCGACCGGCGAAATCATCTCGGCCGCCGCCCTGGCGGCCTCGGGTGCCGGAGCATTGCCATGGTCGGACGATCCGTGGTCGTCGCTTGCCGGCTATGCGCATTTTCAGGCCCTGGTGCGGCGCATGCGGCTGAAGTTCGGCGACGAGGCAATTCAGGCAAAGGTTTCAATGCGGCCGGACGGACGCTTTCAGGTGGCGCTCGATGCGCCTTACGACAGCATCAATTCGCATGACCTTCGCGCCGTTCCCCGCCTTGCCCGCTGGCCTGGCCACATCACGGTGTACGAAGGCGCCGTCGGCTATACTTTCACCGTGCCGGATTCCCTGGCGAGGAGCGATGATGCGGCTGCCGCCTCCGGCAGCCTGCGCGCGCCGATGCCAGGTCTCGTCAAGCTTGTGCGCGTGGCGAAAGGCGACGCTGTGATCAAAGGGCAAATTCTGCTGATCCTCGAGGCGATGAAGATGGAGCACACCATCGCCGCCCCGCATGACGGGGTGATTGCCGAGATCGCCGGGGAAGGGTCACAGGTCAACGACGGCACGGTGCTGGTGCGGTTCGTCGAGGAACAGGGCGCATCGACCACCGCAACCGGCCGATAGGATAGAAGGAGCGCATCGCGAGCCGCAAACAGAAATGGCCGGGACGAACCCGGCCAGTTCCTTAGATTATCTGATCGCCAGAGCGGTTACTGCGCGATCGGTGCGTATTTGCCGTTGTGCCACTGGTTGATGTCGTAGCTGGCATTCTTGAGGTCGCCCTTCTCGTCGAAGGTGACGTCGCCGACAACGGTGCTGATCGGCGTGCCGTTCTTCAACGCTTCGGCAACCTTGGCCGGATCGTCGCTGCCGGCACGCTTGATGCCTTCGGCGAAAGCCTGGACCACGGCGTAGGAGAACAGCGTGAAGCCTTCCGGGACGAAGCCGCCGGCCTTGATCTTCTCGACGGCCGCCTTGGCTTCCGGCTTAGCCTGCGGATCCGACGGGAACACGAACATGGTTCCCTCGCCGGCCGGGCCGGCAACCTGCCAGAACTCCGGCGAGGCGATCGAATCCGGCATGATCAGCTGGAACTTCAGGTTCTGCTCCGCAGCCTGACGCAGGATCAGGCCGGCCTCAGGATGGTAGCCACCGAAATAGACGACATCGGCCTTGAGATCCTTCAGCTTGGTGACAAGTGCCGAATAGTCCTTCTCGCCGGGGTTGATGGCATCATAGTAGACTTCCTTGAGGCCGCCAGCGTTCATGGTCGCCCTGACGGCGTCCGCCACGCCCTGACCGTAGGCGCTCTTGTCGTGCAGGATCACGACATTCTTGCCGGCATACTTCTTGGCGATCCACGGACCGATGAAGGCGCCCTGCGCGTCGTCACGCGTATAAAGACGCATGATCGTCGACCAGCCGTTCTTGGCCGCCGCATCGGTCAGCACCGGGTTCGAGGACGCCGGGCTCATCATCAGCGCCCCGGCTTCGGCATAGACCGCCGAGGCCGGAATGCTCGAACCCGAGCAGGCATGGCCGTCGATGAACTTGACGCCGTTGGCAACGATGCGGTTGGCGACCGACACGGCTTGCTTGGGATCGCACTGGTCGTCCTCAATGTCGAGCTTGATCATCGAGCCGTTGACGCCGCCCGCGGCGTTGATGGCATCGGCCGCGGCCTGTGCGCCTTGCTTGAACTGATCGCCGATGGTCGCGAGCTGTCCGGTCATCGGGCCGACCACCGAGACGGTGATGTCGTCGGCGAATGCGACCGGCCCACTCATCATCAGGCCGAAAATGGCCGCGCTCAAAATCCTCATTTTTTTCATGACAATAGAACTCCTCCACTCACGCGCGGCCGCCCGGCCGCGCTTCTTCCAGAGAAGCGGGACAATTTCATCCTTCATAGGGCCTGTCTAGGCGCATTGCCGCCGCTCGATTGGGCCTGCGCGGCCTCATCCACGCAAAAAGCCACGCCAGCCTTGTTTCGGCTGGTCGTGGCTTTTTTGCCTGTCAGGCTGTTTCCCCGGCGCCCCCGCGCTGTGAACCCAACCCACCTTCCCCGTCTTCCTGTTGGCCATGATCTTGCCGAAACCCCGATTCCACTTTTCGGGATCATGGTCCGTCGCGCGGCTTGGACCTGTCGGCCTGCCGCATTCTCTTTATTGATGGCCTGTGGCCTCGCTATCTGCGCAGCCTTCTCCCTGTTGGCCCGACCGTCTTTCAGCGGTCTTGGCCGGAGCGTCCCCGCCTGACGGATCTCAGTGCATGGTCATCCATTCGCGGGCTTCGCGCAGGGCCTTGGCGATCTCGACCTTCGACATCGCCGCCGACAGTTCCGAGCGCAACTCCGCGGCGCGGGCCGAACCCTTGATGGCGGCGATGTTGAACCATTTGTGGGCGGCAACGACGTCGGTCTCGCAATCGCGACCGGTCGCATACATCATGCCCAGTTCGAAAAGAATGTCGGCCTGGGCAGTTGCCCCCATGGCGCCGAAGCCTGCTTCAAGCATTTCAAAACGTGCCATTTTAGTCCCCTGTCTGGCTCCCGAGAGCTGCCTCCGTTTGTCTTGTCCGGGCCGCTCTTTCGATGCTTTCGAGAATGCCGCGCAGGCTTGAACCCGTCGTTAAATGGCGTGCTTAATTTGAGGAAAACAAAGCTAAAACAAGAGGTAAACGCGGAAATTCGTTAAGGATACGAAGCCAGCAATTCGGCTGGTTTTCGTCAAATTTGACGAAAATTTTTGGGGCCGCAATCAACACTCCGCTAACCACGGGAAACAAACGCGACGCGCCGATCGTTTTCATTTCCGCGCCGACCAGGCGAATTCAGGCGCTTTCAAAATGCCGAAGTCTTCCGTCGCGGCACCGCTTTTGTTTTGACGGAAGCTGAATTAGCTTACGTTTGCGTAAGCGGCAGACCGGCGAGGCCGAGCATCCGGCCGGCTATCCAAAGGGAGGAAGACATGTTTCGAAAAGTGAGCCTGGCCCTGGCGGCCACTTTGATGCTGGGCGGCGCGGCATGGGCCGATCCGATCGAGGGCAACTGGAAAACGCAGGCGGGCGACACCGCGGCCATTTCAGGCGGCGGTTCATTTTCCATCACGCTCAAGTCCGGTAAATATGCCGGCAAGACCATCGGCTCGCTCACGGCAGCCGGCGATAACAAATATACCGGCAACATCACCGATCCGGCAAACGACAAGACCTATTCCGGCAAGGCGACATTATCGGGTGCCTCGCTCAAGATGAGCGGTTGCGTGCTCGGCGGACTGATCTGCAAGAGCCAGATCTGGCACAAGCTCTGATCGTCAATCCCCTTGTGATCTCAAAACGGGGCCTGGCGGGCCCCGTTTTCGTTTTATCGAGGCGCAGGCAGTGGCGCTCGATCGGCATTCGGGTAGCCGGCAAGCCAGCCAATATCCCGTCAATCAATTTGAACCGCAGATGAACGCCGGCATCAGGGCCGGTTCAGAGGCGTCAGCGCATTCTCCGGCGTGTTGAAGGAGACACGGACCCAATGCTTGCTCGCCGCTTCACCATCGTCTGCCTGCTGATGAGCCTGTTTGGAATGTTCTTCGCCATCCTCGTCGCCGAAGCGGGCCGTTCCCCCCGCTCGTGGGACGAAGCCACCAGAATGTGCCGCCTCGCCTGCCCGACCAACCTTCGCCACTGAAACAGAGAACCTCGAAAAGAAAAGCACAGACATCATGAACCGCATCGCCGCCAATCTCTCCAGGATCCTCCGGCTGCTGCCGCGGGCGGCGCTTATCCTGATGCTCCTGGCCGCTCCGGTCCTGGCAGTGCCGATGATGCGCGCCGATGCCGGCTCGACGATCGAGGCGCCGGCGCTCAGAAAGTCCGGCGTCGGGTTCGTGCTGCTGGTCAGCCTGCAGCGCGGATAAAGAAAAAATGGCGCTTTGAGCGCCTTCGGCGGCGAGCCCCCTCCCAACCGCCCGTCCAAGTCTCTATATTGAGCCATGGAAAAGCGAATCTACCCCCAAGCCATCGAATCGGTTGTCATGCCCGAGCCTTTTGGCCGGCAAAGCTTCGACAACGCCAAAAAGGCCGTTGCCGCGCTCGAGGTGCTCTACGACCGCAACACCAAGTTCCTGCGCGACTCCTTTGCGGCACTTGCCGCGGGCGGCGACAGCAGCAAACGTTACCGGGCCTTCTATCCTCAGATCGGCGTCACCACGAGTTCGTTCACCCAGGTCGACTCGCGCCAGGCCTATGGCCACATGCCGACACCAGGTCATTTCGCTACCACGGTCACCCAGCCGATCCTGTTCGAAGCCTATCTCACCGAGCAACTTCGGCTGATCATGCGCAATCACGGGGTGTCGGTGACGGTCTCTGAATCGACCACGCCGATCCCGCTGCATTTTGCTTTCCTGGAAGGCACCTATGTCGACGGCGCCGCTGCCGAACGTATCGAGCGGCCGATCCGCGACCTGTTCGACGTGCCGGACCTCGACGGCACCGACGACCAGATCGCCAACGGTACGTTCGAGGCCGCCTTCGGCGAGCCCCGGCCGCTGGCGCCGTTCACGGCGCAGCGCATCGATTATTCACTGCACCGCATGACGCATTACACCGCAACCAGCCCGCAGCATTTCCAGAACTTCGTGTTGTTCACCAACTATCAGTTCTACATCGACGAGTTCGTCGCCCGCGCCCGCGACCTGATGGAAAAAGGTGGTGACGGCTACGCGGAATTTGTCGAACCTGGCAACGTTATCACCCGGGCCGGGCAGCGCGCGCCCAGCGAGGGCGTAGCGCCGCAGCGCCTGCCGCAGATGCCGGCCTATCATCTGAAGAAGCCGAACCATGGCGGCATCACCATGGTCAATATCGGCGTGGGCCCTTCCAACGCCAAGACCATCACCGACCATATCGCGGTGCTTCGGCCGCATGCCTGGGTGATGCTTGGTCACTGCGCCGGCCTGCGCAACACCCAGGCGCTGGGTGACTATGTGCTGGCGCATGCCTATGTGCGCGAGGACCACGTGCTGGACGACGATCTGCCGGTCTGGGTGCCGATTCCGCCGCTGGCCGAGATCCAGGTTGCGCTGCAGGAAGCGGTCGCCGAGGTCACCGGCCTGTCGGGCTATGATTTGAAGCGCATCATGCGCACCGGCACCGTCGCCACTATCGACAACCGCAACTGGGAACTGCGCGACCAGCGCGGACCGGTGCAGCGCCTGTCGCAGTCGCGCGCGATCGCGCTCGATATGGAATCGGCGACGATCGCGGCCAATGGCTTCCGCTTTCGCGTCCCCTACGGCACGCTGCTGTGCGTTTCCGACAAGCCGCTGCATGGCGAACTGAAATTGCCTGGGATGGCGACCGAGTTCTACAAACGCCAGGTGGCGCAGCACCTGACCATCGGCATCAGGGCGATGGAGAAGCTGGCCGAGATGCCGATGGAGCGGCTGCATTCACGCAAGCTCCGGAGCTTTTCGGAGACAGCATTCCAGTAGGCGTCGCGCGAAGCCTCGGCGAGGCAATTCGTCGTCTTGCTCAGGCCGCAATTTGGCCGATAAGCAAATCGAACGGATCGACAGGTGGCATTCAGCGGACACGACCTCGCAGACACGACCTCAATGACAACAGGCGCGCGCTTGAACATGACGGCTGGGCTGGCATTCCTGGCGATGACGGCATTGTCGGCGGCTTTGTTGGCCGGGTTCTTCGGCGCGCTGCACCCCGCTTTCGATTCCTTCTCGCATTTCCGCATTCACCTCAGCGTGCTGATGGCGCTTTTGGCGCTGCCCCTGCTTGCGAGTTCCTACCGGCTGCAGGCGGCCGCGGCACTGCTCTTCGCCATCGGCGGCCTGGCCACGACGGCAAGCGCGTTGCCCAGGCCGTGGCCGCAGCCGGCGGTTGCCAAGCCCGCCGACCAGATCGTCTACAGCCTGCTGCAGATGAACCTGCGCTTCAACAACCCAACGCCGAAGAAAGTGCTGTCGCTGATCGGCCGCACCAATCCGGACGTGATCACGCTCGACGAAGTGTCGGCGATGTGGTCGACCGAGCTTGGCTACATCGCCAGCGCCTACCCCTATCGGATCCTCTGCCCCTACCCGAACGGCATGTTCGGCGTGGCGCTGCTGTCGCGCCGGCCGTTTGCCGCCAATACCGCGCCGCGTTGCGAGCCGCGCGGCGCGATGGCGACCGCCACCATCGACTTTGGCGGGAGCGATGTCGATGTCGCCGCGATCCATTTGAGCTGGCCCTGGCCGAAGGAGCAATACTGGCAAATCGGCGAACTGGCGCAGCCACTGGCGGCGCTCGGCGAGACCGCGATCATGGCCGGGGATTGCAACGCCGTGCCATGGAGTGCGGCGGTGCGGCGGGTCGCGGCTCTCGGCGGGCTGAAACTCATGCCTTCAGCCGGTCCGACCTGGATCCACCGGACACTGCCCGACTTCCTGCGCCGCTATGCAGGCCTGCCGATCGACCAGGTGTTCAGCAAGGGCGGGCTGACCATCCTGTCTTCGACGCGGCTGGAGGATACCGGCTCGGATCATCTGCCGGTGCTGGTCGAGTTCTCCGTCCGCACGAGCGACAAGCAACCCCATGACGAGCATGAGAGCGCGCTCGCGGCACGCGACGTTCCAAACAGGCCGCGCGGCTGATCCGAAACGGAGCCAACGCTCGCAGTGCGCACCAGTCAAGGCTTGGTCAGCGCGTCGACAAGGTGCTCGACATGGCCGCCGCCACGATGCTCGCGCGCGTCGAAAGCGTTCTGCTTGGCTTCGTATTCGGCATAGATGGTGTTGATGCGCCGCCTCGCCTCGAGGTGTGTGCCCGTGCAGAACCAGTTGTCCGGACGCTCCAGGCCGGCAAGCGCAGTCTCGGTGGCCCGCATCATGCCTTTCGCAATCCGGCCATGGGTGTGCTCGTGCTTGCGGACGCCGGCCATGAAACGGTCCCAGCGCTTGCGCAGACCTTGGCTTGTCGGCGAGAGCCGCGGGAAGGTGTAGGTCAGGTCGAGTGTGCCGTTGGCCTGTCGCAAATGACAGGCCCCATCCTGGCGGCTGATGTCGAGATCCCAATGTACGGTGTAGCCGGTTTCGGCGATAGCGCGCGTCATATAGCCGTGCTTGGGTCCCTGCCGATCCATGGCCTCGATAAGGTCGGCCCCGGTCTTTCCGGCAACATCATAGCTACGCACGTGAACGACGAGCCTTGTGCCCGCCGATGCGGCTGACACACAGGACAGCACACAGGCCGCGGTGAGCATCGTCAGGCTGGTCAGGCGCATGTCCGCCTCCCCTTTGTCAGTGGCCAAGCAGACCACACTCGGCGCTGCGCTTCAACGGGCTTGAGCGAAGCCGCCCGTTTCGCAACGGCGAGAAACAGATCCGCTGCCGCTCGCATGGCCGGTATTTCTTCCGCCGGGTCGAGACGGCCTGCCGGCGCTCGGCTCACATACCTTGGTAGACCGGTCCTTCACCGCCTTGCGGCGGCACCCAGTCGATGTTCTGGTTCGGGTCCTTGATATCGCAGGTCTTGCAGTGGACGCAATTCTGCGCGTTGATGACGAAGCGCACGTCCTTGGCTTGCGGATCGGCGGCGGCGTTGCCATCCTTGTCCACCCACTCATAGACGCCCGCCGGGCAATAGCGCGTGGAAGGTCCGGCGAAGACATCGTGCTCGGAGCGTTGCTGCAGAGCCATGTCGCCGACGATCAGGTGCACCGGCTCGTTTTCCTCGTGATTGGTGTTGGACAGGAACACCGAGGAGAGCCGGTCGAAGGTGAGCACGCCATCCGGCTTCGGATAGGCGATCTTCTTGTGCTGGGCGGCAGGCTCGAGCGTGGCATAATCGGCCTTGCCATGCTTCAGCGTGCCGAAGGGCGAGACGCCGAACAGCGGGTTCAGCCACATATCGAGGCCGCCGAGGCCGACGCCGATGATGGTGCCGAAGCGCGACCAGAGCGGCTTGACGTTGCGCACCTTCTTCAGGTCCTTGCCGATGTCGGTCGCCCGCCAGGCTTCCTCGTAGGCGGAAAGCTCGTCATTGGCACGGCCGGCGCCAATCGCCTCGGCAACATGATCGGCCGCCAGCATCCCCGACAGCACCGCATTGTGGGAGCCCTTGATGCGCGGCACGTTGACGAAACCCGCCGCGCATCCCATCAGCGCGCCGCCCGGGAACGACAATTTCGGCACCGACTGCCAGCCACCCTCGGTTATGGCGCGCGCGCCATAGCCCAACCGCTTGGCGCCTTCGAAGGTACCCTTGATCGCTGGATGCGTCTTGAAACGCTGGAACTCCTCGAAAGGCGATAGATACGGGTTCTTGTAGTTGAGGTGGACGACGAAACCGACCGCCACCTGATTGTCCTCGAGGTGGTAGAGGAAAGATCCGCCGCCGGTCTTCATGTCGAGCGGCCAGCCGAAGGAATGCTGCACCAGACCCGGCCGATGGTTCTCCGGCTTGACCTGCCAGAGTTCCTTGAGGCCGATGCCGTATTTGCCCGGCTCGCGGCCATCGGAGAGTTTGTATTTGGCGATCAGCTGCTTGGCGAGCGAACCGCGCGCGCCCTCGCCGATGAGCACATACTTGCCCATCAGCGCCATGCCCGGTGCGAAGCCCGGACCGTGCGTGCCGTCCTTCTCGACGCCCATGTCGCCGGTGACGACGCCGGTGACGGCGCCCGCCTCGTTGTAGAGCAGGCCGGTCGCGGCGAAGCCTGGATAGATCTCGACGCCAAGCGCCTCGGCCTTGCCGGCCAGCCAGCGGCAGACGTTACCCAGCGAGACGATGTAGTTGCCGTGGTTGTTCATCAGTGGCGGCATCAGGATGTTGGGCAGGCGGAACGAGCCGGCGGGGCCGAGCACCAGGAAATGGTCCGCCGTGACCGGCGTCTTGAAGGGATGACCATCCTCCTCGCGCCAGCCGGGCAGCAGCCGGTCGATGCCGATCGGATCGACGACGGCACCCGACAGGATATGGGCGCCGACCTCGCCGCCCTTTTCCAGCACGACGACGGAAAGCTCGGGATTGACCTGCTTGAGGCGGATGGCCGCGGCAAGGCCGGCCGGACCGGCACCGACGATGACCACGTCGAATTCCATGCTCTCGCGTTCGATATCGCTCATCAACCCCTCCGCACTGGCTTGCCGCAGTTGGCGTATCTTGCTGGCTCCCGCGCTGCATAGCGCATCAATTGGCGACAGGAAACCGGCGCATACGTGACAATGCGGATTTGGCCAAAAAGTCGCGCATTCCGCGGCACCCAAGCCGTTTCCGTGCGGCGTGGCACGCCCAAGCTTGCGTTTTCTATTGTTCGACGGCTTGCTTATCGGCCATACTTCCCGCCATGCGCATTCCCGGGCCAGGCGGCTTCTCTTCGACGCGCTTTCCATCAACGCCCGGCCGGGCCTGCCGGGCGATTACTTTGGCCCTTCTGGCTTTGGCGCCGGGTCATGCCGTCGCGGATGAAGTGAAGGTCTGGGCGACAGGCGCGTACTCGTTCTCCGACGAGCTTGGCGGTTTCCGCATCACCGGAGCCTCCGGCATCGGAACCAAGGACGATCCGCTGGTGATCACCGAAGAGCTGAATTCGGCGACACCCGTGACGCTGACCATCCGCACCACAAAGCCGATCCAGACATTCGGCAAGGCGGGTGAGTTCGCCAACGGTATCATGTACATGCGCCTTGACGTGCTCAACAACAGCGGCCAGGCTTGGATCGAATTCCAGTTCGAGCTGCAGGAAATACTGGACCAGCCGAGCGTGTTCGGAGACGGGCTTTCGTTCGACCAGCGCAACAAGACGCCCGACAATATCTGGTCGAGCAATTTCGCCGATTTCGATCGCGAGTTCGAACCCTATGACCGGCTGCTGTTCAAGAACGGCAAGGTCGATCCTATGAGGACCGCCAGCTTCGAGTTCCTGATGACCGACTACACGCCGCGATGGACCTTCTATCTCGTGCAGGATCCACGCATACCCACCGGCTAAGCCGCGGCCTCGCCTTGGGATTGGCTGTCGCCACGCCTTCCGAGGTTGCAAATCGACGCCGCCCGGACAATGGTGCGGCCATGACTGCCGCCTCTCCCAACAATCCGGTCGATTTCACCGATCTGCTCGCCTTCTATGCCAGCGCCGGCGTGGACGAGGCTTTGGAGGATGCGCCGGTCGACCGGTTCGCGGAGGCCGCGCCGAAACCGGCGGAACGCATGCCGACGGCGACGCCACGCGAAAGCGGCGCACCGGAGTCGCCCGTGGCTCCGCCGCGCCTCGATAGGCGCGCGGTACCGGATGCTCCGGCCCCGCGCCCGTCGACCTCGGCCGTGCCCGACGAGGCGCAGGCGGCGCTGGCGCGCCAGTTGGCGACCGCGGCAGTGTCCCTCGACGAGCTGCGCCAGCACATGGCCGCTTTCGAGGGCTGCAATCTCAAGGCCACCGCCAAGAACCTCGTATTCGCCGACGGCAACCCGCAAGCCACTGTCATGCTGGTCGGTGAAGCCCCCGGCCGTGACGAGGACATTGAAGGCCTGCCCTTCGTCGGCCGCTCGGGCCGCCTGCTCGACCGCATGCTGGCTGCGATCGGCCTCGACCGAGGCTCGGTCTACATAGCCAATGTCATTCCCTGGCGGCCACCCGGCAACCGCACGCCGACGCCGCACGAGACCGAGATTTGCCGGCCGTTCATCGAGCGTCAGATCGAGCTGGTCAATCCCAAGGTGCTGATCAATCTCGGCGGTCCGTCGGCCAAGACCTTGCTCAACACCTCGGAAGGTATCCTGCGCCTGCGCGGCAACTGGCGCGTCCACACCACGGCGTCCGGCATCGCCATTCCGGCCATGCCGACATTGCACCCGGCCTATCTCTTGCGGACGCCCGCGCACAAGAAGCTCGCATGGCGGGATTTTCTCGAGGTGAAGGCGAAGCTGCGGGCGCTCTCCTAGCGATGACTTCGCAGGTAATTGAAATGCTTTGGCCCGCAGCCTAACCATTCTCCCATGACAACGCCTCAAACCTCCGCCGGCAGTCTCATCCGCGAATGGCGTACGCGCCGCCGCATGAGCCAGCTCGATCTCGCCATGGAAGCGGAAATTTCGCAGCGGCATCTCTCCTTCGTCGAAAGCGGTCGCGCCGCACCTTCGCGCGACATGGTGCTGCATCTGGCCGAGCAGCTTGCGATCCCGCTGCGGCAACGCAATCAATTGCTGCTGGCCGCGGGCTTTGCGCCCAGCTTCAGCGAACGGCCGCTCACCGACACGACGCTGGCACCGGCGATGGAGGCGGTCGAGATGGTGCTCAAGGGACATGAGCCGTTTCCGGCATTGGCGGTGGACCGGCACTGGAACCTGGTTAAGGCCAACGCGGCAATCGGGCCATTCCTGGCCGATATTTCCGAGCCCTCATTGCTCCAGCCACCCGTCAATGTGCTGCGGCTCAGCCTGCACCCGGGTGGTGTCGCGCCGCGTATCGTCAACCTCCAGGAATGGCGCACTCACCTGCTCGAACGGCTGAAGCATCAGAACGATGCCGCCGGCGACCCGGTGCTGGTCGCATTGGAGCAAGAGCTTCGCGGCTACCCCTCCGGCCTGAAGAGCGGCCGGCCGGCGCCGGTCGAGCCGAATGCCATCGTGCACCCGCTCCGGCTTGCCCATGGCGACACGGTGCTTTCCTTCATCAGCACCATTACCGTGTTTGGCACGCCGCTGGATGTCACGCTGTCGGAACTGGCGATCGAGTCGTTCTTCCCGGCCGACGAACAGACACGGGCGGTGTTGGTGCGGTTGGCGAAAGAACGGACGGAACGGTCGTGATCACCCCTGTGGCAGGGCCGCCTTGCGGGTCCTCGTGCGTTCCAGACCCAGCTGCCGTTCGCGCCAGATGATGAAAATGCCGGCTGCCACCACGATCGCACCACCGACCAGCGTGCCGGACGAGGTCACGTCGCCGAAAACGAAATAGCCGACGACGACACCGAGGATCATCGAGGTATATTCGAAAGGCGCCACGACCGAGGCTTCGGCATGGCGATAGGCCGCGGTCATCAGGATCTGGCCGAGGCCGCCACAAAAGCCGGCCATGATGAGCAGTGCTGCTTGCGCCGGCGTCAGCGATTGCCAGCCGAAGGGCAGCGTCAGCAGCGAGAGCACGCTCGCGGTCGAGGAGAACCACAGCACGATGGTGGCCGTCTTCTCCGTCTGCACGAGATTGCGCACCAGCAGCATGGCGACAGCCGAGATTGCCGCGGCCGCCAGCGCGGCCATGACGCCCAGGACCTCCTGGTCGTCCAGCCCTCGATCCGAACTGAGCAGCGTCAGTTCCGGCCAGGAAATGATGAGCACGCCAATGAGGCCGAACGCGACAGCGCTCCAGCGATAGACGCGGATCGTCTCGCCAAGGAACACCGAGGAGAACACCACGACCAGCAGCGGCTGTGCATAGTTCAGGGTGATCGCCTCGGGCAGCGGCAGCCTGGTCAGCGCGAAAAAGCCAAGCCCCATGGCGCCGACGCCGACGACGCCACGCGCGACGTGGTTGAAAGGACGTTTCGTGGCGAATGCGGTGGCCAGATGTCCTTTAAATGCCAGGAAGGCAATGATCGGGAAGATGGCGAAGAAGGAACGGAAGAAGACGATCTGCCCGGCAGGCACATCGCCTGCCGCCTTGATACAGGTTTGCATGCCGACAAAAACCGCCACGGAGACGATCTTCAGCACGATGCCTCTCAGCGTGCCGTGGCCGCCGGTGGTTTCTGGTTGCGCCTCCGCCCCTGATGTCACTTTGGCAATGCGTTTCTACCCGCCGTCGAGGGCGCGTTGCGGGTCTCGAAATGGCAGAACGGGAAATTGTCGGCGCGCCGAACGAAAGCGCCCATCCCGAATTTCGGTGTGACGGCGGTCATGACTGCCTCGCGACGGTGAAAGGATGGCCTGAATTAGGCTCTGCCGCAGTTTTGTCGAGGGTGTGTTTCGTGTAAAGAGCGCGGACTTTGAATTTTTTGGACCAGTCAAAACATGTCCGGTCCCCGGAAAAGACAGGAAGAGCCAGGGAATGCGCACCGACACAGGCCAGGTCTTCAAACTCGAGGACTATCGCCCCAGCGACTACCTCATTCCGGAAACCAATCTTGACTTCCGTCTTTCGCCGCGGACCACGGTCGTCACCGCGATACTGACCGTCGAGCGCCGCGAGGGCATATCCACGTCGGCTCCGCTGGTGCTCGACGGCGATGGATTGACGCTCAAGCGCGTCGAGATCGACCGCAAGACGGTGAGACCGGCCGATCTGCTGGCGAGCCCCGACCAACTGACCCTGCTCAAGCCGCCGGCCGCACGTCGTTTCCAACTGCTCATCGAAACCGAACTGGCGCCGGCCGGCAATGAAGCCCTGATGGGCCTTTACCGTTCGAACAACGTCTACTGCACGCAGTGCGAGGCGGAGGGCTTTCGCCGCATCACCTATTTTCTTGATCGCCCCGATATCCTGTCCGTCTACACGGTGCGGATCGAGGCGCGGCGCGACGAGGCGCCGCTGCTCCTGTCCAACGGCAATCCGGTCGAGAACGGCGATCTCGCCGATGGCTGGCACTACGCCAGCTGGCACGACCCCTTCCCCAAGCCGTCCTACCTGTTCGCACTGGTGGCCGGCAATCTCGGCCGGATCGCCGACAGTTTCGTGACCATGTCCGGCCGCAAGGTCGAGCTCGGCATCTATGTCGAGCCCGGCAAGGAGGCGCTCGCCGGTTACGCGATGGACGCGCTGAAGCGGTCGATGCAATGGGACGAGGAGGCCTTTGGCCGCGAGTACGACCTCGAAGTCTTCAACATCGTCGCCGTGTCGGATTTCAACATGGGCGCGATGGAGAACAAGGGCCTCAACATCTTCAACGACAAATACGTGCTGGCCGACCAGGAGACGGCGACGGACGCCGATTTCGCCAATATCGAGGCGATCATCGCGCATGAGTACTTCCACAATTGGACAGGCAACAGAATCACTTGCCGCGACTGGTTCCAGCTTTGCCTGAAGGAAGGGCTGACGGTTTTCCGCGATCATGAATTCTCCGCCGACCAGCGCTCGCGCGCGGTCAAGCGCATCGCCGAAGTGCGCACGCTGCGTGCCCATCAGTTTCCCGAGGACCAAGGGCCGCTGGCGCATCCGGTGCGACCGCGCCGCTACCGCGAGATCAACAATTTCTACACGGCTACGGTGTACGAAAAAGGCTCCGAAGTGGTGCGTATGATCCGCACCATTCTCGGGGCTGAGGCCTTTCGCGCCGGCATGGACCTTTATTTCGAACGCCACGACGGCGAAGCCGCGACCATCGAGGACTTCATCAAGGTGTTCGAAGAGGCGTCCGGCCGTGATCTTTCGCAGTTCGCGCTCTGGTACCATCAGGCGGGCACACCCAACCTGACCGTGAGTTCGACGCACAATCCGGCCGCACAGGAATTCACGCTCGAGATCGAGCAGTCGGTGCCGCCGACACCGTCGGAAAGCCGCAAGCGGCTGATGCACATCCCGCTCGCCTTCGGCCTGATCGGCGCCGGCGGCGAGCCGGTTCGATACAGCGGCGTCGAGGGCGCCAGCGTCGAGGACGGCGTCATCCATATTCGCAAGCGCCGTCACATGGTGCGCTTTTCCGGCGTTGCCGAACGACCGGCGGTGTCACTCAACCGCGGCTTTTCGGCGCCGGTGACGCTGTCGGTCGAGCAGAAGGCGGCCGACCAGTTTTTCCTCGCCCGCCATGACAGCGACGCCTTCTCGCGCTGGCAGGCCTTCAACACGCTGCTCACCGATGCGCTGATCGCTGCCTTCCGCCAGATCCTTGGCGGCAAACAGCCGGACTTCGCCCCGCGGCTGACGGAGCTTGCCGGCAGCATCGCCAGCGACGAGACACTCGAGCCAGCCTATCGAGCTCTGGCTCTGGCGCTGCCGGGCGACGCCGACATCGCGCGTGACATCGGCAAGAACATCGATCCGGACGCCATCCATTCGGCTCGCCAGGCGCTTGCGCTGGCGATCGGCACGGTCAATGGCGAGGCATTTTCCCGCCTCTACGACAGCCTTGCCGACCAGACCGCCTTCAGCCCCGACGCGGCAAGCGCCGGACGACGCGCCTTGCGCAACATTCTGCTGGATTATCTCTCGCTGCTGCCCGGTGGAGCGGCATTGGCGGCCGGGCATTTCCAGTCCGCGACGAACATGACCGACCGCGCGGCCGCATTGGCCGTGCTCGCGCATCGTCACCACGGATCGCCGGAGGCGAAAAAAGCGCTGGCGGCTTTCGAAAAGACATATGCGTCCGACCCGCTGGTCATGGACAAATGGTTCCAGATCCAGGCCAGCGTGCCGGGGCCACAGGCGGTGGACACCGTTCGCGCCCTGACCGCTCATCCGGGTTTCTCGATGGGCAACCCGAACCGTGTGCGCTCGCTGATCGGCACATTCTCCAGCGCCAACCAGACCGGCTTTCACCGCGCCGACGGAGAAGGCTACCGTTTCTTCACGCAGACTGTGCTCGAGGTCGAAAAGCGCAACCCGCAAGTGGCGGCAAGGCTGGCGACCGCGCTCAGGTCCTGGCGTTCGCTCGAACCGGGCCGGCAAGCCAAGGCCAGGGAAGCGCTGGTTTCGATCGCCAATGCCGAAGACCTGTCGGCGGACCTGCGCGACATCGTCGAGCGCACGCTGGCATAGGCGCCCTTTCCTTCCCGGCGGGGCAAGGCCGAGCCGCCGCACTTCCAAAAGCCCGCTATTTTAGTCGATTTTTAATCTTTTTTCGCCGGACCACTGGACAAGGCGAATCACCTTTGATTCTTTAATGGCGATTCGGACGTGCGGTGTTGCCGGATCACCAGCACATAGAAATGCGGCATACTGGAAATCGGGGAGTGCCATTTATGGCGAAGGCGGACGCGTGGGGCGCGCCCGGAGGGATAGCTTTTGCGCGTCGTGAGACGCGCGGCGACGGCCTTGCCGGGAATACGCGGCTCATTGCCGAACCGGCCTACAAGCGGCTTCTGGCGGCCGAACCGCTCCTGCGCCGGTCGATACCGGCCCTCATCATCATCTTCCTGATCGTCATCGCGGCGCTGCGTGTGCTCTCGCTGATGAACGAGCGTGACGATGTCGAGCGCGACGCCAAGGCGGTCCTGACGCTGGCCGCCGCGCAGCTCGCCAGTTCGCTCGCCACCACGTCGGACACGGTGCCGGGCGCCACCCAGGACCTGCTGGAGACCACCAGCCGCCAAGGAGCGATGGGCCGCAGCCATGTGCTTGTCATCACCGACAGCGCCTTCAGGATCACCGCGGTGACGCCGCGTTCGGTGCCCTGGCAAGGCCATTCGCTCGACAGCCTCGTCCAGGGCGGCCAACCGCTGTTCATGTTCGGCGATCGCGCCGGTGTCATGGAGGTCAACATCGGCGGGCAGGACTGGTATGCGGCGGTCAGCCTGTCCAGGGACAGGAAGGGAGCCGCCGCGGCGCTTGTGCCGCAGGAAGCGGTCTTCGACACGTGGCGCAAGACCGTCTCGTTGAATGTCACGCTGTTCGTGCTGACGGGCGGCGTGCTGATCATCATCCTCTATGCCTATTTCGGGCAGGCGGCGCGCGCGCAGGCAGCCGACCGCATCTATCTCGAAGCACATCAGCGTATCGACATGGCGCTGGTTCGCGGCCGTTGCGGCCTGTGGGACTGGGACATGGTGCGCGGCAAGATGTACTGGTCGCGCTCGATGTACGACATGCTCGGCTACGAACCCTGCGAGACGATGCTGTCCTTCGGCGAGGTCGACGAGATCATCCATCCCGAGGACGGCGACCTGTTCGAGCTCGCCAACAGGATCGTAGCGCGTGAGATCGACCACATCGACCAGGTGTTCCGGATGCGGCATGCCGATGGCCAATGGGTGTGGATGCGCGCCCGGGCACAGGTCATGGATCCGGAAGCGCCGGAGATCCAGCTGATCGGCATCGCGGTTGACGTCACCGAGCAACGGCATCTGGCGCTGCGCTCCGAAGCGGCCGATCTTCGCCTCAGGACCGCGATCGAGAACATCAATGAATCTTTCGTGCTGTGGGATTCGGCTCAGCACCTGATCATGTGCAATTCCAAATACCAGCAGGACAACGGGCTCTCGGATCGCGACGTGATGCCAGGTGTGACGCGCGCGTCCCTGGAAGAGCGGATGCTGGCCTTTGCTTCGGAGCGCCGGCTCGCCAACAGCAATGGTCCCCAGGGCGGCGCCACGTTCGAACGGCAGCTGTCGGACGGCCGCTGGCTGCAGGTCAACGAACTCAGGACCAGGGATGGCGGCACCGTCTCGGTCGGATCCGACATCACCCAGATCAAGCTGCACCAGGAAAAGCTGGTCGACAGCGAGCGCCGGCTGATGGCGACGATCCATGATCTCAGCCTCGCACGGCGGGCCGAAGAGGAACGGTCGCGCGAACTGGTCGACCTCAACCGCAAATACATGAAGGAAACCGAGCGCGCCGAAGCGGCGAACCGGGCCAAATCGGAATTCCTGGCCAACATGTCGCATGAATTGCGCACGCCGCTGAATGCCATCATCGGCTTCTCCGAACTGATGGAACAGGGGCTGTTCGGCCCTCTGGGCTCGGAGCGCTACGAGGAGTACGCCACCGACATCAACAGCAGCGGCAAATACCTGCTCGGCGTCATCAACGACATTCTCGACATGTCCAAGATCGAGGCCGGCCAGTTCTCGCTGGACCAGGAGCAGATCGACCTCGGTCCGCTGATCAGTGAGACGGTGCGTGTCGTCTCGCTGCAGGCGGCGCAAAAGGCGATCACCGTGGAAACGCGTATCGCCGACGCGCTGACGCTGTTCGCCGATCGCCGGGCGATCAAGCAGATCGTCATCAACCTTCTGTCCAACGCTGTGAAATTCACCGGTCAGGGCGGCCACATATCGGTCAGAGCCCGCAACACGTCGGGCGCGCTGGTGCTGACGATCGAGGACAATGGCTGCGGTATCCCGAAGGAAGCGCTCGGCAAGCTCGGGCGTCCCTTCGAGCAGGTGCAGAACCAGTTCTCCAAGAACCATGCCGGCTCCGGCCTCGGCCTTGCCATTTCGCGCTCGCTGGCCGAGTTGCAAGGAGGCGCACTGAAGATCCGTTCCACCGAAGGCGTCGGCACGATCGTGTCGGTGCGCATTCCGGTGAAAAAGGCAACATCGACGATCAAGGCTGCGGCCTGAGCGGCAGGCCTCGGCTGACGGCGCCGGAGCCTGCGTCAGCCAGCCTCACTGCATGCCGTTTTCGTCGTCGCCTCCTTGACGATGGCGGCCAAAGCGCCCGCTCTTCGGCAGCTCGCGGTTCTCGATCTTTCCGTCGTTGTTCTTGTCGAGTATCGCGAAAAGCTTCTTTTCGCGGCCCGTGATGTCGTCTGATGTCAACGTGCCGTCGCCCTTGCTGTCGTACCGGGCGATGATGCGCCTGGCCATGCGTTCGAAGCGCGCCTTCTCCAGTGCGTCGGCGAGTTGGGCGACAGTCAGCTTGCCGCCATTGTCGGCGACAAGCTTCTTGAGCCGCGCGTCCACGACATTGTAGAACTGGTCGAACGTGATGGTCCCGCCATTGTCCTTCATTGCCTTGTCGAGCCGCATCATGGTGCGCTCACGCATGTTCGCGCTGTCGACATTCTCGGCATAGGCACCGCCGCCAACGGCTCCGGCCAGGGCGATGAAGGCAAGTGCGAGCTTGGTTGTCTTTCTCATGGTTTTCTCCTGTTGCATCGTCACCCCCGATGCGGCCGAACGCTCGTTGATCACGAACCCCCGGCACGAAGCAAAAGGTCGAAATCCTTCCTGACCTTTTGCGACGTCTCCTTGAGGTGTGCCTCCAGCACACCGAAATCCGGCAGGTCGGTGACCGCTAGAAGCAGATCCGAAAGCCCCGGCGGAACGTCGTCACGTTCGAAGGGTCCGGTAAGGCACAGCCGCGTCATCTGGGTCAGCGCCAGATACAGGGCGTAAGCATGGCCAAGGTCCTGCCTGATCCCGGCATTGGCGAAACGGGGCGTCAGGCGAGACAGGATCTCGGCCGTGCCGGTGACGCGCGGCCCGGCCTCGACCTGTCCGGTGATGACAGCCACCTGTGCTATGAATTCGAGATCGATCAGACCGCCGGGAATCAGCTTGATGTCCCACAGGTCGCGGGGCGGCTTTTCCTGCTCGATCATGGCACGCATGTCCCACGCCTCGGCCCTCACCTTTGCCGCATCGCGCGATTGGCTCAGCACCGCGGCAACTTCCGCCTCGACCTCGCCGCACAGGCTGGCGTCACCAGCAATCGGCCGCGCCCGCGACAGGGCCATGTGTTCCCACGTCCAGGCCTCCTGGCGCTGGTATTTCTTGAAGGCATCGATGTGGGTGGCGACCGGTCCCTTGTTGCCGGAAGGCCGCAGCCGCAGGTCGAGTTCGTAGAGCACTCCTTCCGCCGTCGGCGCCGACACGGCCGATATCAGCCGCTGCGTCATGCGGGAATAATAGTGCGACGGCGCCAGCGGCTTGTCGCCGTCGGAGTCCTCGGCATCCGCATCGTGGTCGTAGAGCAGAATGAGATCGACATCCGATCCGGCGGTCAATTCGCGGCTGCCGAGCTTGCCCATGCCGAGCAGCGAAACCACGCCGCCGGCGATCGTGCCATGGCGCACCGCGAATTCGGCGGTCACCGCTTGCAGCGCAGCCGCGATGGTCAGGTCCGCCAGATCGGAGAAAGCGCGGCCGGCGCGAGCCGGATCGATCGAGCCCGCGAGCAGCCGCACACCGATCAGGAATTTCTGTTCGGAAGCAAATATGCGCAGCCTGTCGAGCACCTCCTCATAGGCCCTTTCACCTTCGAGGAAGGCGGAAAGCCGTGACGAGAGATAGGCGCGGTCGGGAAGCTCGGTCAGCAATGCCGGGTCGAGCAAGCCGTCGAAGACATGCGGCCGGCGGGTGATGATCGCCGCCAGCCGGGGCGCCGCGCCCATGATCGTCGCCATCAGCCTGAGCAGTGCGGGGTTCGACTGCAGCAATGAGAACAGCTGGATGCCGGCCGGCAGGCCAGCAAGGAACTCGTCGAAACGGACCAGCGCCTCATCGGCCCGGCGCGTCTGGCCAAAAGCCTTGAGCAGTGCCGGCGTCAGTTCCGTCAGCCGCTCGCGCGCCTCCGCCGACCGGGTGACGCGATAGCGGCCGAAATGCCAGCCGCGGATGACACGGCAGATATCGCTTGGCCGCTGAAAGCCGAGACCGTGCAGGGTCCGCAGCGTGTCCGGGTCGTCGACGTCACCGGTGAAGACCAGGTTGCCGATGCCGGCCGAAAGCTCGGGCGCGGTTTCGAACAGCGCGGCATAGTGGCGCTCGACCTGCTGTAGCGAGGCACGGAACACCCCGGCAAACGCGGCCGCGTCGGCAAAGCCCAGCATGCGGGCGATGCGCTCCAGCCCTTCATTGTCTTCCGGCAGCGTGTGCGTCTGCTCGTCGGCAACCATCTGGATGGCGTGTTCGACCCGGCGCAGGAACCAGTACTGGCGGGCGAGCGCGTCACGCGCGTCTGATGTAATCCAGCCTCGGGCGGCGAGCTGGCCGAGCATCGGCACGGTTTCGCGGCCGCGCAGCTCCGGGAAGCGGCCGCCGGCGATGAGCTGCTGGGTCTGGACGAAGAACTCGATCTCGCGGATGCCGCCGCGCCCAAGCTTGACGTTGTGCCCTTTCACGGCGATCTCGCCATGGCCCTTGTGGGCATGAATCTGGCGCTTGATCGAATGGACGTCGGCAATAGCCGCGTAGTCCATGTATTTGCGCCAGATATAGGGCTGGAGCTCCTTGAGAAAGGCATCGCCCGCCTCGAGATCGCCAGCCACCGGGCGCGCCTTGATCATCGCGGCACGCTCCCAGTTCTGGCCGCGCGCCTCGTAGTAGCGAAGCGCGGCTTCAACCGGAATTGCCAGCGGCGTCGAGCCGGGATCGGGACGCAGCCGCAGATCGGTGCGGAAGACATAGCCGTGCTCGGTGCGATCCTGCAGGATGCGCACCAGCCGGCGCGTCAGGCGTGAAAACAGATCGGTGGCGTCGAGTGGATCGACCACGGCGGGCGCTTCCGGATCGAAGAACACGACGAGGTCGATATCGGAGGAGAAATTCAGCTCATGCGCGCCGAGCTTGCCCATGCCGAGCAGGATCCAGCCCGATTGATGCGACGGGCGGTCCAGGTCGGGCAGTTTGAGCTTGCCCTGGCCATGCGCGTCACGCAGCAGGAAATCGACGGCCGCGCGGGCGCAGGCGTCGGCGAGATCGCTCAACCGCCTTACAGTCAGCGAGGTTTCGGCCTCGCCCGAGAGATCGGCGAGCGCGATCAGGAAATGCGCCTCGGCCTTGTGCTGGCGCAGTTCCATCATCAGGCCGGATTCCGAGACCGTTTCGGCCAGCGGCGCCTGGTCGATCGCGGCGGTGATCGCCTTCAGGCGGGCCTCGATCGGCAGGTCGAAGAGGCCGTCCAGGATTTGCGGCCGGCGGCGCGCGGTATCGCGCAGGAACGGCGAAAGGTCGAAGACGGCGGCCAGGAAATCCTGCGCCGTCCCCTTGCCGGCCAGGAATTTGGCCGCCCGTGTCAACCCTTCTTCGCGCGCTGCGTCGGCGATTTCGGACAGTTCCTGCCGTGCCCGGCCCTCGTCGAGCGGAGCAAGCGGGGTTTCCAGGCTCAGCAGCCAGCCTGTATTGCTCCGCTTTGCAACGGCCGCCATCAGCGGTCCTCCCGCGCGGGGAAACTCATGACCACGGATAGTCCCGGATTGCCAGACAACAGGTCAAGCCGGCCGTAATGGAATGTCATGACCGCCTTGGCGAGACTGAGGCCAAGGCCCGAACCAGGCTGCGAACGGCTCTTCTCAAGCCGCACGAAGCGTTCCGTCGCTCGGGCGCGATCGGCATCGTCGGGAATGCCCTGGCCGTTGTCGGCGACGGAAAGCCTGATCTCGCCATGCGTGCGTTCGAGCGCCACACGGACCGCCGGTTTGGACGTCGAATCGGTCGAATACTTGATCGCATTGTCGACGATGTTGGAAAGCGCCTGACCGATCAGTTCGCGGTTGCCGTCGACGACAAAAGCACCGTTCACCTCGGCGTCCAGCGAAACGCCAGCCTCCTCGGCCACCGGCTCGTAAAGTTCGACCACATCACGCACGGCCTCCGCCAGATCGACGCGGCTGGTGTGCTCGGAAGAATACCCAGCCTCCAGCCGGGAGATCATCAGGATGGCGTTGAAGGTTTTTATCAGCTGGTCGGACTCGGCGATGGTGCCTTCCAGCGCCTGCCGATAATCCGATGTTTTCTGCTTGCCGGAAAGCGTCGCTTCGGCCCTGTTGCGCAGCCGGGTCAGCGGCGTCTTCAGGTCATGCGCGATGTTGTCGGATACCTGTTTCAGGCCTTCGTTGAGCGTGGAGATCCTGGCCAGCATGACATTGAGATTTTCCGATAGCCGGTCGAACTCGTCACCGGCGTCGGTCACCGGCAACCGGCCACTGAGATCACCGCCCATAATGCGCCGGCTTGCCTCGGAAACCCCGTCGATACGCTTCAATGCCGCGCGGCCAACAAAGAACCAGATCAGGATGCCGCCCACCCCCATCATGCCGAGCGCCAGCACCAGCGAACGGCGGATGACGGCACGGAACCGCTCCGGTTCGCCGAGATCGCGGCCGACCAGCATGATCATCTGGTTGGGCAGCCGCAGCACCAGGGCAATGGCGTTGTGGCCCTTCTCGCCCTGCGCCTGCGTGTCGCTCTGGTCGGGCTGTGCGGTCCCCTTGTCGGCAGGCAAATTGCGTAGACGTTCGAGTTCTCCCTCGCCAAAGCGCTGATACGAAAAAGGGCTGGTGGTCCAGCCTTCGTTTTCGAGAACGCCCGGCTCCAGACTCTGCACGTTACCGGTCAGGATCTGGCCGTTGGCATCGGCGATCAGATAGAGGTTGGCGCCGGGTTGGCGCGAGCGGGCCTCGACCACGCGGACCAATACCGGCAAGCCACCGCGCTGATAGGCGCGCGCAAGGCCGAGCACTTCGTCGTTGATGGTCTCCTGCGTCTGCGCGGTTAACATGCGCGCCGAGAGCGAAGTCATGTAGAGGACGAGCAGCACCGCGCAGAGTGCGAAGAGCAGGAGATAAAGCGCCGAAAGCCGTGCGGCCGTCGTCTTCATGATGGCGGGCACGGAAAGCGCCATGCTGCCGCCTAGCCGCCCTTCAGCATGTATCCGGCGCCGCGAACCGTATGCAGGATCGGCTTGTCGAAGCCCTTTTCGATCTTGCCGCGCAGCCGCGAGACGTGGACATCTATGACATTGGTCTGCGGATCGAAATGATAGTCCCAGACATTTTCGAGAAGCATGGTGCGCGTCACAACCTGGCCGGCATGGCGCATGAGATATTCGAGCAAGCGGAATTCGCGCGGCTGCAGCGTGATCTCGCGTGCCGCCCGGCGGACAGAATGCGACAGCCTGTCGAGTTCAAGGTCGCCAACCCGGTAGACGGTCTCGGCCTCCTTGGCGCTGGCGCGTCGGTTCAGCACCTCGACACGCGCCAGAAGTTCGGAAAAGGCATAGGGCTTGGTCAGATAGTCGTCGCCGCCGGCGCGCAGCCCGGTGACACGGTCATCGACCTCGCCCAGCGCAGACAGGATGAGCACTGGCGTCGTGTTGCCCCTGGAACGGAGAGCGGCAATGACCGACAGGCCGTCGCGGCGCGGCATCATCCGATCGATGACCATCACGTCATAATCACCCGCATCGGCAAGCGCGAAGCCGGTCTCACCGTCACCCGCGACATGCGCGGTATGACCCGCTTCCGTGAAGGCTTTCTGCAGATAATCCGCAGCCTCGCGATCGTCTTCTATGACGAGAATCTTCATAGGGCCGTTATACGCGATTTCGCTGGAAGGTTGAGTAGCCGGCATCTGCATTTTAGCCTTTGCCAAAACGCATCGCGATCAGGATGATCGAGAGCGTACGCGATAAAATCTTTGTTCCGTGGCGTCGTTACGCCGGACATGCCAGTTCCCGGTCATGTCGTCATCCCGCAACCACCGAACCGACCGGCTTCGGGCACGAGGGCGTGATGGGCAGCCATATGCAGGGCGCGGCAGCGGGCGATGGGAAGCCCGCTGCCGCTGAAGAAGAGCGCGATGACTGACTAACGGGCTCTCCTTCTTGCTTTCCCATGCGGCGACTCGGGGGTGTTGAAACCGCCGCATTGGAAAGGTCGTCTCAGCCCTTGGCCACCGGCACCGCGACGAAGCGGTTGTTGTCGTCACGGGTGATCTGCATCAGCACCGCCTTGCGTCCGGATTTGACCGCATCGGCCATGGCCTTGGTGACGTCTTCGGTGCCGTTGACCTCCGCCGAGTTGACCGCGGTGATGACGTCGCCCGGCTGGATGCCGCGGTCGGCGGCGGCGCTGTCGGGGTCGACGTCGGTCACCACCAGACCCTTACCGTTTTCGGACTTGGTGACGGTGAGGCCGAGATCAGCCAGCGTGTCCGGCTTTGCCGGAGCGGCGGGTTGCTGCTGCTGCTGATCGCCCGACGCCTGCTTGTCGCTGGCGGGCAGCTTGCCGAGATCGACCTTGACCGTCTGGCTCTTGCCGTCACGCCACACGGTGACGTCAACCGATTTGCCCGGCGAATAGGCGCCGATCAGACGGGCGAGTTCCTTCGGCGAGGCAACATCCTTGCCATCGACCTGGGTGATGACATCACCTGCCGTGATGCCGGCCTTCTTGCCGGGGCCATCGTCCTGGGCGCTCGAAACCAACGCGCCATTGTTGGACTTCAGACCGAGCGATTCGGCGATGTCGGAAGTGACCGGCTGGATTTCGACGCCGAGCCAGCCGCGCTGGACCGCGCCGTTCTTCATCAAGTCTGCGACGACCTGCTTGGCGGTTGTGGCGGGAATGTCGAAGGCGATGCCGACGCTGCCGCCCGAGGGCGAGAAGATGGCGGTGTTGATGCCGACCACCTGGCCGTTGAGATTGAAGGTCGGGCCACCCGAATTGCCGCGGTTGACCGAGGCGTCGATCTGGAGGAAATCGTCATAAGGGCCAGCGCCGATATCGCGGCCGCGCGCCGAGATGATTCCGGCGGTGACGGTGCCACCGAGGCCGAACGGGTTGCCGACAGCCACGACCCAGTCGCCGACGCGAACCTTGGAATCGTCGGCGAAGTCGACATAGGTGAACTTGCCGCCGCCATCGACCTTGAGCACGGCGAGGTCGGTGCGCGGATCGGTGCCGACCAGCTTGGCGTCGAGTTCCTTGCCGTCATTGGTCACCACGGTGAAAGCGGTGCCCTCGTCGA
This sequence comes from Mesorhizobium sp. B2-1-8, assembly GCF_006442545.2. Classification (NCBI taxonomy): domain Bacteria; kingdom Pseudomonadati; phylum Pseudomonadota; class Alphaproteobacteria; order Hyphomicrobiales; family Phyllobacteriaceae; genus Mesorhizobium; species Mesorhizobium sp. B2-1-8. Next base: position 4,954,214 of record NZ_CP083952.1, read on the forward strand.
CGACGTGGTTGTTGGTTACGAGATAACCGTCTTCGGAAATGAAGAAGCCCGAGCCCTGCGCGACGGGGCGCGGCTGGTCGTTGTTGCGATCGCGGTGACCGAAGCGGCGGTGACCTTCGTCGTTCTGGCCACCCTGGTCACCAAAGCCGCGGAATTCCTTGAAGAAGCGGCGCAGCTGCGGATTGTTGGGAAGATTGTCGAAACCGCCCTGATCGCCGGAACCGTCATCGGCTGTCGGTTGCAGCTTGGCCTTGACCTTGACGCTGACCACGGCTGGCGAAACCCGCTCCACGACATCGGCGAAGCTCGGAACCTGCGGAGCCTCGACACGCACGGCGTCAGCCAGAACGGGGCTGGTTCCACTGGTCAGCGCGCCAACGCCGATCGCACCGGCGACAGCGACGGACGCGACGGCAGCCAGAAGACGCTTGCGGGTGCGGGAATATGAATTGGGGGCAATATTCATGGATCTCTTATCCTCTTTCAAGCGGACGCGCCTTGATCGGCATCCTCAGGAAACGAGAATTAGAACGGCGGACATTACAGCGCCATTTCCGACACATGAAACTTTGGTAATGTTAGCGGGCGACTGGGCTGTCAGTCGCGGTGCAGGATCGCGTCCAATGCCGCCTGCTCGTCGGCTGACAGGGATTTCGTCGCCAGCGTCCGGCGCGATCGCGCGCTTAGAGCAATGAACACACCTCCCACCAGCAGCAGCAGCACCGGCGTGCCCCAAAGCAGGGCATTCCTGAGATCAAAACGTGGCTTCAGAAGCACGAACTCGCCGTAGCGGGAAACGACATAGTCCATCACCTGCTGGTCGGTATCGCCGGCGACGAGGCGCTGGCGCACCAGGATCCGCAGGTCGCGAGCAAGGTCGGCGTCGGATTCGTCGATCGACTGGTTCTGGCAGACCATGCATCGCAAGCCTTCCGACAGCGCCCGGGCTCTCGCCTCGAGTGCCGGGTCCGCCAGCATCTCGTCAGGCTTCACCGCCATTGCCGTGCCGGCGAAGAGCAATGCCAGCAGCAGGACAATCGACATCAGTGAAAACCTTGCCTTCATGACAGGCCCGCCGGCACCACCGCCTGCTTGCGACGGCGCGATGGCGCGCCGACACGCAGGCGTCTGTCCATCAGCGACATGGCCGCACCCACCATCATCACCAGGCCGCCGCCCCAGATCAGCGTCACCAGCGGCTTCCACCACAGGCGCACCACGACCGAGCCGTCCTTGCCCTCGTCGCCGAGCGAAATGTAGAGCTGGGAGAGGCCGATCGTCTTGATGCCGGACTCCGTCGTCGTCATCTGCCGCACGGGATAGAAACGCTTGGCGGAGCTGATTTCGCCGACAGCGCTGCCGCTGACGCCGATCAGCTCGAAACGGCCGCGATCCTCGCTGTAGTTCGGTCCCTGGGCAGGATAGAGGCCGACGAAACGAACCGTGCGGCCGGAGATTTCGACGGTTTCACCAGCATGCATGGACAGGATCTTCTCCGTGCCAAAGCAGAGCGTGCCGACAATGCCGAGCACCGTCAGGCCGAGGCCAAGATGCGCGAAAGCGGTCCCGAACACCGAGCGTGGCAGACCAACCAGGCGTCTGACCAGGACCGGCGCGGCGACATTGCCGACCCCGGCTTTGACGGCGATGTCGGTTAGCGCACCGAGGATCAGCCAGACGGCAAGGCCGACGCCAAGCGCAGCAAGCACCGAAGCGCCGTCGATGAACAAGGCGGTGACCAGCGTTGCCAGAAGGGCGGCCGCGAACGCCACCATCAGACGCTGCGCGACGCCAAACACATCGCCGCGCTTCCAGGCCAGCAGCGGCCCAAAGGGAACCATCACCAGCAGCGGCACCATCAGCGGTGCGAAGGTAAGGTTGAAGAACGGCGCTCCGACCGAAATCTTGTCGGCCGAAAAAGCCTCGACCGCCAGCGGATAGAGCGTGCCGACCAGCACGGTGGCGGTCGCCGTGGTCAGGAACAGATTGTTGAGGACGAGTGCGCCTTCGCGCGAAATCGGATGGAACAAGCCGCCTGCCGTCAACTTCGATGCGCGCAGCGCAAACAGTGACAGCGAGCCGCCGATGAACAGCGTCAGGATGCACAGGATGAAGACGCCGCGCGTCGGATCGGTGGCAAAGGCGTGGACGGAAGTCAGGACGCCCGAACGCACCAGGAAGGTGCCGAGCAGCGACAGCGAGAAGGTCAAAATGGCGAGCAGCAGCGTCCAGATCTTCAAAGCCGAGCGCTTTTCCATGACGATGGCCGAATGCAACAGCGCGGTGCCCGCCAGCCACGGCATGAAGGAAGCGTTTTCGACCGGGTCCCAGAACCAGAAGCCGCCCCAGCCGAGCTCGTAATAGGCCCAGTACGATCCCATGGCGATGCCGCCGGTCAGGAACATCCAGGCGACCAGTGTCCATGGCCGCACCCAGCGCGCCCAGGAGGCATCGATGCGCCCCTCGATGAGGGCCGCGACCGAGAAGGAAAAGCAGATCGAGAAGCCGACATAGCCGAGATAGAGCAGCGGCGGATGAATGGCGAGGCCAAGATCCTGCAGGATCGGGTTGAGATCGCGGCCTTCGATGGGCGCCGGGTTGAGGCGGATGAAAGGATTGGACGTCACCAGGATGAACAGGAAGAAGGCAGCGCCAATGGCGCCCTGCACCGCAAGCACGTTGGCGCGCAGCGTCGCCGGCAGGTTGGAGCCGAAAGCGGCGACAAGCGCGCCGAAGAAGGTCAGGATCAGCACCCAGAGCAGCATCGAGCCTTCGTGATTGCCCCAGGTCCCGGTGATCTTGTAGATCAGCGGCTGAAGCGAATGCGAGTTCTCCCAAACGTTCGCCAGCGAAAAATCGGAGCTTGCATAGGCGCTGGCAAGGGCTGCGAAGGACAGCGCGGTCAACGCAAAACCAGTCACCGCGACCGGACCGCCGACTGCCATCAGGCGCTGGTTGTTCAGCCGCGCGCCAAACAGCGGCACGATGGTCTGCACCAGTGAAAGCGCGAACGCCAGAACCAGGGCGAAATGTCCGGTCTCAACCATTCCCGCGACTCACGCTTGCTCTCCCGCCGGGGTTACTCACTCTTGCTCTCCTGCCAGACACCCTTGGCCTTCAGCCCGTCGGCAACTTCCTTGGGCATGTAACGCTCATCGTGCTTGGCCAGCACGCTGTCGGCGACAAAGACGCCGTCGGCGCCGAAGGTGCCCTCGGTGATGACGCCCTGCCCTTCGCGAAAAAGATCGGGCAGGATGCCGGTATAGGTCACCTTGACCGATTTGTGGGTGTCGGTGACGGAAAAGGCGACGGTCGCGCCCTGGCCGCGCTGGATGGTGCCTTTTTCGACCAAACCGCCGAGCCTGATGCGCTGGCCGGGCTGCACGCTGGCAGTGGTCAGATCGGCCGGCATGTAGAAATAGGACGCTTTCTGGCCAAGCGCGTAGAAGGTCAGGCCGGTGGCGGCGGCGAGGAAAGCCAAGCCGCCCACAATCACCGACAATCGTTTCTGCTTGCGCGTCATGTCAAGTTCTACTCCGTCGCCGTCAGGCCGAGCGAGGCGGCAAAGGCGGTGAATTTCCTGGCTTCGTCACTGTCGGCTCCAAAGACCGCAATGGCGCGGCCCAGCGCATCGCGTGCCTGATCGGTCTTGCCCAGCACGACATAGGAACGAACCAGCCGCATCCATCCTTCCGGGTCGCGCGGATTTTGACGAAGTTTGTCGTCGAGCCCGGCGACCATGGTGTTGATCATGGCTTCCCTGTCCTGCGGCGACATGGAGGATGCCGCGTCGACATCGGCGGCATCGGGGCTTTTCGCGGCCACGCCGGAAGCGAATTCGGGGCCGCCGGATTTGGCCAATGCCTGTTCGACGGCGCCCCGCCACGGTGAATTCGGCGGCAGCCTGCCAAGCATCGCTTGCCACGCGGCGGCCGCTTCCTTGCCGCGGCCCTCCTGTGCCAACGCCATGGCCAGATAGAAACTGGCTTTCGCGTTGGCCGGATCGAGCTTCAAGGCCGCCTCGAAGGCATCCTGGGCATCGGCCGAAACGATACCGCCCGCTGCACCGGCTATGGCCTCGCCGAGGCCGGCCTGGCGGGCGGCATTGTCGCCGTCCAGGCGTATGGCGTTGCGGTAGGCCGCCGCGGCGTCGGCAAAGCGCTGCATGCGCAGATAGACCGGCGCCAGCACATCCCAGCCCCGCCCATCGGAAGGATTGGCAGCAAGATGGGCTTCTGCGCGCGCCACCAGCTCATCGACCGAGCTGTCGGCCGGGTTCTTGGCCAGCCGCTCGCTGAGCGGCTGCGACGGCAGGTCAGGCGAGCCGATCTGGCTATAGAGCCCCCAGCTGACCAACGGTACCACCAGCACGGCGGCGGTCGCGACGAGCCGTGCCGTGACCGATGCTGATCTGCCAGATGTCTTGTCCGCCATATCCGCGTTGCCCAGGCGAAGGATGCGGCGGGCGATCTCGGCGCGCGCCTCGGCCGCTTCAGCGGGCCCGATCAGGCCGCGTGCGGCGTCGCGGTCGAGTTCGTCCAATTGATCGCGATAGACTTCCAGATCGTGATCGCCGCTCGATGACGCGTCCTTGGAGGCCCCAGCCAGCGGCAAAAGCACCGCCAGGCTGGCGCCCAGCGTGAGAATTGCGGCTATGACCCAGAACAGCATGGTTCTTCCAATAAAGGCAGAGCCTTGCCCTGCCAACACAGGCATCCTGCGACGCTTTGACGGCAGGCGCGCCGAATGTCCTTGATCGACATCAACTGGCCGGATCGCAACCGGACCCGGCCAGCTAGGTCAGTGGTGTCCAACTGCCGTCGGCATTGCGGCAGGCCGTTCCGTGCGCCGTGACACTGGCGCTGCCGGTGAATACCGTCTGCGTGTACTGGCGGCAGTCCTGCGAACCGACGCGGTAAGGTTGGGCTGGAACGACCTCGCCATGGCGCGAGGCCTGATCGCCTTTCCACGTCACCTTCTGGCCGCTGGTGTTGTATTCGAGCGCCTTGTATTCGGCCTCGAGCGCGCTGCGCTTCTCCGTGTCGCTCAGGCCATTGCCGATCGACCCGCCAATGAGGCCGCCACCCATGGCGGAAATGATCGACTTGGTGACGACCTTGCCACCCGCCGGGGGCGTCGACGCCGGTGTCGGCGCCACGGTCGGACCCTTGCCGCTCAAGGTGGTGCAGCCCGATATGGCCAGCAAGGCGGAAACAAGCGCGACGCGAATCTTCATGCCAACAACCGGTATTCCTGAGCTGGAGCCTGCCATGGATGCGCGGGGAGCATCATCTGAGAAGTGGGCGTGGCCATAGTGTTGATATTTGTCGGAAATTTGGCCGCTGCCGGCCAGTACGGGGTCAATCGATATGCCGCCATAGCATGCGCCGCCCATCGGTGTCGATTGGCCTGGGGAAACGTCACGGAAGGCTCCGCAATCGCACCACCGCCTTCAATCCGCCCATGCCGGAGCGTTCCAGCACCAGGCCGCCGCCATATTCGTTGACGAGGTCGGCGACGATGGCGAGGCCGAGACCCGTTCCCGGTTTTGTCTCGTCCAGGCGCCGTCCGCGCTTCATGGCTTCGCGCGCCTTGTCCTCGGGAATGCCAGGGCCGTCGTCCTCGATGCTGATCTCAAACAGGTTGTCACCGCTGCCGGTCAACGGCGCAACCGCAACCGACACCACGCTCTTTGACCATTTCATCGCATTTTCGAGAAGGTTGCCAAGCAGTTCCTCGAGGTCTTCGCGTTCGCCGGCAAAGACGATCTCCGTGGCCGGCAGCGACAGCGACAGGTTGGTCCGCGGGTTGAGCTTCTGCAAGACGCGCACCATGCGCTGCACCAGCGGCGCCACCGGCGTGCGGTAGACGACGCTGTCGCGCTGCGCCGCGACGCGGGCGCGCTGCAAATAGTGGTCGATCTGCTTTTGCATGGAGGCGGCCTGCTCGGCGATCAATTGTCCCTTGGCTCCGCCAAGCGCCCGGCCCTCGTTGAGCAGAACGGCGAGCGGCGTCTTCAGTGAATGGGCAAGATTGCCGACCTGCGTCCGCGAGCGTTCGACAATGCGTTTGTTGTTTTCAATCAACGCGTTGGTTTCGTTGGCTAAGGGTTCGATCTCGGCCGGGAAGCGGCCGTCGAGCCTCTGCGCGGTGCCCTCGCGCACCATGGCAAGCGCGTTGCGGACCCTGCGCAGAGGCTGCAGCCCGAGCAGGATGGCGATGGCGTTGATGGCGATCATGCCGATGCCGAACAGGCCGAGATAGGTCAGCAAGCGGCGCTGGAAGGTCTCTATTTCCTGCTCCAGCTCGGTCTTGTTGCCCATCACGCGGAAGCGCGCGGCGCGGTTCTTCGCATCGAGAACGAATTCGCTCTCGAACACGACCAGTTCTTCGCCATTGATGCCTTGCGCGGCATAGCTGCGCTGGAAATTGGCGTTGAAGGGAACATCCGCCACGTCGGGCGACGGGATGGTCCGGGTCATGGACGAAGAATGAAGATCGCCATGCACGCCTTCCGAGGCGGGTTCGACGGACCAGTACCAGCCCGAATTCGGTTCCGAGAAACGGAGGTCGCCAAGATCGGGGGAACCGGTCAGCGCACCGCTGTCGGAAATGCCGATGGAGCCGATCAGGTTGAACAAATGCGCCGACAGCAGGCTGTCGAAGCCTCGCTCGCTGGCCTGGCGGTAAAGCGTGGTGATCAGGGTGAAGATGACGACCAGGGTGAGGATCGCCCACACCGTGGAGAAGGCGATGACGCGGAACGTCAGCGAGCGCGGCCATGCGCGCAGCGAAAGCCGTCTGCTCACGGTTGGGTTGGTAGGGAGCGGTTCCGCCTTACGCCTCCGGCTCACGCATGCGGTAGCCCATGCCGCGCACGGTTTCGATCATGTCGATGCCCATCTTCTTGCGCAGCCGCCCGACAAAGACCTCGATCGTGTTGGAATCGCGATCGAAATCCTGGTCGTAGAGATGTTCCACCAGTTCCGTGCGCGAAACGACCTCGCCCATGTGGTGCATCAGATAGGCAAGCAGCCGGAATTCATGCGAGGTCAATTTCAGCGGCACGCCGGCGACATCGGCCTTCGAAGCCTTGGTGTCGAGACGCAGCGGCCCGCAGGTCAGTTCCGACGAGGCGTGGCCGGCGGCGCGGCGGATCAAGGCCCTGACCCGCGCCAACACTTCCTCGATGTGGAACGGCTTGGCGACGTAATCGTCGGCACCGGCGTCGATGCCGGACACCTTGTCACTCCAGCGGTCACGCGCCGTCAGGATCAGCACCGGCATCTTGCGGCCGCCGCGACGCCAGCGCTCGACCACGCTGATGCCGTCCATCTGCGGCAGGCCGATGTCGAGCACGACGGCATCGTAAGGCTCGGTGTCGCCGAGGAAATGACCCTCCTCGCCATCGAAGGCACGGTCGACGACATAGCCGGCATCGACCAGCGCATCCGAAATCTGCCGGTTGAGATCCTTGTCATCCTCGACGACGAGTACGCGCATGCGGGGACCAATGCCTGTTGGACTGAAGTTGCAGATATAGGCCGATTCCGCCGGCCTGGGAAACGGAGCCCTGTAGGAAGGGAAGACTGCGTCAGTTCTGTGGAACGACGATTTCGGAGCGGCGCGGACGCTGCCCGTCCTTGCCGGGCACGAGCACGACGATGACGCAGACCGGCTGGCCGCCACGCGTCGACGCCGAGGCCTTGGCGAGCGTCCCGCCATTCTGCTGGGCCACCTGCTGACCGATCGCATAGCAGTCGGATGCGGCCAAGACGATCGGGCTGGGCTGGTCGGGCGCGATCACCGGTATCGCCATTGCCTGCGACGCAAACAGCCCGGCGGCACTAAGCGCCAGGGTCGCGGTTCGGAAATGGGAGCGAAGCGTTTTCATGACCGGCGTTGTAACGCATCGGTGCTGAACGTGAAATGAACGGTGAACGGCCCTGAAACCATGCTCGCCACACCCCTGCAACGCGAGACAGACAATCCGGATTTCACCGCCCCACCAGTGAAACCCGCGAAAGCGCAGTTTAGACGCCGTTTCGATGATATTGAAAGCGCGTCAGGCGTTTTCCTGCGTCAGCGCACGGAATCGCAGCAGACCGTGATGGACAAGCAGTTCCTCATCATAACGCGCCTCGCTGAATTCCAGCGACAGCCGCGTCTGGCCACGCGGACCGATCACCAGTACCGCGTCAGCAAGGCGTGCTTCGATGGCGGCCATGATGGCAAGCGTTTCGGCTTCGCCATGGGCCTTCGACCAGACATGCAGCGTGATCAGCTGGTCGTCATTGTTCTCGGCGCCGGTATCCCAGTCGAAGGCAGAGGTCTGGCCTGAAGTCACATAGGGAAAGGCGGCGTTATCGGTTGGCCGCTCGAGCAGTCCGGCGCCGCCCAGCAGCGCCGACAGCGACGCATCGCTTTTCAACCTGAGGAACAGGGCCTGCTGCAAATCACCGGGCGCCGTCATATGTCATTCCCCTCGCCTGTCGCGGCTGCACCTATCGCAACCTAGTCGCCATGAACGGATTCCGCCAGAGTTGGAGTAACGGCAAGCTCTGGATCAGCTGATCCTATCGACAACGCCAGCCATGGCATGAGTCCCGGTGTAAAATGTGAACGCTTTTTCCGATTAACGAGATGCGGCATGGGCACGCTCCGATCTGCTATCGCAAGCCAGATCACCTGTCTTTGGAGACGGCCCATGAATGTCGCACCCACTAGCGCCGGCAATGGCGCCCTCCTCGATACGTCGCGCCTGTGTGTCTGCACGGACCGCATCCAGGAGACGAGCGACGTCGTCACGCTGGTCTTCGAGCGCGTCGACGGCAGGGGTTTCGACTTCCGTGCCGGCCAGTCCACCACCATCCGCTTCGGCTGGAACGGTGAACAGTTTTCCCGCGTCTTAAATAGCCTCGCCACCAAGCCGCCCGCAGCGTGTCGCTTTGACGATCAAGGCCGCCAAGGACGGCAAGGCAACTCGTATCCTCCACGATCATTTCGGCGCAGGCGCGACGGCCGAGATCGGTGAAGCCGGTGGCATGTTCACGCTTGAGGGCCGTGCCTTCCAAAAGGCACTTTTCCTTTGCGCGGGCAGCGGCATCACCCCGTTCATGTCAATGCTGCGGTCGCTCAGCGATGCCGGCAGCGATCTCGATATCTGCCTCATCCAATGCGCGCGAACGCCAGGCGATCTTCTTTTCGAGGACGAACTGCGAAGCTTTGCCCAACTGCCTGGGCTGCGTGTGGAGACCGTTTGCAGCCAGGCGTCCGGCGCCTTTGGCGCGGGCGGCCGGCTTGACATGACGAAGCTGGCCGAACTCGTGCCGGATACGGCAGAACGTAGCGCCTTTCTATGCGGGCCTTCGGCGTTCATGGAAGCGATGCGCCGCGACCTTCTTGAGCTTGGGGTACCGGCACGCGAGATTTTCGAAGAAGCCTTCGGCCCAACGCCGTCGGGCGCCAAATCTGCAGCTGACAGGGGACAAGGCGGCGAGGCAAGGAGCATTCTTTTCCAGCGTTGCAGCATCAATCGCGTGGCCGGCGCCGGTGAGACCATTTTGGATATTGCCGAGGCCGCCGGCATCCATGTCGAGACGTCCTGCCGAATGGGCCTGTGCGGAACATGCAAGGTCATGCTGGCAAGCGGCGCGGTGGACATGAACCAGATGGGGGGCCTTTCGGATGCCGAGCGCGAGGCAGGCTTTGTCCTTGCTTGCTGCAGCACACCGACCAGCGACATCGCTGTCGACCTGTAACCACCTGCGTCGCGGCGCCTATACCGTCATTAGCTTGAGCGCCTTCAGCAAGCGGGCATGGGTGTGTGAATGATGATGCCGCACGTGCACGGCGGAATAGATCGGATGGGAGATTCTTGGCGCGTCGGCGACGAGCTCCGCCACCTTCTCCTGAAGCAATTTCGTCGCGACCGCCGCGGTGACGAAGGCCGTACCGCCCTGGCTTCTCAGCAGATGGGCGACAGCGCCGCCGTTTCCGGTCGAAACCGGGCTGCTTTCCAGTTCGGGCAGCATCTGTTTGTGCGCGCGATCGAAGGATGCGGAGTAGTTGGCGCGAATGTAGTCCGCCGGCGTGATGTCACTGAACGCCACGCCGCGCGTGGAGACCATCACGAAGCTCTCCTCGGCGATCTGCTCATAGTGAATGTCGGGAAGATGCTGCGGCGAATAAAGGACGGCGAGATCGAGGCTGCCGGTCGTGAGGTCCAGGATCATCTGGTTCGAGTAGTCGATCTCGACATAGATTGCCAGCTTGGGCATCGTCGCCCTCACCCAGACCAGCCATTCCTGCAGGACGCGCTCGTAAAGCTCGAACTGAATGCCGATGCGGATGAGACGGTCGAACTTGCCGACCGACTGGATTTCGCGGCGCGCATCCAGCCATCTGAGCTTTACCGCGCGCGCATGCTGCTCGAAGCGTACACCGGCGGCGGTGGGCTCCGTCCCGCTCTTGTTGCGAATGAAGAGCTGTTTTTCCAGCAGCGTCTCGAGCGTGCGAATGCGGCTCGAGACGGTGGACTGGGTGATGCCAAGCCGCTCCGCGGTCCTGTTGAAATTCCGGGTCTCGATGAGATCGAGGAAGGTATCGAGCAATTCTATCTGCATTCCGGCCATCAGCGAACGAGGCGATCCCAATCGGCTAGCGCCTTTCTGCCCTGGCAGGCAATGGGTAATCGGATTCTTCGATTAAACTTCGGCCGGCGACTGCGTTGCGGCCGACTGCGCCGAAGTCCACTGTTCGTGCATCCAACCCTCCTCGGCAGGTGATGCATCAATGTTTATCGTCGACACGGACGTGCACAACTACTGGTCCAGTGCTGAAGTCCTCCTGCCCTATCTCGAGCCCTACTGGCGCGATTTCATGGTCCGCGGCGAAAAGCCCGGCCCGGCGGGCAGCTTCCCGCATGGACATCGCCCGTGGCTCCATCCCGAAGGATTTTCCCGGCATGACATCAAGCCGCAGACCGAGGACGACAACTACCTGATCATGAAGGAGAAGCACCTCGATCTGTACGACATCGACGTTGCTATCCTCACGGCCGACGAACCGCTGGAAGCCTCGACACTGGCCAACTACCACTACGCCAATGCGCTGGTCAGCGCCTATAACGACTACATGATCGATTGGTGGCTGCCCAAGGACAGACGCTTCAAGGGATCGATCATCATCTCTCCGACCGATCCACATGGGGCGGCGGCCGAGATAAGGCGCCTGGGCGGACACAAGGACATCGTCCAGGTCCTTGCAAGCCACGGCTCGCAGCGCCCCTACGGCGATCCGTTCTACCATCCTATCTTCGAGGCTTGCGCGGAGGTCGGCCTGCCCTTCGCCATTCATTTTGGCGGCCAGGGAGGCGTCAATCACAATGCCGTCGCCAGCGGCCCGACCGCTTACTACTGGGAGACGCATGCGCTGCTCAGCCAGCCGGCGATGACCCATGTGGTCAGCATGATCTCCAACGGCGTGTTCGAGAAATATCCCGACCTCTATTTCGTCGTCATCGAATGCGGCGTCTCTTGGGTGCCTTCGTTGATGTGGCGGCTCGATGCCAACTTCAAGGCCCTACGCAAGGAGACGCCATGGCTGAGGATGCTGCCGTCGGAATATTGCCGCCGCAACATCCGCTTCAGCACCCAGCCGCTCGAGCAGCCGCAGAATGTGAAGCACCTCTGGGAGACGCTCGAGCATATGGACGGTCAGAACACGCTGCTCTTCGCGTCCGACTATCCCCACTGGGACTTCGACGCACCGACCAATCTCCACATCCCGCCGGCATGGCGCGACAAGGTGATGGGGCTAAACGCGCTTGAAGTCTACAAGCGTATCGAGGCACCGGCGGCAACCGCGAGGGTCGCATGATGGAGGCAGCTGTAGCCCCCTCCCGGACTTTTGCCTGCAAGGTCGCCGAGGTAACGACCGAGCGGCCGAAGATCGTCACCTTCGGCCGTATAAGCGTCGGCATCTTCGAACTCCACGACGGCTATGCCGCCCTGCTGAACATATGCCCGCATCGCGCTGGACAGCTTTGCGAAGGGCCTGTCTGCGGAACCACCAGACAAACCAACAAGACCGAGTTCGTCTATGAGCGGGCCGGCGAACTCGTTCGCTGTGCCTGGCATGGATGGGAGTTCGAGATCCGGTCCGGAAAGTGCCTCGTCGACGACCGGCTCAAGGCACGAACCTTCCCCGTCCACCGGGACGGCGAAGATCTTTATGTCGAACTCGGTCGATAAGCCGGATGAGGTGTTCGGCGGATCGAAAACAATGCAACGCGGCGACTGATTAGAGCGGGATGAGATTTATAAGAGTCGTGAGATTCCCAAATCATCGCAGTTCTGATTCAACATGCATGCTGGGAGGAGGCCAGCATGGATGGCAGCCTATTCGATGGACCTTCGCGAGCGGGTTGTAGCCGCGGTCAAGACGGAAGGGCTCTCGCGACGCGCGGCGGCGGCTCGATTTGGCGTCAGCTACAGCGCGGCCATCGCGTGGCTTAAGCGCGTCGAAGAGACTGGCAGTGCTGCGCCTCGCCAGGTCGGCGGCTACAAACCGAAGAAGCTCTCGGGAGCGTGGCGCGACTGGCTGATCGAACGCTGTCACGACAGGGACTTCACCTTGCGCGGGCTTGTGGCCGAACTTGGCGAGCGTGGCCTGAGGGTCGACTACCGTTCGGTGTGGGAGTTCGTGCATGCCGAGAAGCTCAGTCACAAAAAAAGACGCTGATCGCCGTCGAACAGGATCGTCCCGATATCGCGCGACGGCGCATGCAGTGGACGAAGTATCGGGACCGGATTGATCCGACGCGACTGGTCTTCATCGACGAGACCTGGACCAAGACCAACATGTCGCCGCTAAGGGGCTGGGCGCCGGTTGGACAGCGCATCAAGGCCAAAGTGCCGCATGGCCACTGGAAGACCATGACCTTCCTGGCCGCGCTGCGCCACGATCGCGTCGAGGCGCCCTGGCTGATCGACGGACCTATCAACGGCGAGAGATTTCTTCTCTATGTCGAGAAGGTTCTCGCTCCGACCCTCCAGCCGGGCGACATCGTCATCATGGACAATCTCGGCTCGCACAAAGGCAAGGCGGTGCGCCGCGCCATACGCGCCGCCGGCGCCAGGCTCTTCTTCCTGCCGAAATACTCGCCCGATCTTAATCCGATCGAACAGCTCTTTTCAAAACTCAAGCACTGGCTGAGAAAGGCAGCAAGCCGCACCGTCCAAACCGTTTGCGACGCGATCGGCCAAATTCTCAACCGCATCACACCGACAGAATGCTCACACTACTTCGAAAACTCCGGATATGACCGAAACTAATCTCATCCCGCTCTAGAGGCACCGACCATGGAAACCGTAAAATTCACGCAGATGAAGGATGGGGACCGCGAGGACTACGCGTTTCTCACCGAACACGAGATCGAATATGCCGATGGCACTGCCGATCGGCTGCTCGCCGCCATGGTCGAGCTCGACAGATCCCTGTCGGGATACAAGGTAACGCGGCTCGGCCACTCCCTACAGGCAGCAACCAGGGCCTGGAATGCCGGAGCGGACACCGACTGGGTGGTATCGGCCCTGCTCCACGACGTCGGTGACATCTATGCCCCCTACAATCATGACGAATATGCCGCGGCCATCATCCGGCCATTCGTGCGCGAACAGTGCACTTGGGTGGTGGAGAAGCACGGCGATTTCCAGCTGCTGTACTATGGCGAACATGTCGGGGCCAATCCGAACAAGCGGGAAACTTTCCGGGGCAGCCCATACTTCGACGACTGCGCCGAATTCTGCGAGAAATGGGACCAGTCGAGCTTCGATCCGGATTATCCGACCCTGCCGCTGGCGTTCTTTGCCCCGCTAGTGAAAGAGGTGTTCGCGCGCAAGAGCTACGACCCGGCGGTGACAAGGGCCGCGGTCCGCGCGCCCCTGTCGGATGAGCGCGCCGCTGCCGCCCGGTCCGGGACGTAGTTTCTGCTCACCACACTCGACAAGCGAAGCATGGATGGACTCGTGCTTGCCTGGTCATGTAGGCTAACCACCATGGCATGGCCAACATAACGGAATGTTCCCTGCCGGCTTTGATCGGCAGCGAGCTATTTCTTCGATTCCCGGAGCTGACCATGCTCGATCCAGAAAAGGCCAGGGCCGCGTCGCATCTGCTGGTAAGTCATTGGGACAACGGCACCCATCTCGCCGCTATACCCGAGAAGCTGCGGCCGAAGACGCGGACCGAAGGCTATGCCATCCAGGCCCATGTCATGGATCGTTCGGCGGCCCCGCTTTTCGGCTGGAAGATCGCGGCAACCAGTCTTGCCGGTCAAAGGCATATCAATGTCGACGGCCCGATGGCCGGGCGCCTGCTGGCAGAGAAAGCGGTCGAGATTGGCGGGACCGTTTCGCTCGCGACGAGCAAGATGCGTGTCGCCGAGATCGAATTCGCCTTCCGTTTCGGCCGCCAGCTCCCACCTCGCCCGGCACCTTATGAAATCGCAGAAGTGATGGATGCCGTGGCGAGCTTGCATCCGGCGATCGAAATACCGGACTCGCGCTACGACGATTTCTGCGCCGTCGGAGCGCCACAGCTCATCGCGGACAATGCCTGCGCCAATCTGTTTGTCATCGGCCAGCCCACGCAAGACGAATGGCGCGACGTTAATCTCGCGGAACACCCGGTGATCGGAATTGCTTCGGGCAAGTCGCGACACGGCGGAACCGGCGCGGCAGTCCTTGGCGACCCCCGCATCGCGCTGACATGGCTGGTCAATGAGCTGTCGGGCCTCGGCATAGCGCTTCAGCCGGGACAGATTGTGATAACCGGGACCTGTGTGACACCGATCGTGGTCGAGGCCGGAGACGAGGTGATCGGCGATTTGGGCAGGTTTGGCAAAGTCTCGGTGCGGTTCGTCTAGACCGGCTTGCTCCCTCGGTTCAGCCGGACCACGAGGCTCCTCACCGTCAGAACCAGCACCGTGATGACGATCAATATCACGGAAAGCGCCGCGATCGCCGGGTCGATGTTGTCGCGCAGGCCCATCCACATCAGACGCGGCAGCGTGATGGCGTTGACCGAGGTGATGAACAGGGTGACGCCGATCTCTTCCCAGGAGAGCACGAAGGAGAGCAGTGCCGCGGTGACGATGCCGAACTTGATGTTGGGCATGATGACGCGGGTGGCGCGCTCCCAGACACTTGCGCCAAGACCCCGCGCGGCAAGGTCGATGCGCCTGTCGAGCTGGCTGAGCGAAACCAGGATCAGCACGGTCGCGAACGGCACCGTCATCACCGAATGCGCCATGGCGACGCCGAGCCAGGTGTCGTAGCCGAAGAAGGAGCTGACGCCCGAGATCGAGGTGAGCAGGAAGTAAAGCGTCACCGCCGAGACCACCGGCGGCACCACCATCGGCAACAGCACGAAGCCGACAAGGGTCGCGGTGAAGCGCGGCTGGAACATCCAGACGCCGAGACTGAAACAAAGCGCCAGCACGGTTGAAAGGACGCTGCTGACGATTCCGACCCGGATTGAAAGCAGGATCGACTGGAGCCAGCGCGGATCCTCGATCAGCGAGCGGTAGTGGCGCAGCGACAATTCGCCCGTCGGCATCGCCAGCATGCGGCTGGGCGTCAGCGATACCGGAATGACTGCGAGCAGCGGCATGAGCAGGAACAGCGCCACCAGCACGGCGAGGATCAGCGAGACGGGTCCAGGGCGATAGGTCGGCATCAGATCAG
This sequence comes from Mesorhizobium sp. B2-1-8, assembly GCF_006442545.2. NCBI lineage: Bacteria > Pseudomonadati > Pseudomonadota > Alphaproteobacteria > Hyphomicrobiales > Phyllobacteriaceae > Mesorhizobium > Mesorhizobium sp. B2-1-8. Next base: position 4,969,963 of record NZ_CP083952.1, read on the forward strand.
CTGCTTCGGTCTGACATAACGGAACAGGAGCGCCATCAGCGCACCGACGAACAGTACCAGCACGACGCTGATCGCAGCCCCCAGCCCCCAGTCCGGGCTCTGGAATATCCTGAGATAGATCAGCTCGGCGATCATCACGCTGCGGCCGCCACCGAGGATCGCCGGTGTGACGAAGAAGCCAAGCGAGAAGACGAAGACGATCATCGCGGAGCCGATGATGCCGGAGCGCGTCATCGGCACGAACACCGTCCAGAAGGTGCGCATGCGGCTGGAGCCGAGGCCGCGTGCGGCGAGCAGCACGCGCTCGTCCAGGCTGCGCATGGCCGAGGCCAGCGGAAAGACCGCGAACGGAATGAGGAAATGGGTCATGCCGACAATGACGCCGAACTCGTTGCGCACCAAAGTCAGCGGCTCGGAGATGAAACCGATCGACTGCAGCCAGGTGTTGATCAGGCCGCGATTGGACAGAAGCGCCACCCAGCCGAAGGCTCGCGTCAGCACCGAGATCCAGAACGGCACCAGGATGCAGAATTCGGCGACGAGGCGCTGCGCCGGGCTGCCGCGGACCCAGACGACCGTGATGGCATAGGCGGCGGCGACCGACACAATGGTGACGATGGCGGCGATACGCAGCGTGCGGATGAACACCGACTGCACCAGATCGTCGGTGAGCAATGCCCCGTACTGGCCAAGCCCAGGCGTCGGCAAGGTGAAGCTCCACTTCACCACGCCGAGAAACGGCCAGGCATAGGCAAGGCCGAGAAACAGGAGCAGCGGCGCCATCAACAGCGCCGCGCCCATCCTGTCGGAGAGGACGCCTCTCATGTCAGTTCAGCATCCCCGCGGGTCAGGCGGAGATGATCTTGGTGTATTCGTCGAGTGCCGCACCGTAGTTCTTGGCGTACCAATCCATGTCGAGCGGGATCTGCTTCTTCATGTTCTCGGGATCGACGGGGTTGATGCGCTTCTTGTCGGCGCGGATCAGCGCGTCGGCGGCCGGATTGGCCGGACCCTGGCCGAGCTTGTCGAACATGACGAGCTGCTTTTGGGGATCCTGGGCGCTGGCGATGAACTTCATCGCGGCGTCCTTGCCGCCAGGGTTGTTCTTGAGCACGGCAAGCGCGCCGGGCGAGATCAGGCCCTGGTCCCAGATGAACTTGATCTTGCCGCCGGAATCCTGCTCGATCAGCGAGGCGCGCGTCGACCAGACGATCGCCATCGAGGCTTCGCCATTGAGCAGCACGCTCTGGCTCTCGGCGCCGCCGCCCCAATAAGCGACGACATTTTCCTTGAAGGCGGCGATTTTGTCATGCGCCCGCTTCAAGTCGAGCGGGTAGAGCGACGCCGGCGCGATGCCGTCGGCCAAAAGGGCCGCTTCCCAGCTCGACACGCCCCATTTGTAGAGGGAACGCTTGCCCGGGAATTTCTTCACATCGAAGAAATCGGCCATGCCGGTCGGTGCATCCTTGCCGTATTTCTCGGAATCGTAGGCGATGACATAGGAGAAGAAATAGGTCGAGGCGGCATAGTCCCAGCCGAAGCCCGGCCGCATCTTTTTCTTGTCGACGATGTTGTAGTCGATCGGCTCGAGCATGCCTTGCGCGCCGAGCGTGATGGCCGAGAACGGGTCGACATCGACCAGGTCCCAGGTCGGAGCGCCGCTTTTGAACTGCGCGGCGATCGCGCCTTCGGTCGGGCCCGAGCCGTCCATCTTGACGGTGATGCCGGTGTCCTTGGTGAAAGCCTGGCCATAGGCCGCGTCATAGGCCGTGATGGCGTCGCCACCCCAGTTGACCAGAACCAGTTCCTTCGCAGCGGCGAATGCGCCGCTCGAACGCAGCAGCAACGGCGTGCCGGCGAGCACGAGCGCCGCCAACTGCGTGAACTGCCGGCGCGAGATCTCACCACGTATCGTCCTTTCGGACAGCGTTTCGATGGCCTGTTTCTTGGTGTCGTTCATGTCAGTTCCCCTTTGTTTTCGTTGATTTTAATCCGGAAGCCGGTGCGGCGGATCAGGCCGCGCCGGCGGTCATTGTCCTCCGTCCGGAAGGAGGAAACCCTTTTCAGCCGGCCATGTCAGCCAGACGGAATTGCCCTTGCTGAGAGCAGCCGCCGCGACCTCGTTGGGCACCGAGACGGTCACTTTTGCACCCTGGCGCGTTGTGAGGTCGAGCTTGGTTGCCGCCCCCAGATAGGTCGATGCGATCGCCGTCGCGGCGATACCGTTCTGTCCGGCGGCGGCCTCGCGCGCTATCGACATGTGTTCGGGGCGGATCGCCAGGATGGCGTTGGCACCGACAGTGGCCGGATTGCCACGCAGGCTGACGGCGCGGTCCTCGCACAGGCCGGTGGCGCCATCATCGGCACTGCGCACGCCTTTCAGCGGCAGCATGTTGATCTCGCCCAGGAATTCGGCGACGAAGCGATTGTCCGGCCGGTCGTAGACCTCGTCCGGCGCCCCGACCTGCAGCAATTTGCCATGGTTGAAGATGGCGACGCGAGAGGACAGCGCCAGCGCCTCGCTCTGGTCGTGGGTGACGAAGACGAATGTGGTGCCGGTCTCCTGATGCAGCCGTTTCATCTCGGCCTGCATCTGGCCGCGCAGGCTCTTGTCCAGCGCCGAAAACGGCTCGTCGAGCAGGAGCACGCCCGGCTCGAACACCAGCGCGCGGGCAAGCGCCACGCGCTGCTGCTGGCCGCCGGAAAGCTGCGACGGCAATTTCTTCTCGTGGCCGATCAGACCGACGCGCTCGATCATCTCGCCGACGCGTTTCTTGATCTCGACGGCCGGTTTCTTGCGGACCTTGAGCGGGAAGGCGATGTTTGCCTCGACGCTCATATGCGGGAACAGCGCATAGCCCTGGAACACCATGCCGGCGGCGCGCTGCTCTGCCGGGCGGTCGGTGATGTCGGCGCCGTCGCTGAAAAGCCTGCCCTCGCTCGGCTGCACGAAGCCGGCCAGGATCATCAGGAAGGTGGTTTTGCCGGAGCCGGAGGGGCCGAGCAATGTCAGGAACTCGCCGCGGCCTATATCGAGCGTCAGATTGTCCAGCGCACGGAACGAGCCAAAGCTCTTGCCGATCCCAATTGCCTTGATCTCTGCGGCCCGGCCGGGTTGCTGCATCCTGCCTCTATCCTTCCGTTGAGCCAAATCGTAGGCAGGGCCGAAGCTCACCGCAACCGAATAGTTTTCGCCTGATCGGCAAATTTGATTCACGTCTGGCGGGTTTTACGAGATAGCGGGACGGCGGAGCCGTCAAATTTCGCTCGTGGCGGGATCGGCCGACCTCAATACGTCGCCAGCCTGTTTTCCAACAGCTTCGCTCTCAACCAACCGCTGAAGGCATTGAGCACCGGATGCCCCGCCTTTGCATGCTCGAAAACCAGGAAATACGAGCGTGGCGAGGGGACCGACGCCTCGAACGGCTTGACGAGACGGCCTTCGCTCAGCGCCCGGCGGCCGGTCAGTTCGTCGCCCATCGCAATCCCCTGCCCGGCGACCGCCGCCGAAAAGACGAGGTTCATGTCGGAAAAGAAGATACCGCCCTCGGTGTCAGGATTTTCCACCTTGGACAGCGCCAGCCAGCGTGCCCAGTCCTCGGTGTCGCCAAGATGGAGCAGATTGGCGCGCAGAACGTCGGCGGGTTTGGAAAATCCACCGACCTTGTTGAGCAGTGTCGGGCTGCAAAGCGGCGTGAACGAGACCTCACAGAGCAACTCCACCGCGCGGTTAGGCCAGTTGCCGACGCCAAAGGCGATAAAGGCGTCGGCCTCCGGATTGCTGACATCGTCGAGCCGCCGCGGCGTAAGCACCGAGAGCGCCACATCCGGATACATCTGCTGGAACTCGCCGATATGGGTGCACAGGAACATCGAGGCGAAGCCCGGCGGGCAGGAGACGGCGAAGGAGCCGCCAACCCCGGCACCACTGTTGTGCGTTCCCGCGTCGCCGAGCACCGTCAGCGCTTTCCTGACATTGGCCGCGTAGCGCTGGCCGCGCGGCGTCAACGCCACGCCCTTGCCGATGCGTTGCAGGAGATCGAAGCCGAGGTCGCGCTCCAGCAAGCGCAACTGATGGCTCACCGCGCTGCGGGTCAGGTGCAGTTCGTCGGCGGCGCGCCAGACGCTGCCATGCCTGGCGAAACTGTCGAGGGCTCGTAGCGCCTGTGTGGATGGAATTCTCAAGAGGTGAACCGAATTTGCACGAACCGGGAAAACATATCACTTTTTGGCGAGCCGCTTCACTGCTTTCTTCTAGAGCATGGACAAACCGGTGACGACATCGGCGCAAGAGACAGCGCTTGCCTGCCTCGACGGCATTCAGCCCCTGCTGTCGGCCTGGACACGCACCATCTTCGAGTTCGGCGAGACCGCGTGGCGCGAGTACCAATCGGCCGCCTGGTATGTTGATCGGCTCACGCGCGAGGGATTTACGGTCGAGGAAGGCTCGGGCGGCATGCCGACCGCCTTCTGCGCCCACTGGACGAATGGCGCCGGACCGACCGTCGGCATGTATGCCGAATATGATGCCGTGCCCGGCAATTGCCAGGAGGCAGTGACGGTGAGACAGCCGCGCCCTGGCCTTGGCGTCGAGGCCGGCGGGCATACCGATCCGCATTCGGGGCTCGGCATAGCGAGCCTCGGCGGCCTGCTCGCGACCAAGGCCGCCATGCAGCGCGACGGCATTCAAGGCACGCTGCGCTTCACCGGCGAGCCGGCCGAAAAGGTGCGCGGTTCGAAGCCGATCCATGCGGCAAAAGGCTATTATGACGGTCTTGCCGGCATGATCTCCTTCCATCCCTTCTACATGCTGCCGCTCTGCAACACCGCGCGCTGGGACACGCATTGCGGTGCGGCCTACGCGATGATCTACCGGTTCGTCTGCGACGAACCCGAAAATTGGACGCGGGCGGCGGGCGACGGCGCACCGATCCCGCAGGCGCATTCGGCGGTCAGGGCACCGGGAGCCAACGATGCGCTGATGACCATGTACATGGCCTCCAAGGCGTTGCGCGATTCCATGCTGCCGCATCAGGGCGGCTGGTCGATCAGCGAGGCGATCCTGACGGCGGGCCAGGCCACGGCCGACAATCTGCCGGCGGGCCTGGCCGAGATCCAGTACATGATCCGCGTGCCGACCATTGGTATGGCCAAGCAGGTGACGGCGGTGCTCGACCGCAACGCCGCGGCCGCGGCCGCGATCAGCGGCTGCCGCTACGAGCGGCACTGGGTGTCGAAGTCGCGGCCGGGGCTGGCCAACCACGCCATGGCCGGGATTGCCTACGAAGCCCTGTCGACGGTCGGACCGCCGCACTGGGACGAGGCCGCCAGGACGGTCGCGCGCGAAATCCAGGTCAATGCCGGCGGCACCGCGACCGACAACCCCTTTATCGACGAGCTGGAGCGGCTGATTGCCCCACAAGAGGCCGAGGCGATCCTGCGCCTCGACCTGCCGCCCTCCCAGGTCAATTCGACTTCCGACGACTACACCGACATGAGCTGGCACGCGCCGACCGCGCGCTTCTATGTCGCCCGCCCGGCGCTCCGTTCGGCGAATGGCAGTGCCTATCCCTCCTGGGTGATGAATGCGCTGGGCGGCATTCCCGCGACGATCGACCCGATGGTCATCTGCGCCGCCAAGACGGTAGCGCTGGCGGCGCTGCGCCTGCTCGAGGACAAAACCGCCCGTGAGGAGGCGATGAACGAGTTCATCGCCCGTACCGGCGGCGGCATCGGCGGCTCCACCTGGATCGCGCCGCTCTGCGACTACGAGCCGCCGATCAATTTCCGCTGGCCGGAATATGCCACCACCGCGCGCGGGCGCGACTGGTGGATCCCAAGCAACGCATGACCGACCAACCCTTGAGAACAAGCTACGAGGAGAACCGCATGACCGTTCATGACCGCATCATCGCCGAGCCGTTTTCGCTGCAGCGCCGCAACCCGGCCGGCGGCACCAAGCCGCTGACCGTCTGGGGCTTCGCCAACGAGACCGACGTCTTGACGGACGTGCTGCTCGGATCGCCGAACTTCCTGCGTCACCTCTCGACCAGCTCGCTCTCGCGAAAACATCTGCGCGAGGCACCCTGCAACGTCCAGATCGCGCAGGCGCAGCACAAGGATCTTGTCGCGGCCTACGAGCATTTCGGCGTCAACATCCATTGGCACGAGCCGACGCCGGAACTGCCGATGCAGGTCTATTCCCGTGATTCCAGCGTCATGACGCCTTATGGCGCTGTTATCACCGCCATGGCCAACTGGTGGCGGCGCGGCGAGAATTACGCGGCCATTCGCACCTATGAAAAGCTCGGCATCCCGATCTACGACATGGTCACGGCTGGCACCTTCGAGGGCGGTGACTTCAATGTCATCGAGGACGGCGTGGTGCTGATCGGCTGCGGCGGCGCCCGCACGCAGGAGGAAGGCGCCCGCCAGGTGCAGGCATGGTTCGAGAAAGAAGGCTGGGAAACACGTATCGCCTTCATCGACGAATATTACGTCCATATCGACCTGATGGTGGTGCCGATCGCCGAAAAGCTCACCGCCGTCTGCCTCGCCTGCACCGAGCCCGGCATCGTCGACTGGCTGAAGGGCAAGGGTCACGAAATCATCGACGTTCCCTTCCAGGACACGATGGCGCTCGGCTGCAACTTCATGTCGCTGGGCAAGGACCGGGTGATCGCGCCGACTTCCAGCAAGACGCTGATCGAAAAGCTCAAGGCGCGCGGCTTCGAGGTCGCGGCCGTCGACATGAGCGAAATCTCCAAGACCGGCGGCGGTATCCATTGCATGGCGCAGGCGCTGAAGCGCGAAGCGGCCTGATAGTTCGGGGAGGCAAATCCCCCTCGCCCGCCAGACCCAGAATCTGGCGGGCGAGGAACCGGCCCGCCGGCTACCTGGCTCTTCCATCGACAAACCTTGCGGCTGTGTCCTCGCCGCCCTTGTGGGTGCCGGCAAAATGGATGAATAGTCGGAACAGGGCGCCGCCCTGAAATTGCCCGCTTGCGGTTTTTCAGGTCGCGCCAGAGCCGAGCCGGGTTTTTGAATGGTCAGCCCTGAACCGCGCAAGAGAAGAGGTCCGATCGCCTCCCGCCTTCTGGCGCTGGACGCGTGGCTCGATTCCTCGCTCTATGAGATCGGCTTCAAGGCGCGTCAGTTCTGGGAAGCGGCGACGATCTTCTCGCGGCGCTTCCGCCTCAAGGGCTGGCGCCGTGGCGTCATCGAACTATTGAGCGAAGGGTTTACACTCGGCGCCGGCGGCATTGTGGTGATGCTGGCGCTGGCGATACCCGCTTTCCAGGACACTACCGGCGACTGGCGCGCCCAAGGCGACTTCGCCGTCACCTTCCTCGACCGTTACGGCAACGAGATCGGCCAGCGCGGCATCATCCAGCGCGATTCCGTGCCGGTCGACGAGATGCCGGACCACGTCATCAAGGCGGTGCTTGCCACCGAGGATCGGCGTTTCTTCGAGCATTACGGCATCGACGTGCTCGGCCTGTCGCGCGCGATCTTCGAGAATGTGCGGGCAAACTCGGTCGTCCAAGGCGGTTCCAGCATCACCCAGCAGCTGGCCAAGAACCTGTTCCTGACCAACGAGCGCACGTTCGAGCGTAAGATCAAGGAAGCCTTCCTGTCGCTGTGGCTGGAGGCCAATCTGTCGAAGAAGGAAATCCTGCAGCTCTATCTCGACCGCGCCTATATGGGCGGCGGCACGTTCGGCATCGAGGCGGCGGCGGACTTCTATTTCGGCAAGAGCGTCAAGGACCTGAACCTTGCCGAGGCGGCGATGCTGGCCGGCCTGTTCAAGGCGCCGACGAAGTACGCGCCGCACATCAACCTGCCGGCGGCGCGCGCACGTGCCAACGTAGTGCTGTCCAACCTCGTCGATTCCGGCTTCATGACCGAAGGCCAGGTGCTGCAGGCAAGGCTGCATCCGGCCGACGTCGTCGATCGCGGCGAGCAGAAAAGCCCGGATTATTTCCTCGACTGGGCCTTCGACGAGGTCAAGAAGATCGCCAAGCCCGGCCAGCACTCCCTGGTTGCCCACACCACATTCGACGCCAACATCCAGAAGGCTGCGGAGGAGTCCCTCGAGTTCCATCTGCGTCAGTTCGGCAAGGAGTACAACGTCGCCGAAGGTGCCGTGGTGGTCATCGAGACCAATGGCGCGGTGCGGGCGATCGTCGGCGGCCGCGACTATGGCGCCAGCCAGTTCAATCGCGCCACCAAGGCGCTGCGCCAGACCGGCTCGTCGTTCAAGCCCTATGTCTATGCCACGGCGATGGAACACGGCTTCACGCCGAATTCGATCATATCAGGCGGGCCGATCAGTTGGGGCAACTGGTCGCCACACAATTACAGCGGCGAGTCGGCGGGCAATGTCACGCTGATCATGGCGATGGCCAAGTCGATCAACACCGTGCCGGTGCGGCTGGCCAAGGATCATCTCGGAATCGCGCCGATCAAGGCATTGGCGGAATCGTTTGGCGTGGAATCGCCGCTCGAAGGGCACAAGACGATGGTGCTCGGCACCTCGGGCATGACCGTGATGGACCAGGCGACGGGCTACAGCGTCTTTGCCCAAAACGGCTTCGTCGGCTCCCGGCACGGCATCACCCAGCTGGTCACACGCACCGGCGACGTGGTTTATGACTGGACCAAGGATGCGCCGCCGCCGCATCGCGTGCTGTCCGAGCAGGCGCTGAAGTCGATGAACACCATGCTGACGGCAGTACCGGTGATGGGCACGGCGCGGCGGGCGCAAATTCCCAACATCGTCGTCGCCGGCAAGACCGGCACGACACAATCCTACCGCGATGCCTGGTTCGTCGGCTTCACCGGCAACTACACGGCTGCCGTTTGGATGGGCAATGACGATTTCTCGCCGACCAAGAACATGACGGGCGGCTCGCTGCCGGCGATGGTGTGGCAGCGACTGATGGTCTACGCGCACCAGAACATCGATCTCAAGCCGATCCCCGGCATCGACAAGCCCTTCGTCGACGAGGAGATCGCGGCCAAGGCCGCGGAGGCGCAGAAGAAGACCGAGGAGCAGGCCGCAGCCGACGCCGCCGCCGAACGGCCGCCGGTGCTGTCCAGCCGAACCACGCAGACGCTGCGGGACATGAGCCAACTGTTCCAGACGGCGCCCAAACTCGACGCCCCCACTCCACCCGAGACGCTTTCGGCCCTGTGACATCCGCCGGGTAAGACAAGACCGACAGGCAAAACCATCACACCGGCTTGCCACAAGGCCCCGCGCCGCGATATCCCCGAACGGCAATCCTTCGCGCACCCGGCCCTTCATGCTCAAGAACGCCTTCCTGATGCTGATTTCGCTTGCCATAGCCGTTGGCGGGGGCGGCGCCAGCGTCTGGTACGCGCTGAAGATCCAGGACGGCGTCGGCGCGATCAGGATCGGCCAGTGGACCGCCTTCCCCGATATCGGCACACCGGCGGCAGATCCCTATTCCAAGGCGCGAGTGGCGCGTGAGGGCGTGCTGGCGCTCGGCCGCGCCGAAGGCCTGTCCTTCGTGGCGGAAAACGATGCCGCCGGCGACCAACTCAAGCGGGAATGCACCTACAGGATCGAGGGTGGATTTCCCACAGCCCGGTTCTGGACGCTTTATGCGGCCGATCAATCGCTCGGCGTCGTCGAGACCGGCAAATCGCGGCTTGCAGCACTTCAGTCCTACGCCGTGCTGCGCCAACCGGACAATTCCGTGATCATCTCCGTCGGCCATCACCCGATGCCGGGCAACTGGCTTCTGACCGACGGTTCCGGGAGAATGTATTTCGTCCTGACTTTCTACGACACGCCAATCGCCAGCAGCACCGGCCTGTCGGACGTTTCGCTGCCCAGGATCGTGAGGGCGGGCTGCGATGCGTAGTTTGCGAGCCGCCTTGCGCAGGCTTCTGCATGCCATCCTGCTCGGCCTCGTCGGCGCCGGCATCGTCCACATTATCGTCCTGCTTCTGGTGCCGGAATTTTCGGAACGTGACGCCTGGTCGCGTCTCTCCATGGCCTCGGATCTCTACAGGATGAACCGGCTGGATGCCGAAGCCGGCGGCGCGCCGGTGGTGAAATCGGTCGACCCGCTGTTCTATGCCACGGCCTGCCGCTTCGACCTCGAGGAAGGAATGGTCCGGATCAGGGCGCCGGGAGACGTCCCCTTCTGGTCGGTGTCGGTCTATGACCGCAGCGGTCACAACATCTATTCCTTCAACGACCACACGGCGACGGGCGGCAAGCTGGATGCGGTCGTGCTGACGCCGGCGCAGATGATCGACGTGCGCAAGGACCTGCCCGAAGACCTGCAGGGAGCGATTTTCGTCGAGGCGCCCATCGACGAGGGTATCTTCGTCATCCGCAGCTTCGTGCCGGACGAGAGCTGGAAGCCGATCGTGTCGCGCTTTCTCGATCAGAGTTCCTGCGAACTGCAGGATTTCTAACCCGCTGACCGGAGGTCCGGAGTCGAAGGCCGGACGGACAAGGCCAAGGCTCAGTGGTGAGGCACGGGCGTCCGTGGCGATCCCGGCTTGTCTGGCCCCGCAGGCCGCACTTCGCCGGTGTTGGACCGCTCATAGCGGATGCCGGGAAATATGATCACGGCCGCCGGTATTTCGGTGGTTTGCTTGGCTCGATTGGTCGGTGCCGCACGCGGCACGAAAGACAGTACCATGCCCATGGTTCGCGCATTCCTCTCGGTTTCCCCGGAGCACAACGCAACGCCTCCAAATATCATTAAGGCCGGCAGAGGGTTAACGGACCGCTAACGGATCGTCGCTAACTTGATCTTTGTTCCCAGGTCAGAACGTTCTGACCGAGGCAATCGCGAAACCGACACGGTCCCGGTGGCGCGAGGCCAAGTGTGTATCTGTTGTCAGGCGTATCCTTCGTGTCATCCTCGGATTTCAGGCAAATCGCGATAAGGACGGAATCGGGAAAAGCCGAAAGGTTGTTCCGCGCCGCCGTATCGGCATTCTGCTCGCTGACCCGCCCGTCGCGCCGCGAGATCGGGCAGCTCGAAGACCTGACGCTGCCGCTGTTCGACGATGTGCCCGTCGAATCGCGGCGCTACGTGGCAGCCGCCCTTTCCGAATGCGAATATGCGCCCGCGGCCCTGGTGCGGCGCCTCTGCGAGGAACCGGTCGACATTGCCGCTCCGCTGCTCATCCGCTCACGCGCGGTCAGCGATATCGACCTGATCGCGCTGATTGGCCGGCACGGGCTGCCGCATGCACGCGCCATATCGCGGCGCAAGGACCTGAACCCGACCATCGCCGATCTGATCAGGGCGCTCGAACGACCGACCCTGGTGCGGGTGCGGGATCCGGAAGCGGCCCCGGCGCAAAGCCTTGTGAAGACGCAAGCGACGGCGAACAGCGCGGAAACTCAGCAGACGCCCGGCGTTGCCGCCGAGAACGCACGGCGCAGGCTGCGCTCCATGATGCACACCGGCGACGAAACCTTGGCGGCGAAGGTCGATGCGTTCCCAGGTGCGGATACCTACGTCAAACTGCGCGAGACCGCACTGACGGGAAACGCCGCGTTCTTCCAGACCGCGCTAGCGGACGCCCTCGACATTGATTTCTCGGTCGCGCAATCGCTGACCGCCAACCAGAATTATGCGCCGCTGCTTGCGGCGCTGCGTTCGCTCGACTTCAGCGAGGACCGGGCATTCCTGATCACGGTTGCCGTCTATCCCGGCCTGTTCCCGCATCCGCAGGCCATCCGGACCTATCTCGACCGTTACCGCCTGCTGCACCGCGATACGGCCCTGGACAAAGTGCGGGGATGGAAAGCCGAAACCCTTTCCAGGACGGCTCGCGACGCTTCGCCGACAAACGTCGACAGCCGCAAGGCCTCCAACAGCGACGAAGCCGACGCTCCCGGCCTCAGGGCGTCTTCACGGAAATAAGCTCCTCGACGGGAACGCTCCCGGCCTCTATCTCGACCACCCAGATGTCGGGATCGAATTTTTTCTCGCGCTCAAGTCTGGCGTCCAGCACGGCGGCATCATCGCCGGTGGCGAGAAGGCTGAAAAAACGGTCCTCTGGCTTGGCCGAATCGTAGCTTGTCTGCGGCGCCGGCCCGTAGAGAGCCGTTTCACCCATCCTGCCCCGGGCCAGGATGAAGACAGCCCCGGCCTCGGTCGCACCGCGATTGACCACGGCGGCAAATCCGCCGGCGCCGAAAACCCGGCGCAACAGGGCCGAAACCCACAGATCAGCGGTTACGCGCATGGAAGACTCCCGACGACATGCGGGCTCTCTATCGAAATTTCGTAAGCAGAGCGAGCCGTCGTTTCGGCGGTCAGTTGGTCAAGCCGATCTCGCGCATCTTGACATAGACGATCTCGTCGGGCTCGCCGGTCTGCGGCAACCCGAACAGCGACTGGAATTCCTTGATCGCCGCCTTGGTGCGCGCACCGACGACACCATCCAGTTGCATGTCGTCATTGCCGAAGGCCTTGAGCCCGGCCTGGATCTTGACGATGCGGGGATCAGGCCCCTGCGAAGCGGTATTCGTCTGTGCCTCATTCGTCTGCAAGGAGACGGGAACGGCGGCCGGCGCCACATCGGGACGAGGCCGCGGCTTGGGCACGGCGGCGGTCTTAGGCGTTGCGCCCAGCTGGTCCAGCAGCAGCGCGTCGATCTCGCCCGAGGCGTTCAATCCGACCTTCTGCTGATAGGCCTGTATGGCCTTGCGCGTGTTGGGGCCGGAAATGCCGTCGACGGTGCCGGAATAGAAATCGAGATCCTTCAAAATGCCTTGCACCTGCTCGACCACGGGATCGCCCTTGATCGGGGCGGGCGCGGCATTGGACCGCACGATGTTGATCGTCGTCTCCGGCTCGTCGGCGGCGGCGTGCGGAAAGCCCTGGAAATGACGCGTGGCGAAAAACGCCCCGGCGTGCGGGAAAGGCTGATACCACAGCGCGTTCGCCGAGACGTAGAACAGCGTCACCAGGAATGCGGTCGATCCTCCCACCAGGACGGGATTGCGCGAAATCATGCCGCCGACGGCGATGGCGCCGTCCTGAAAGGCGTTGCTGCGGCGTTTGACCGCCTTAGCCTGTTTTGCGGAGCGAGCCATTTGCGTCCCCTTTCGCCCTCGTCACCGGCATCGTCAGCACTCCGGTCGGGTTGGCGGGGCGTCCCTTCGGCCCGCTGACCGGCAGGCTGATGGTCACCGTGGTACCCTCGCCCGGCATGCTTTCGATCGACATGGTCCCTTCGTGCAAGGCCACCAGCCCCTTCACCAGGGAAAGGCCAAGACCCGTCCCCTCGAAACGGCGGGTATAGTCGTTCTGGATCTGCATAAAGGGTTTGCCGAGATTGGCGAAATCCTCCTCGGCAATGCCGATGCCGGTGTCCCTGACCCAGAAATGCAGACGTGAGCCGATCCGCTTGGCGCCGACGACGACATCGCCGCCGTCGGGCGTGAACTTGATCGCGTTGGAAACGAGGTTGATGAGCATCTGCTGTACTGCGCGGCGATCCGCATTGATATCGCCTGCGTCGGGGGCGATCTGAGTCTGCAGGTCGATGTTCTTGGCCTGCGCCTGCAGCCGCATCATCGACTGGCACATGTCGACGGCTTCCATGAACCGGAACGGCTCCGGTTCGGTGGCATAGGCGCCCGATTCGATCCTCGATACGTCGAGTATGGATGTCACGACCGCCAGCAAATGCTGGCCCGAATCGCGCACGAGGCCGACATATTCCTTCTGGCGCGGGTCCTTGAAGGCGCCGAACATCTCGTGCAGCAGCATGTCGGAGAAGCCGATAATGGCATTCAAGGGCGTGCGCAGTTCATGGCTCACCACTGCAAGGAAGCGGCCCTTGGCCACTTCGGCGGCGGCCGCCGCCTCATTGGCTTGCGCCAGTTCTTCACGCAGGCGCGCTGTCTCGTCATTCTCGCGCAGGACAAGCGTGAAGACGTCGCTTTGTTCCTCGCCGCGCAGCAGTTCGAGCGCGAATGGCTGATAGTTGTCAGCCACAAAACCATTTCCGGCGTGAGCGCCGTTGCCAGTCTGGGGCAGCCTGATGCGCAATTCGAGGCGGCGCGACAGTGCGCCGTCACGCATGTCGGCCAGGGCGCTGAGATAGGAGACACGGTCCGACAGGTGGACGCGATCGAAGAGGCCCGTTCCGGACAACAGCTCAGGCGGCAATTTCAGAAGCGTGCGCGCTTTGGCGGACACATCCATGACTTCGCCGTGGCGGGCAACCCGCAAGACCACCGCGTCGATGATGTCTTCCAGTCGGTCACCGGCATCGACCGTATCGGCCGCGCCGGCGGCGCCGCGAAACGCCGATATGCGCGGGATGAGGGTCAGCGCCCAGGCCAACGGCACCAGCCAGTGCCAGGCGGCGATGTGCGCGTCCGCGAATGGAAGGAAGGCGGCCGACAGGGACTGAAGGGCGATGGCGATGACGGCCGAGGCGCCTCCCCACAATGCCGCACGCCGCGAGGCGCCGATCCACCAGGCTTCGAATGGCAGCGCAAGCGCAAGCATGGCGACAGGTGAACTCAATCCGCCGGCGGCACCGATAAGACCGCCAAGGGCAATCGCCGCCATCGCCAGGGCGATGGGTCCCGCGGCGGCCATCTTGCCGGTCGCTGCTAGCAGCAGCGCGACGAACCAGCACAGTCCAAAGGCCGCGAAAATGGCGGCCATGGTCACGGCCGCCCCCATGCCCGATGTAACCAGCGTGACCGCGGCACCCGCTGCAAAGAATGGCGCGGCCAGCATGACGCCGATGAAACGGCGCTGGCGCTCGCGGTCGCTCCGCCCGAGAACGCCGGGATGAACCATGCGTTCACAACCGGCCGCCATTGCGCCAGGCAATTCAGCGTATCTGGCCTCGATCGGCATCAACTCAACGCACTCGCACTCGTCGTGAACAGCTCTGCTTTCGCAGATTGTCTTGGTTGGCTTTGAAACTCGCATTCAGCGTTTAAGGAATGGATAAGGCAGGGCCGACCAAGGCCGGCCCTGCGGCAAATATCGGGATGACGGCGGCCAAAAACCCGGGCAAATGCAGCCATAGTAAACGGAGGGTTATTCGCGAACGCCCGCCATCAGCGGCCCAGAAGCAGGAACGGGATCGCCGTCGTTTGCGAAAAATATCGTATAAACAATTACATAGATGGTTATCGGATGGTAACGAGAATCGTTCCGATACGAAACAAATCGACAGCAAAAACGCTTCGTTTCGAGTTTGCCTAAAATTTGAGGAAAATTCTCGGCGATCGTGCAAGCCGTCCTTCGTGCCTGCGTGCCAACATCCTGCCCATAAAAGAGGTCATGCCATGTCATGCATGATCCGGTCACGACGAGAGGCGAGGCATGTTCTTCCTGATAAGAATGGCTTTCTGGTTTTCACTGGTGCTGCTGGCGCTGCCGCTGGGTGTCGGGTCCGATGAAACGGGCCAGGAAAGCGTCGGGCCCATCCAGGCCCTGTTCGCGGCGCGCGACGCTGTCGGCGACATCGCCGGGATATGCGAACGCAAGCCCGAAGTCTGCGAGACGGGCAAATCGGCGATGCACACCATCACCGCACGAGCCAAGGAGACCGCCAAGATCGCGGCCGCCATGCTGGACGACAAGTCCGCCGGCCCCGACACATCGACAATGACGGGCAGCGTGCCGGAAGAAATCGTCCTGCCCGAAACGGTCAATCTGCCGATAGAGAATTAAGCCGTCTCGACGGCGCACCGCGGACCGTCGGCCCTCTCGACGCCCGCGGTGTCCTTGTTTTTTCCGTGACGCGGCGCCGTCGCGTCACTATATCCGGGTCATGACGACCACGATCCAGACGATCCGAGACGACTTCTCATTCCTCGAGGAATGGGAGGACCGCTATCGTTACGTCATCGAGCTTGGCGAAGCGCTGCCTCCCTTCCCCGATGCGGAGCGTAACGCCGTCAACAAGGTGCCAGGTTGCGTCAGCCAGGTCTGGCTTACCACCGAACGGGGTCCGGGCGCCGATCCCGTCATCACCTTTACAGGCGATTCGGACGCCCATATCGTGCGCGGACTGGTAGCGATCATGCTGGCGCTGTTTTCCGGAAAGTCGGCCAGCGAAATCCAGAAAACCGATGCTGAAACGACGCTGAAGGCACTCGGCCTCGACGAGCACCTGTCACCCCAGCGCGCCAATGGCCTTCGCTCGATGGTCAAGCGCATCAAACGCGACGCCGAGATGGCGCTCGCGCAGACTGCCTGACAGGCTTTCTGCCTGCGATCTTCTTTGTTTTGACGCAATTCCAAAAGCGTTTCGCGTCGAAACGGATTCAGGCGACGCGCTTTTGGTCTTTGTTTTTGTGCATGTCGTCTTCCCAAAACCGAGGTCACTTTTGGGCGACATGCATTAGGGAAAGCGCAACGCGCTTTGCCCGGGAAAACCGGTTCACACTTTCATGGAATTACTCTCGCCCGCAAAATCAAACGGCGCCCGAAGGCGCCGTTTGATTTCAGTTCTAATCCGGCAAGCCGCGACTACCGCGCCTTGCGCTTGCGGCCAAGGCCCATCTTCTTGGCAAGCTGCGAACGGGCCGCCGCGTAGTTCGGGGCAACCATCGGATAGCTTGGGTCCAGGTTCCACTTTTCGCGATACTGATCGGGCGTCAAATCGTAGTGGGTCATCAGGTGACGCTTGAGCGACTTGAACTTCTTGCCGTCCTCAAGACAGACAATGTAGTCGTCATGAACCGAGCGCTTCGGGTTGACAGCCGGCTTCTGCTTGTCGGCAGGCGGCTGTTCGACGGTTCCGCCCACACGCCCGAGAGCGGCATGGACATCGGATATCAGGTTCGGCAGTTCGCCGACCGGCACGGGATTGTTGCTGACATAGGCAGCCACCACATCGGCGGTTAGCTCGATCAGCGCATCATTGTTTCGGGAAGGTGTTTCGACAATATCCATGGTCTTCAGGCCCCAACAAGAGTTACGTCGGTCTGTGCCCTTTTTTACAATCAGGGCATTGCACGAATTTTGCGCAGATAGAGCTGCGACGATTCGTGTCACGGGGACATCAATGCGACCACACGTCAAGTAAGTCAATTCGCTCCGCGCATTATATTTAGGAATGATGATCAACTATTCCGGGATCAGCTTCAATCTTTCGTGCGCCATGTAATTTTTCGATATTTCGGTCGCCAAACCGACAAAGGCTGACGTTGGGTCAGCTAACCGTTACATTCGCGATAACTCACAAAGCAAGTTTCAATGCTCCGGTTTTCTTGGCGGCCAAACCGACAAGCTTGGTTGTTCATATCTGTTCACAAAACCACAGGTTGCCAACCCATTGCGCACTGGCCACTTGCCAAGCCGCGAATACGGTCGCATGAGACTGGCCGGCAAAGACCAGAGTTAGCAAAACAACGGCGAAGGCCGCAGTAATACGAGACCGAATGGTCATCTTCTCTCCTCCCGGCCATCTCATGGGCCGTCACCACCTCTACGCCACGGCTCTTGAACCGCCCTGATCGGCGTGTTCATTCGTCGTTCAAGATATTTCCAGAGCGAGACTCAATGACCAGGACTTCCCGATTTCCAATCGTCAACCCGCCTGCCCCCGAAAAAAGGCCGGTCTCCGACACACATCACGGCATCACGCGAACTGACGAATATGCCTGGCTCAGGGCGGATAATTGGCAGGAGATGTTCAGGGATCCATCGTTGCTCGATCCTGGGATCCGCGCCGAACTCGAAGCCGAGAATGCCTACCAATCGACGCTGATGGCCGACACATCGGATCTGCAAAAGCAGCTTTTCAAGGAAATGAAGGGCCGCATCAAGGAAGACGATTCTTCCGTTCCCATGAAGGACGGGCCTTACGCCTACGGGTCTTCCTTCAAGCTTGGCGGCGAGCAGCCGCGCTATTTCCGCATGCCGCGCGATGGCGGACCCGAGCAGATTCTGCTCGACGGCGACGCCGAGGCCGAGGGCAAGGCCTATTTCCGGCTCGGCGGCGTCGAACATTCGGCCGATCATCGCAAGCTCCTGTGGGCCTTCGATGACAAGGGTTCCGAATTCTACACGCTGCGTGTGCGCGACCTTGCCGATGGCAAGGAACTGGCGGACCAGATTCCCGCCACCGGCGGTTCGGGCGTGTGGGACGCGGGCAATGACGGGTTCTTCTATACGCGTCTCGATCCAAACCACCGGCCGTCGAAGGTGCTGTTCCACGCACTGGGGCGGGCCCCTGAAAACGACCGCCTGATCTACGAGGAAACCGACCCCGGCTTCTTCATGAACGTCGACGGGACCCGCAACAATCAATGGATCATGATCGGCATCAATGACCATGAGACTTCGGAATACCGCCTGCTGAGCGCCAGCGATCCGTTTGCCGAGCCTAAGCTGGTTTCGGCGCGCGAGACCGGCCTTCAATATGAGCTGGAGGAAGGCGGCGACATCTTCTTCGTCCTGACCAATGCGGACGGTGCCAAGGACTTCAAGATCATGACGGCGCCGGCGAGCGATCCGGTCCGCGCCAACTGGCAGGAACTGGTGCCACATGAACCGGGCCGGCTGATCC
The DNA here is from genome assembly GCF_006442545.2 of Mesorhizobium sp. B2-1-8. Taxonomy (NCBI): domain Bacteria; kingdom Pseudomonadati; phylum Pseudomonadota; class Alphaproteobacteria; order Hyphomicrobiales; family Phyllobacteriaceae; genus Mesorhizobium; species Mesorhizobium sp. B2-1-8. Next base: position 4,988,521 of record NZ_CP083952.1, read on the forward strand.
TGTCGGTGATCGGCTTCAAGGACCACATGGTCCGGCTCGAGCGCAAGGAAGGCCTGCCGCGTATCGTCGTGCGTGACCGTGCCAGCGGCGAAGAGCATCTGATTTTCTTCGATGAGGAAGCCTTCTCGCTCGGCCTTTCAGGGTCCCTGGAATACGACACCGAGATGATGTGCTTCTCCTACTCGTCGATGACGACGCCGTCGCAGATGTTCGACTACAACATGCGTACCCGTGAGCGCGTTCTGCTCAAGACCCAGGAAGTGCCGTCCGGCCACGACCCCCATCACTACGTCACGAGGCGGCTGATGGCGCCCGCGCCCGATGGCGAACTGGTGCCGATCTCGCTTTTGCATCACCGCGACACGCCGCTGGACGGCTCCGCGCCTTGCCTGCTCTACGGCTACGGCTCCTACGGCATTGCCGTGCCGGCCGCCTTCAATACCAACTGGTTCTCGCTGGTCGACCTCGGCGTGGTATTTGCCATTGCCCATGTCCGCGGCGGCAAGGACAAGGGTTATGGCTGGTACGATGACGGCAAGCGGGCGCACAAGATGAACACCTTCACCGATTTCATCGCCTGCGCCCGCCACCTCGTTGCCGAACGCTATACCACGCATGACCGCATCGTCGCGCAAGGCGGCTCGGCCGGCGGCATGCTGATGGGCGCCGTCGCCAATATGGCGCCGGATTGCTTCGGGGGCATCGTGGCCGAGGTTCCGTTCGTCGATGTGCTTACCACCATGCTCGACGCGACGCTGCCGCTGACCCCGCCGGAATGGCCGGAATGGGGCAATCCGATCGCGTCGGCCGATGATTACCGGACGATCGCCGCCTATTCGCCCTACGACAACGTCGCCGCGCTCGACTATCCGCCGATCCTGGCGCTCGCCGGTTTGACCGATCCACGCGTCACCTATTGGGAGCCGGCCAAGTGGGTGGCGCGGCTGCGTGACCGCAAGAGCGGCGACAATCCGGTGCTGTTCAAGATCAACATGGATTCCGGCCATGCCGGTGCGTCCGGCCGCTTTTCCCGGCTGGAGGAGATCGCCTATACTTATGCCTTCACGCTGAAGGTGACGGACAAGGCATAGCTTACGGAGGAACGCCGCGGTGATCGATCTGTCCACATTGATAGCCTACATCGCGGTTGTGTTCGGCTTTGTCTTCATTCCGGGTCCTGCCACGCTGTTGACGATCGCGCGCGCGACAAGTTCGGGAACGAGGGTCGGGATCGCCACCGGCGCCGGGATCGCGGCCGGCGACGTGTTTCATACCGTCATGGCGATGGTCGGCATCTCGGCGATCATCGCCACATCGGCGACGCTGTTCAGCATCGTAAAGTATATCGGCGCGGCCTACCTCGTTTACCTCGGCATTCGCGCCATCATCGAGAAAGCGCCGACCAATCCGACCGCCGGCGCGCTTGCAATCTCCGCCGGCAAGGCGTTTCGACAGGCCGTCCTGACCGAGGTGCTCAACCCCAAGACCGCGCTTTTCTTCCTAGCGTTCCTGCCTCAGTTCGTGCGGCCCGAAAACGGATCGGCGATGGTTCAGTTGGCCGCATTGGGGATCATCTTCGTCGTGCTGGGTCTATTCAGCACAGTGGTGTTTGCCGTGAGCGCAGGGCGGCTCGGCAGTTTCCTGCGCCGAAATCCGACGATGCTGAAATGGCAGGGCAAGGTTGTCGGCGGCATCTATTGCGCCTTGGGTGTCCGCCTGGCCTTGCAACAGCGCTGAGGCCAGGCGGCCCAGGTTTGCCGGCAGGCATGATGATCATGATTTTTTGAGTTCCGCCCGGCTGATTTTCGCTCGCAATTGCGACGGTCGCGCGCTACCCAAAGCACGATTTTCCCGGGCAACGAAGCCCGAACTCGCACAAGGGTCCATTATGCTGCTCGTCGACGTCTATCTCGACAAATCGCCGATCCAGGGCATCGGCGTGTTTGCCAAGAACCACATTGCCAAGGGCACGCTGGTCTGGAGGCTCGACCCCCGGTTCGACCGGATCATCGACGTCGAGACCTATGAGAGCGAGACCGGGCCGGTGAAGAACTATCTCGACCGCTATTCCTACCCCGACCGGCGCGATCCGGCCTATATCGTCTTCGAAGCCGACGACGCCCGCTACATGAACCATGACGACGAGCCGAATTGCGATGTCTCGTCGCCCGAGGAAACCTACGCCTTGCGCGACATCACCCCGGGTGAGGAATTGACCTGCAACTACCACCATTTCTTCGAAACGGGCTTCGATTTCCTCGGCGATCGCCACCTGGAATCCGAAGATTAGTTCGTGCTTTTCTTGCGGGCCGGATAGCCGTTGGGGTGCGGCGGCACCGCTTTGAGATAGGCGGCAATCGCCGCACGGTCGTCCGCCGTCAGTTCGGCCATGTTGCGCTGCACGTCGACCATGGCTCCGCCGACGGAATCGAAATCTGGCGTGAACCCGGTTTCGAGGTAGTTTGCGATGTCGGACGCGGACCAGCTGCCGATACCCCCCTCGCCCGAAGTGACGTTCGCCACGACGCCCGAGCCCTCGGCGGCCACGGCACCGGCCAGCCATTGGCCCTTCCTGATGCCGCCAGCCAAGTCGCGCGGCGTATGGCATTCGCCGCAATGACCCGGCCCTTCGACCAGGTAGCGGCCTGCCATCACGGGTTCCGGCGTGCCATCAGGCAGGGGAATGACAGGCTGGTCGCTGAGATAGAGGCGCTTCCACAGGCCGATGCCTCGCCGGATGTTGAACGGGAACGCCAACGAATTGCCCGGCGCCTTGCCGGCGACGGCGGGAAGCGTCTTCAGGAAAGCGTAGAGGTCGGCGACATCAGATGGTTTCATGCGCGCGTAAGAGGCATAGGGGAATGCCGGATAGAAATGCTCACCCGTGGGCGAAACACCCTTCAGCATGGCATTGGCGAGATCCTCGACCGACCATGCGCCGATGCCATCCTTGGGATCTTGCGAAATGTTGGGCGGAACAAAGGTGCCGAACGGCGTCTTGAGTTCAAGCCCGCCCACGAGTTGAAGCCGTGCATCGCCCTGCGACCCGGGTTTCGCGTGGCAGGAGGTGCAGCCGCCAGCATAGAAGATGCGCTTGCCGCGGGCAACATCGCCGGGGCCGAGTTGGGCCAGGGCCGTTGCTTCCAGCCTGACCGGCGCCGACAGCAGCCACCCGGCGGCCGCGCCGGCGATGCCAAGAACGAGGGCTGCGCCGACGAGCTTCCTCAGCCATGCCATGGCTGGCGATTTAAGCCATGCCATGTCAGGCGATCAGCCCTTCTTAACCCTGTAGCCCTGATGGCAGGTGCCACAGTCCGAGCCGATGGTTCCGATCTGCGTCTTCAGCGCGTCGACGTCGGCCGGAGCGGTTGCGACCGTGGCCTTGACGTTGGCGAGATACCTATCCTCGGTCGCCTTGAAGCCGGCCATGTCTTCCCAGATCTTTGGCGCCGCCGTGGTGTCGCCGGCATCGCTGCCCTTCGGGAACAAGGCCTCTACGTCGAATTTCTCGGCATTTACCTGCAACGCCTGCAACTGCGTCAGCACCGCGGCGGCATCGAAGGGCTCCTCGCCTTTGGCCACTTTCGACAGGCCGCCGACGATCTTTCCGCGTTCCTTCATCAGAGCCTGCCGGTCGAGGATCGGATCGGCAAAGGCGGCCGACGCGGCGAGCGCGAGCATGGAGATGGCGATGACAAGCTTTCTCATTCATTTGGCTCCGTGAGAAGGTATTTCAGGACAGGTCGTTAACGGATGCAGGAGGAGGAATATTCCCTTCTCTCCGCATGGATTTGGACGACCCTACAGCATGTCGCGGCGAATAGGATTCGCACGACCTGCTGTAAGCTTCTGATTTTATGCATGTCGTTGTCCCGGAACCGACGACACTTCCGGGCGACATGCATTAGCTGCGGTGGGGCTTCGACATAGAAGAAAAGGCCCGGGGGTGCCGGGCCTTTCGGAAGATCGATCAGGCATTTGCCTTTTGGTAGAGTTCGAGCACGTGATCCCAGTTGATCAGGCTGTCTACGAAGGCCTCGAGATATTTCGGGCGAGCGTTGCGGTAGTCGATGTAATAGGAGTGCTCCCAGACGTCGACGCCGAGGATCGGCGAGGCGCCGTGAACGAGCGGGTTTTCGCCGTTCGGCGTCTTCGAGATCGCCAGCTTGCCGTCCTTGACCGAAACCCAGGCCCAGCCCGAACCGAACTGCGTCGTGCCGGCGGCGATGAAATCAGCCTTGAACTTGTCGTAGCCGCCGAGATCGCTGTCGAAAGCCTTCTGCAGCGCGCCAGGCAGCTTGTTGCCGCCGCCGCCCTTCTTCATCCACTTCCAGAAATGGATGTGGTTGTAGTGCTGCGCGGCATTGTTGAAGAGACCGGCATTCTTGCCGAACGACTGCTTGACCACTTCTTCGACGGAAAGATCGCCAAGGCCGGCTTCGGCGGCGAGCTTGTTGCCGTTGTCGACATAGGCCTTGTGATGCTTGTCGTGGTGATACTCCAGCGTCTCTTTCGACATATAGGGCTGCAGGGCCTCATAGTCGTAGGGCAGAGCGGGCAATTCGAAAGCCATGGGTAGTACTCCCTCGTGGAAAATCCGGTGTGGATACCGGAGTAAGATAGGTCGGGGTTGAGCTGGAACAACTCCGGAAGTGGAGCGTCGGTTCCCTTTCTAAGCGGGTTCCCGAGAACTGTCACACGCTTTTCCCGCGGCCAACCGCGCAGCGACAAAAAGGCCGGACTGGGCGCCTCAGCCAGCCGAGGTCGAATGCGCCCAATCCCAATAGAGTTCGCGTGCCTTCTTGGCCACCGGGCCAGGTTGCAGGTCGCGGTCCTCGATGCGGGTGATCGGCACCACCTTGGAGTGATTGCCGGTCGAGAAGATTTCGTCCGCTTCGAGGAAATCCCGCACCGACAGCGTCTTTTCGGTGGTCCTGAACCCATAATCGCCGAGCAGCGCCATCGTGCGCGAGCGGGTGATGCCGGACAGGAAGGTTCCGTTGGGCGCCGGCGTCAGCACATGGCCGTCCTTGACCAGGAAGATGTTCGAACTTCCGGTCTCCGCGACATTGCCCAGCATGTCGAGCACAAGCGCATTGTCGAAGCCGCGCGCCTTGGCCTCAAGGATGGCGCGGCCGTTGTTGGGATAGAGGCAGCCGGCTTTGGCGTTGGTCGGCATGGTTTCGATGGTCGGGCGCCGAAACGGCGACACGGTCACGGAAAAGCCTGTCGGCGAAATCATCGGCGATTCATAGAGGCACAGGCAGAAACGGGTCGAGGCGGGATCGGCCGGCACGCCCATGTAGCCGCCATGCTCGGCCCAGTACATCGGCCTGATGTAGACCGCCGTCTTGCCGTCGAACTTCTTCAATCCGTCCCAGGTCAGCCCGACGATCCGCTCGGGCGTCATGTTCGGCGCCAGGCCGAGCGCGGTCGCCGAGGCATTGACGCGTGCGGCATGAAGTTCGAGATCGGGCGCGACGCCCTCGAACCAGCGAGCTCCGTCGAACACGCTGGTGCCGAGCCACATGGCGTGGCTGCGCGGTCCCAGAATGGCGACATTGCCTTCATACCAATCGCCATCGACGAAAGTCCATGTCGCGGATTGCGCCGCCGCAGCCAGTGTCATCGCGTTTTCCTGTTCCGGTCAATCTTGTGTGACAACATTGGATGATGCTTTGGTCGCTGCCGTCAACCAGCATCGGGGAGTTTTGTTGAGGCCAGCGACGGGTGCGAGGCAATCAGGGCTTGCACCTTGTCCCGCCTCGCCTCAAAACTGTTGCCATGCAATACGCCGCCTATGTTTTCGACGCCTATGGCACGCTGTTCGACGTACACGCGGCCGTGCGCCGCCATGCAGACGCGATCGGACCGGACGGCCAGCTCCTGTCCGAAGTCTGGCGCGCCAAGCAACTCGAATACTCCTGGGTGCGCACGCTGATGAGCGCCTATGCCGATTTCTGGCAGTTGACGGAACAGGCGCTGGACTTCGCCTTGCGCAAGGTCCCTTCGGCCGATCCGAGCCTCAAGGCGAAACTGCTGGAAGCCTATTGGAGGCTGGACTGTTACCCCGAAGTGCCGGCCGTGCTGAAAGCGCTCAAGGCTTCGGGCGCCAGGCTGGCGATCCTCTCCAATGGCTCGCCCGAAATGCTGGAGGCGGCGGTCAAGTCCGCGGCACTCGACCAGGTCCTGGACGACATCTATTCGGTCGATGCGGTGCGTCGTTTCAAGACCGATCCAGCGGTCTACGACATGGTCGCCACCGGCTGGCGGCTTTATCCCGGCGCGATCTCCTTCCAGTCCTCCAATCGCTGGGACATCGCGGGCGCCACCAAATTCGGCTTCCGCACGGTTTGGATCAACCGCTCCAACCAGCCGGAGGAATATCGGGACTTGCCGCCGGCCCTGATCCTGCCGTCACTGGAGGCACTCGTATCCGGCGCCTGATAGACCTGTGGCTCCAACGCCACAGGGGCGGCGCAGTCACAGCTTCGCCTTTGTTTGTCCACGTTCGAGCCAGAATCGGAACCGTCTATCGCCTCAGGTGTTGTCAGGCACCCGTAGCGGACGTCGACGTGTTGACGCTTTGTTGCGATCTGAGTCTTAAAGAAGGCAGCCATGTCCATAACCGAAATCGAATCTTATCGCCTGAGCCGTCGCGGCTTTCTCAACGCCGCAGCCCTGGGCGCCGCCTCGATCGCGGTTTCGGCATGCGCCACCACGGGACCGGGGCCAGCCGAGCCGCCGCCGCCAACCTATGTCGAGCCTCCGCTCGCCGACTATGCGTCGATGTACGCGGCTGTCAGCGATGGCGGCTTCGATCTGCCGGCCATCCCCGTCGACAGGATCGATCCGCAGTTCCTGCGCCAGATTGTGCCCGATCCGACCGGACAGAAGCCGGGGACCATCGTCGTCGATACGACGGGCCATTTCCTCTATCTGGTTCGCCCGGGCGGCCAGGCCATCCGCTATGGCGTCGGCCTCGGGCGCGCTGGCTTCGAATGGTCGGGCGACGCGGTCGTCCAGTGGAAGCAGAAATGGCCGAAATGGACGCCGCCGGACGAGATGGTCGCTCGCCAGCCGGAATTGAAGCAGTACAGTGCCGACAATGGCGGCATGCCCGGAGGCTTGAAGAACCCGCTCGGGGCGCGCGCGCTCTATCTCTTCCAGGGCAATGTGGACACGCTCTATCGCCTGCACGGCTCGCCGGAATGGCGTTCGATCGGCAAATCGGTGTCGTCGGGCTGCGTGCGCCTGATGAACCAGGACATCATCGACCTTTATGATCGCGTGCCGTCGAAAACGCCGGTCATCGTCACCAGCGACGCTCGCCAACCGATGGTGGCGACGGCCAATCACAAGGCCATCCCGATCGACGCCGGCGTGCCGGACGGATCGGTCCTGCTCGGACCGGTCAAAGCGGTGACGGACGCGATTTTCTGAGTTGATCGATATCCAAGGCGGCGAACCACGCCGCCTTGGAGTTTGAGCCATTGGTGTCTGTTCTCAGCCTGGCAAATAGGCGCTGCTCCAGGAAACACTGGCGGCACCCGACTTCAGCATTCTGTCGATTTCAGCATCGTCATAGCCGACGGCGGCGAGAACGGTGCGTGTCGAGGCGCCGTATTTCTCTGCCGACGCAAGAGCATAGACCTTTCCCTCGCTGGGCCGGACGGCGAAAGGATCAAGTTGGGTCACCATGTGGCCGCTCGGGTGATCCGGGAAGACGGAGAATGAGTAACTGCCATATTCGGTACCAGGCCTGCCGTCCGCCATCCTTGCGTTCCGGCCCCGGATCGTCTCGATGTTCTCGCAAGGCGATGCACCGATATCAGCCTCGACAAGGCGCTGTTGCCAAATCTCGGCCGGTTCGGTCATGAATATCTTGGCCAGATGGGTCTCCCGGTCGGGCTCCGGTATCGAAGCCAGCCCTGTCAATCCCTCTACTGTCTCGAAGCGTGGTAAGTCGGCGTCCGACGCACATAGCAGGATCGAATCACCGGACGCCGTTTCATAAAGCCGGGACAATGGGTCGAACCCTTTTGTCTCGCGGCCCGCCGGTTCGTCGAATGGTCGGCGGCCCTCATAGTCGTAGCAGAAGGGGATCTGCGCCAGCCCTGTCAGCGCCGACAGCGACGTGCGTGGCCGGCCGACAACGCCGGTTGTGGATTTCTGGAAAAGCGCGGCAGCCACGCCGACAGCGGCGCCAAAGCCGCACATGACGTCGATGGTGCCGACATGGGCATGTTCTTCCGGCGTCTGCATCGATCCCCCAAACCGAAGCATGATGCCGGTCGCCGCCTGAACCAGATCGTCATAGCCAAGATAGTTGGTGCGCGGTCCGACGCGGACGCCACTGAAGCAATCGAGCTGACAGAAAATTGCGTCGGGGTTGAGGGCTCTCATCCCTTCGAGGTCGAGTCCCATGACTTCGACCTGACGGTCGGTGGCGTTCCAGACGACGACATCCACGGACTTGACCAATCTCTCGAATGCCTCGCGCCCGTCAACGGTTGCGATATCCAGCAGCGCGGATTTTTTGCCGCGCATGTGGGACATGCCAAAAATCACCGTGTTCCAGCAGTCGTAGAACGGTTTTGCCGGATCGATCTTGATCACCTCCGCGCCGAAGCGGGCGAGGTACGCGACCGAGTGCGGGCCCGCGATGACGTTGCAGAGGTCGAGTATCTTGATGCCGTCGAGCCAGCCGACCGAAGCATTGGCGGTTGGAACAGGCGGGAGCTGCCGTTTCACTTCAGCCAGCCTTGCCTGGGCCTCGGCCACGGTTACCCAGCTACGCGGCACCGGGTTCAGCATGGCTTGCGCACTTTCCTGCAGCCATACCATCGGCCCCGGCTGGATCATGCGGCCCAGTATGGGATCGTCGACCTCGATCATCAGGCCAGTTGCCCTGGCATGATCGTCGGCGATCCATTCCTGCAGCCAACGCTGCGGTGCTCCCGGAAACAGCCCCTCGCCGAAAATGCGCTCCCATTGCGCCGCAGTGCGGGTCAGGAAAACCGCTTTCATCCTTGCGGCAATCTTGTCGGCCCAGAATTTCGGCAAGGGATAGACGCCGAGCGACGCGTCCGACGACCATTCCGAGACGGGAAGATAGGTGTCGTCTTCCTCGCGGAGCCCTTCACTCACGAGTTCATCGTAAAGGCCCAGCGTCTGCAGGCAACGTTTGGCGTGGTTCTTGTGGCTTGGGCAGACGACGTAGAACATCCGACCGTCGCCGCACATGTAGCTGCGATAGAAGGGATCGAGGAATTCCTGCAAGTCGCCATAGGACATGTCCATCGGCAGGCCTTCCTTGCGGCGCCGTTCGATCTCCCGCTCGCGCTGCGTCCGATAGCGAAGCGGATAGTCTTCGATCCTGATGGAGTTGTAGGACAAGCCCTCCATCACCGCGCTGGCGAGCGGCACTTCGATATGATCACCGTGTCCGGTCCGCTGGCGACTTTGAAGAGCCAGAACGGTTGCGGAAGCAGCGAGCATGGTGCCATAGGCGGAGGCCAGGGGCAGCGGCGAAAAGGACGGATTGATCCCCATCAGCACCCGGTTGAGCCCCATGTCCGTGAAGACGCCGGACGAGGCCGCGATAACGGTCTCGAAGGCGCGCCAGTCGCTGCGCAGTTGATCGTTCGAGGCGAAGCCGGGGATCGATACCGTGATCAACTCGGGACGGACTTTTCGCAGCGCTTCGAAGTCGATGCCGAGCCGGGCCAAGACTTTGGGCCTGAAATTCTCGATGACGATGTCGGCTTGGGCGACCAGCGCGTTCGCCTCGTTCAAGCCTGCTGCGGTTTTCAGGTCGATCGTGACGCTCAACTTGTTGCGGTTGAGAATTGCATTGGCCGGATTGTCCCAGAGCGGACCCGAGGGGGGATCGACGTGAACGACGCTCGCGCCGAGATCGCCGAGGATCATCGCCACCGCAGGACCGGCGATGTACTGCCCGAAATCGATGATCTTGATGCCGGACAGCGGCAGTGCCGAACGCGAAATCGATGTCATGGCGGTGATCTCTTGCTCAGTGTCCGTGTCGCTGCGCGTCGTCGATGATCCAGCGCGCCGCCTTTTCGGCGATCATCATCGTGGGAGCACTGGTGTTGCCGCTGGTGATCGTCGGCATCACGCTGGCGTCGACAACCCGCAATCCCTCGATGCCGCGGACACGCAGCCGACTGTCGAGAACGGCCATCCCGTCGTCGTTGTGCCCCATCCTGACGGTTCCCACGGGATGGAAGATGGTGTTTGCTATGTCGCCCGCGAGTTTCGCGAGATCTTCATCGCTCTGGAATTCCACGCCGGGCTTCCATTCGACGGGATTATATCTTGCAAGCGCCGGCTGGCCGACGATCGACCTAATCTGCCTGATGCTGTCGGCGGCAATCTTGCGATCTTCCTCGGTGCTCAAATAATTGGGGGCTATGGCGGGCGCTTCCCCGCGCTGAGCGGAGCGGACCCGCACACTGCCGCGACTGGTCGGATTGAGGTTGCAGACACTGGCGGTGAAGGCCGGGATGGTGTGCAGAGGTTCGCCGAACGCGTCGAGACTAAGCGGCTGCACATGATATTCGAGATTGGCATGCGCCTGGCCTGGATCGGAGCGTGTGAACGCGCCGAGCTGCGATGGCGACATGCTCATCGGCCCGGAGCGCTTCAAAGCGTATTCCAGTCCGATCATTGCCTTGCCGACAAGACTGTTGGCAAGCGTGTTGAGTGTCCTGGCATTGGTGACCTTGAAGACGGCGCGGATCTGCAAATGATCCTGCAAATTTTCTCCAACGCCCGGGAGATCAAGCTCGACGTCGATGCCGGCCCCCTTGAGAAGCGCCGCCGGGCCGATGCCCGAGAGCTGCAGTACGTGCGGAGAGCCAATCGCCCCGGCCGACAGAATGACCTCACATTTCGCCTGGGCCGACACCTGCTGGTTGCGCCTGTGGAGGAACAGCCCCGTGCACCGCTTGCGCCCATCCGGCGCGGTTTCGATGCACAGCCTGTCGACTTCGGCCTCGGTCCAGATCACCAGGTTGCGGCGATGGCGGATCGGCCGCAGAAAGGCTTTCGACGTGTTCCACCGCCAGCCGGATTTCTGGTTGACCTCGAAGTAGCCGACACCTTCGTTGTCGCCGCCGTTGAAATCGGATGATCGGGGGATGCCCGCCTGAACAGCGGCGTCGGTGAAGGATTCGAGAATGTCCCATTTGAGACGCTGCTTTTCGATGCGCCACTCGCCGCCGTGTCCATGCATGTCCGAGAACCGGCTGTTGCCGCCGGTGGCGGGGTCGGCGCCGTTGTCGAGGCGATAGTGATCCTCATGCGCCATGAAGTCCGGCAGCGATTTTTCCCATGACCACTCGCCATCGCCGGTGACTGCCGCCCATTGATCGTAGTCGCGAGACTGGCCGCGCATGTAGATCATGCCATTGATCGAGGAGCAGCCACCCAGGACCTTGCCCCGGGGATAACGCAGGGAGCGGCCGTTTAGACCCGCCTCGGGCTCGGTGTTGTAAAGCCAGTCGGTGCGCGAATTGCCGATGCAGTAAAGATAACCCACGGGAATGTGAATCCAGGGGTAGCTGTCGTTCCGGCCAGCCTCGATCAACAGAACCCGCCTGGCGGGATCGCTGCTGAGACGGCTGGCAAGCAGGCAACCCGCCGACCCGGCGCCGACCACTATGTAATCGAAAACGTCAATATCCGAGCGAACGCCCCGCGCCTTCATTCCCGTCAATCCTCCGCGAAATGCGATGAACAGCAGCGCCGCGCCGCGTTCACAAGGGCACTGCAAGCCGGGTGTTTCTTATAATTCCCATCGCCCGCGACCATCATCGACATGCCTCCCATGCCACAATGCGGCTATCCGCTTGCTGAATCCAATGATAAATTGAAGAAACGATTATAACGGAAATTTATATGGACCATCTGGATTTCAGGTTGGTGAAGGCGTTCGTTACCGTGGCGCAGGAAGGCAACGTCACCAAGGCGGCCGAATTGCTGAATCTCACCCAGCCTGCCGTCAGCCTTCAGCTCAAACGGCTCTCCCAGGACGTCGGAGTGACATTGTTCCATCGGACCGCCGGCGGACTTGAATTGACGCGCGACGGCGCGCTGCTTGCGGCCAAAGGCCAGCAGGTGCTGGCCCAGGCGGCGGAGTTCAGACAGACCGCCAGGCATCTCAGCACGAAGCTGCGCGGCAAACTCAGGATCGGTACGATCATCGACCCTGAATTCACCCGCCTGGGCGCATTTCTGCAGGCCCTCGCCGAAAGTGGCCCGGGCATGGACACGGAACTTCGGCAAGGCATGAGTGGCGAGGTCGCCATCCGGCTGAAGCGCAACGAACTGGATGTCGGCTTTTTTCTCGGCGATCTCGACGATTTCGGCACCAGCACCGATGCCGCCGACACGCAATCCGAGGCCCAGTTCTTCATCAAGCCATTGTCACGCATGACCTATCGCGTCGTGGCGCCGCCTGGCTTTGCCGGCATGGTGGCAGGGCGGGACTGGAAGGAGCTTGCCGAGCTTCCCTGGATCGGCACTCCATCGGAATCGGTCCATAACAGGCTGCTTGCGAGGCAATTTGGCGGCCTCAAGCAGAACATCGTCGCCCTGGTCGACCAGGAAACCTCGATGCTGGCGATGGTTCGTACCGGCCTCGGGCTAAGCCTCTGCCGGGAATCGATCGCGCTCAATGAACGACAGGCAAACGGCCTGGTTATCGCGGACAGGGTCAAGCTGGAGACCAGCCTGGGTTTTGCCTGCCTGTTCGCGCGGCGATCCGATCCAAATGTCTCTCTGGCCTTCGACGTCATCGAGCGAATCTGGCGCGGTGAACATTAGACACACCTTCAGCTCGGCTCCGAAGCTGCCGAGGGCTTTGAAGCCGTCGGTCAAGGTCGCCTGCGAAGGCATCCACGGTCCGGAGCGGCTTAACGTCCCCGCGAAAGGCTCCCCAGAATCCCGCGCACGATCGCACGTCCGACCGACGAGCCAACCGAGCGTACCACCGACTTGATCGCGGCTTCCGCCACCGTCTGGCGGTTGGAAGGGCGCGGGGCCGGCGCGCGCCGGCCGCCGGACTGCGGCGCTGGATCGTCATTGCCGAAGCCTGGAATGGTCCAGCGCGAGCCGCCAGTGCCTGCCTGCTGCGCCTGCGCCTCTGCGTCCTGCGTCTCCTTGGCTTTTTTCTGCAGCATCTCGAAGGCCGATTCGCGGTCGATGACCTGGTCATACTGGCCGGTGACTGGGCTTTCCCCGATCAGCTTCTGCCGCTCGGCGGGAGTGATGGGTCCAAGCCTCGATGACGGCGGACGGATCAGCGTGCGCTGGACCATCGACGGAATGCCCTTGGCCTCCAGCGTCGAGACCAGCGCCTCGCCGGTGGCGAGCTGGGTGATGGCGGTGGCGCAGTCGAAGTCGGGATTGGGCCGGAAGGTTTCGGCCGCCGTCCTCACCGCCTGCTGCTCGCGCGGCGTGTAGGCGCGCAGCGCGTGCTGCACGCGGTTGCCAAGTTGGGCTAGGACCTTTTCGGGAATATCCAGAGGATTCTGAGTGACGAAATAGACGCCGACGCCCTTGGAGCGGATCAGGCGGACCACTTGCTCGACCCGGTCGATCAGCACCTTCGGCGCCTCGTCGAACAAGAGGTGCGCCTCGTCGAAGAAGAACACCAGCTTCGGCTTGTCGGGGTCGCCGACTTCGGGCAGTTCCTCGAACAGCTCCGACATCAGCCAGAGCAGGAACGTCGCGTAGAGGCGCGGATTCATCATCAACTTGTCGGCGGCCAGCACGCTGATGGCACCGCGACCGTCACGGGTCGTGCGCATGATGTCGGAAATCCGCAAGGCCGGCTCACCGAAGAAGTTCGCCGCGCCCTGCTGCTCCAGCACCAGCAGCGTGCGCTGAATGGCGCCGACAGAGGGTTTCGTTACATTGCCATAGCGGGCGCTGATCTCTTCGGCGCGCTCCGCAATGTTGGCGAGAAGCGCCTGCAGGTCCTTGAGGTCGAGGAGAAGCAGGCCCTCTTCATCGGCAATGCGGAAGGCAATGTTCATGATGCCTTCCTGTGCGTCCGTCAGGTTCATCAGCCGCGACAGGAGCAGCGGTCCCATTTCCGAAATGGTCGCGCGGATGGGGTGGCCCTGCTCACCGAACAGGTCCCAGAAGATGACCGGGAATTCCTGAAAATCATAAGGGTCGAGTTTGACCTGTTGTGCCCGCTTGACCAGGAAATCCTGGGCGGCGCCCATCATGGCGATACCGGAAAGGTCGCCCTTGATGTCGGCGCAGAAGACCGGCACGCCGGCGTTGGAAAAACCTTCAGCCAGGATCTGCAAGGTGACGGTCTTGCCGGTACCGGTGGCGCCGGTCACCAGACCGTGGCGGTTGCCATATTGCAGCAGCAGATTTTCGGCGCGCTGATAACTGTCGTCGGGCTTGCGGCTGGCGCCGATGAAAATACTGGTATCGTCAGCCATATGTCCGGTCTCCGCAAACTGATGTGTCTAAAGCCAGCCTTTGCCCGAAACGTATAGTGAGGCCGTTGCACAGCGACAATGACAATTGTCCAACGCGGGCCAATCATCCAATCGGGTAATCGTCCAATGGGGTAATCGCCAGGAGCGGATTTTGGAACTTGCGAATTTCGATGGTGTTTGGCAATCGTTCATGGTCCGCCTACGCAAGCCGCCCTATATCAGGTGGATCGAATATCAGGTGAGTGGGATAAGGGCCTTGGACGCGCATTGCGATAACCGACCGGGGACCGTAGACTGGGCTGCCCGGGCTGGTGCGGCCACATAGAACGAGGACGATGAATGGGCGCCGGAGCCTTGACCAGGGATGTTGAGCCAACGGATGCGCAGCGTCAGCGATGGCTGGCCTTGGCGGAAAAGGCGTTGGCCGGCGCATCCTTCGAGGCAAAGCTGGTCTCGCATACCGACGACAACATCCGCGTCGAGCCGCTCTATGACCGCGCGACCGGAGCCGAACCGATCGTGCGCGCCAATCCTCAATCGCCCTGGATCGTCAGCCAGCGTGTCGACGACCCCAATGTCGATCGCGCCAAGGGCCAGGCCCTGGAAGACATCGCGCAGGGCGCGACGGGACTGTCGCTTGTCTTCGAGGGTGCCCCGAACGCGTTCGGCTACGGCCTGCCGAGGACGGCGCAGGCACTGGAAACGGTGCTGGAGGGCGTGCCCCTCAACAGGATCCAGATCCGCATCGACACCCACCCCTGGAGCCGCCCCATGGCCGACTGGCTGGTGGCGTTCCTGAGCAAGCGCCGCTCCGATCCGGCAAAGCTCAACCTTTCCTTCGGCATCGATCCGGCGGCCATCCTCGCCGGCACCGGCCGGCTGCGCATGTCGATCGAGGCGCTGCAGGAATCGATGCCGCAATCGCTGGCGCATTTCTTCTCGATGGGCGTCCCCGGTGTGCTTCTGGAGGCGGACGGTCGCGTCTTTCACAATGCCGGCGCCACGGAAGCGCAGGAACTCGGCATCATGCTGGCTTCGGCGGTCTCGTATCTCAGAATGTTCGAGAAGGCGCGGCAGCCGCTCGTCTATGCCGCGCCTCATATCGGTTTCGCGCTCAGCGTCGACCAGGACCAGTTCCTGTCAATGGCCAAGGTTAGGGCCTTGCGCAGGCTGTGGGCACGAGCCCAGGAGGCCTGCTCGATCCCCAATTCCACGGCCAACATCCATGCCGAGACATCATTTCGCATGATGACGGCATTGGACCCCGAAAACAACATCCTGCGCACGACGATCGGCTGCTTCGCCGCAGCGGCGGGAGGCGCCGATTCGATCTCCATCCTGCCGCATACGATCGCGCATGGCCTGCCGGCTGCTTTTGCCCGCCGCGTCGCGCGCAACGCGCAGCTGATCATGGCCAATGAAAGCCATGTCGATCATGTCGCCGATCCCGCCTATGGCTCCGGCGCCGTCGAAGCGGTTACGTCAGACCTTTGCGAAGCAGCGTGGGCGGAATTGCAGACGATCGAGGCAGAGGGGGGCGTGTTGTCCAGCCTTCGGGACGGACATATCCAGCAGCGCGTCCGCACTGCCGCCGCCCAGCGCGGCATTGCCTTCAAGTCAGGCGAGCGGGCCATCATCGGCGCCACGCTTCACCCCTTGAAGAGCGAGCGTCCGATCGAGACGCTGAACGCAGAGCGGCGACCTGCCTTCACCGAGGGTGTCGTCCTGTGCGAAGCGCTGTCGCCGGTCCGCATCGATCAATCCATCGGGGCCGCTTCTTGATTCCGGATTTCAGTCAGATCGGCTGGGTGCCACCCCGCCGCGCACCGGTCGAGGTCAAGGGACAGCGGACGACGCCGGAAGGTCTTGTCGTCAAGCAGTTGTACAGCCAGGGCGACCTCAAGGGGTTGCCGCATCTCGACACCTATCCGGGCCTGGCGCCCTTCGTGCGCGGCCCCTACCCGACCATGTATGTCCAGCAGCCCTGGACGATCCGGCAATATGCAGGTTTTTCGACCGCCGAGGAGTCCAACGCCTTTTACCGGCGCAACCTTGCCGCCGGCCAGAAAGGTCTTTCGGTTGCCTTCGATCTCGCCACGCATCGCGGCTATGATTCAGACCATCCGCGTGTCGCCGGCGATGTCGGCATGGCGGGCGTGGCCATCGATTCCATCCTCGACATGCGGCAGTTGTTCGACGGCATTCCGCTCGGCGACATGACCGTGTCGATGACTATGAACGGCGCGGTTCTGCCGATCATGGCGCTCTACATCGTGGCGGCCGAAGAACAAGGCGTCGCGCAGAAGGATTTGGCGGGGACCATTCAGAACGACATTCTGAAGGAGTTCATGGTCCGCAACACCTACATCTATCCGCCGAAGCCCTCGATGCGGATCGTCTCCGACATCTTCTCCTACACCTCGAAGAACATGCCGAAGTTCAATTCGATATCGATCTCCGGCTATCACATGCAGGAGGCAGGCGCGACCGCCGACCTGGAACTCGCCTATACGATCGCCGACGGCATCGAATATGCCCGCGCCGGCGTCGCGGCAGGGCTCGATATCGACCGCTTCGCGCCGCGCCTGTCCTTCTTCTGGGCGATCGGCATGAACTTCTTCATGGAAGTGGCAAAGCTCAGGGCCGCACGCCTATTGTGGGCGACGCTGATGAAAAAGAACTTCGCGCCGAAGGACGAGCGGTCGCTGTCCCTGCGTACCCATTGCCAGACCTCCGGCTGGTCGCTGACGGCGCAGGATCCCTACAACAACATCATCCGCACCATGATCGAGGCGATGGCCGCGACCCAGGGGCATACACAGTCGCTGCACACCAATTCCTTCGACGAAGCAATGGCGCTGCCGACCGACCATTCGGCGCGCATCGCCCGCAACACGCAACTCATCCTGCAGAAGGAATCCGGTACCACGCGCATCATCGATCCGTGGGGCGGTTCGGCCTATCTCGAGCGGCTGACGCACGATCTGGCGGCGCGTGCGCTTGCCCATATCGAGGAGGTCGAGGCTCTCGGCGGCATGGCGGCGGCGATCGAAAAGGGCATACCCAAGCTGCGCATCGAGGAAGCCGCGGCCCGCACGCAGGCGCGCATCGATTCCGGCGAGCAGATGCTGGTCGGCGTCAATGCGCATCGCCCCGGAACCGATATCGAAGTCGACGTTCTGAAGATCGACAATGCCGAGGTCAGGGCCAGGCAACTCTCGAAGCTGCAACGGCTGAAAGGCACGCGCGACGTCGCCTCCGTCGAAAGCGCGCTGGATGCGCTGACCCGTGCCGCACAAGGCCAGGACAACCTCCTGGAGTTCGCCATCCGCGCCGCGCGCGCCAATGCCACTGTCGGCGAAATCTCGTTCGCCTTGGAAAGAGCCTATGGGCGCCATGTGGCCACGGTGCAGACCATTTCCGGTGTCTACCGCAAGGCGCTTGGCGACAATCCTGTGGTCGATCGGCTGCAGGACAAGCTTGATGCCTTCGAAAAGAAAAACGGCGGCAAGCCGCGCATTCTCGTCGCCAAGATGGGACAGGACGGCCACGACCGCGGGCAGAAGGTGATCGCCACCGCCTTCGCCGATCTCGGCTTCGACGTCACCGTCGGCGCCATGTTCCAGACGCCGGAAGAGATCGCCAGGCTGGCTGTCCAGCATGACGTCCACATCATCGGCGCCTCATCACTGGCAGCCGGCCACCTGACGCTGATCCCCGAATTGCGCGACACGCTGAAGAAGCTCGGCCGAGGCGACATGCTGATCGTGGCCGGCGGCGTTATCCCGCCGCAGGACTACGATGCGGTGCTACGAGCGGGTGCTGCGGAAATCTTCCCGCCGGGCACGGTCATTCCGGAAGCGGCGGATCGGCTGCTGGATCGGCTGCTGGCGCGTTGAGCGAAACATTGTAGCGCTGGAAA
Source organism: Mesorhizobium sp. B2-1-8 (assembly GCF_006442545.2). Taxonomy (NCBI): domain Bacteria; kingdom Pseudomonadati; phylum Pseudomonadota; class Alphaproteobacteria; order Hyphomicrobiales; family Phyllobacteriaceae; genus Mesorhizobium; species Mesorhizobium sp. B2-1-8. Next base: position 5,006,932 of record NZ_CP083952.1, read on the forward strand.
GGTTGTGTCACAATGACGAATGCAACCAAGGGTAACAGCCGTGAAGACTATTGTCCGCAAGCTCGACGACGGATCAGGTGTCGTGATCTTGCCGCAGGAAATGCTGGACAACCTGAACATGCGAGTAGGCGATCAATTCCAGATCATCGAAACCGATGACTGCGGCATTCTAAGACCGGTGAGAAGTGACGTCGAACGGCAGATGCGCGCTGCTCGTGATGTCATGGACCAGTATGAGGCCGCATTGCAAAGTATGGCCAAGTAGACGGACCTAGCTTGCGTCAACTCTCCGAGAGCTTGACGATCTCCCACTCCTTGCCGTTGACGCTGGCGACGTCGCCGAGCTTCTTGCCAAACAGCGCGACCGCCATCGGCGAGACATGCGAAATGCTGCCCTTGGCTGGATTGGCTTCGTCCTCGCCGACGATCTTCCAGTGCACCTTCTTGCCATCATCACTTTCCAGCGTGACTCCCATGCCGAAGCGGACGACATCGCTGCCGGGCTCAGGCACGGAAAGCTCGGCACTCTCGCGCCGCGCGGTCCAATAGCGAAGATCGCGCGACACGACCGCGATGCGCTCGCGGTCGGCTTTCCGCTCCGCTTTCGCCATGATATCGCGCAGATCGGCCAGATTGTCCTCGATCTGCGCCAGGCCGCGCTCCGTCACAAGGTTACGGTGCGTGCTGATCGGCCGCTCGCCAACGCCGGCGATGGCATTCTCGCTGTCTTCTTCGCGGGTAAAAGCTCTGCTCATTCCCTGAACTTAGGCGCCGAGTAGCTGCTCGGCAAGCCATTGCCGCTGAGAAGAGGCGCGCCGGACGTCTGGCATGATTCCTGCGGTGTCGGGGCTGAACACTGGGATTCTGTGCCGATGTTGAACAGACGAACGTTGCTGACGCAAACCGCCGGCTTTGCCGTCATGGGCCTTGCGCTCGGCAAGGCGACAGCCGCCAGCCTGACGGGCATCGAGAAAGCCTCGATGCGCGGCTCGATCAACGCCACCGAACTTGGCGTGCAGCCGGGTACGTTTGACGACCAGAGCAAGGCCTTCGCCAAGCTGCTGCGCGACGCGAACGGCCGCGACATGCCGGTCTTCCTGCCGCCCGGCACCTATGTGGTGTCCAATCTCTCGCTGCCCGGCCGCGTGCGTCTTTCCGGCGTGCCGGGTGCCACGCGGATCGTCTACGGCGGCGACGGCCATCTGTTCATGACCGAACAGGCCGACCATATCGAACTCAGCGGGCTGGTCTTCGACGGCTCGAACCGCTCGATGGGCGACTACGCACAGGGGCTGCTCGATTTGCGCCGGGTCGCGCACCTGATGGTGGATAACTGCCAGATCACAGGCAGCGGCAAGAACGGGCTGGCGCTGGAACATGCGGTGGGCCGGATCGAGCGCTCGGACATATCCGGGGCCGCCGATGCCGGCATCTATTCAGTCGAAGCCGGAGGCCTGGCAATTTCAGGCAACACCGTCTCCGATTGCGCCAATGGCGGCATCCTGGTGCATCGCTGGCAAGCGGCGGAAGACGGCACCATGGTCACCGGCAACCGCGTCGAACACATTGGCGCGCGCAGCGGGGGTACCGGCCAGAACGGCAACGGCATCAATGCCTTCCGCGCCGGAAATGTCGTCATCTCGGGCAATGTGGTTTCGGACTGCGCTTTTTCGGCGATCCGGGCCAACAGTTCCAGCAATTTGCAGATATCGGGCAACACCTGCTCACGCTCGGGCGAGACCGCGGTCTATTCCGAATTCTCGTTCGAGGGCGCCGTCATCAGCAACAATATCGTCGATGGTGCGGCCAACGGCATCTCGATCGTCAACTTCAACGAAGGCGGCCGCATGGGTGTCTGCTCCGGCAACATCGTGCGCAATTTGTCGACCAGCGTCCCCTACACAGCGGACCCGCCAGGGTTCGGTGTCGGCATTGCCGTCGAAGCCGACACCATCGCTTCCAACAACGTCATCGAGAACGCGCCGCTCTATGGCATGTCGATCGGCTGGGGGCCGTATCTGCGCAATGTCGTGGCCACCGGCAACATCATCCGCAAGGCAGGCACCGGCATCGTCGTCAGCGTGGTCGAGGGTGCCGGCACTGCCGTCATTTCCGACAATGTCATCGATGGTGCGCTGAACGGGGCCGTCGTCGGGCAGCGCTGGGCGGAGCCGGTAACAGCTGACCTCACCCAGACCAGCAGCAGCGGTTATGCGCATCTGTCCGTCGAGCGCAACCGCGTCAGCTGATCGCTGCTTTCAATTCAAGGCCGGCGTCGGCCTCAGTGCCCCGACCTTGGCGCCAATCCGGCTTTCGATCGGCGCGTTCGCCAGTTCGAGCAGCTTCGCCGCCAAGGCCTCGTCCGCCCGCAGCAGCCTGGCGAGCACGGCGGCGGCGATGGCGTCGCCGGCGCGCCCGGCACCGTCATCGCATTTGACGGCGATACCGAGGCCGAGTTCCGGAATTGCGGCACAATGGACGCCCTCGGCTCCGCCTTTCGCAAAGATTCGGCCAGGTGCTGCCTCCATCAAGGCAAGATCGGCACGGCCGGTGCCGGCGACGAAGAACGGCTCCGCCATACAGGCGGAGAGCAGGCGCTTCGCAGCCTTTGCCCGCTCCGGGCCAAAGCCCTGTGCCGTGGCCATGCGGGCAAAGCCGAGCGCGAAACTCCTCAGCGGCACCGCATAGGTCGGGATCGAGCAGCCGTCGATCGCGCGTTCGTCGGCACCGTGGACAGCGCCGGTGACTGCCTGCATGGCGTCGCGCACCATTTCCTGCAGAGCGTGATCCGGTCTCACATAACCGCGATGCGCGATGCCTGAATGGACGCAGGTGCATAAGAATCCGGAATGCTTGCCGGAACAATTGTTATGCAGCGCATTTGGCGAACCGCCGGCACGCGCGAGCGCAATCTCCGCGCCATGGTTCGAGGGCCAGTGGGTCCCGCATTCGAGTGCCGACCCGTCCAACCCAGCCCTGGCCAGCATGGACCGCGCCAGTTCGACATGCGCAGGCTCGCCGGAATGGGAGGCACAGGCCAGCGCCAGTTCGCGGTTGCCGAAGCCGTACGCATCGGCAGCACCCGTTTCGACAAGCGGCAGGGCCTGGATCGCCTTGACGGCGGAACGGGGAAAGACCGGCTTCGAAGTGTCGCCGATCTCCAGGACCGGCTTGCCGTCGGCATCGAAGACGGCGACGGCACCGCGATGGGCGCTCTCGACAATGGCGCCGCGCAAAACCTCGATCAGAACCGGATTTGTCATGTCACCTCCCGCAAAATCAAAATGTTACAGCGTCCTTCGCCCGCCCAACGGCGCGCGGCGCTGTAATGCGGGCGGTCTATCTGATCCGGTCCAGAATGGAAACGTAGTTGGCGACAGCCGCACCGCCCATGTTGAAGATGCCGCCGAGTTTCGCTCCCGGCACCTGGATGCCGCCGGCTTCGCCGACAAGCTGCATGGCGGTCAAGACATGCATGGAGACGCCGGTGGCGCCGATCGGATGGCCCTTGGCCTTCAGGCCACCGGAGGGATTGACCGGCAGGCGGCCGTCCTTTGCCGTCGTGCCATCCAGCGCCAATTTGGCGCCCTCACCGGGCTTCGCCAACCCCATCGCCTCATATTCGATCAATTCGGCGATGGTGAAGCAGTCATGCGTTTCGACGAAGGAGAGATCATCGAGCGTCACGCCGGCATTCTTCAGCGCGCGGGTCCAGGCCTGTTCGCAACCTTCGAAGGTCAGGATGTCGCGCTTCGACATCGGCAGGAAATCCTGCACATGCTCGTTGGCGCGGAAGGCGACGGCACGGCGCATCTTCAGCGCCGTTGCCGTGTCGGCAAGGATAAGGGCTGCGGCACCGTCGGAAACCAGCGAGCAGTCGGTGCGCTTCAGCGGACCGGCGACGAAGGGGTTCTTTTCGCTCTCCTGCCTGCAGAATTCATAGCCGAAATCCTTGCGCATCTGCGCATAGGGATTGTCGACGCCATTCTTGTGGTTCTTGGCGGCAATCATGGCGAGCGCATCCGACTGGTCGCCATAGCGTTGAAAATAAGCCTGCGCGATCTTGCCGAAGACGCCGGCAAAGCCGGCCGGCGTCTCGCCGTCCTCGGGCAGATAGGACGCCTTGAGCAGGTTCTTGCCGATTTCCGGCCCGGGCGTCGTCGTCATCTGCTCGGCTCCGACCACCAGCACGATCCGGGCGGCGTTTGCGTCGATGGCGCGAATGCCCTGCCGGACGGCGGCCGAACCGGTGGCGCAGGCGTTCTCGACGCGCGTGGCCGGCTTGAAGCGCAACCGGTCGTCCGCCTGGAGCACCAGACTTGCCGTGAAATCCTGCGGCGAAAAGCCGGCGTTGAAATGGCCAAGCACGATCTCGTCGACCTCGTCCGGACCGATGCCGGCATGATCGAGCGCGTCCGTCGCGACCTTGACGATCAGGTTTTCGAGCGTTTCACCCTCGAGCTTGCCGAAGCGCGAATGCGCCCAGCCAACGATGCATGCGGTCATGGCGGTCTCCATCCTTGGCGCCAGCCTCGCCCGTGGCTCGTGGCGTGCTTCGCCTTTATTGTTCAAATATAAACATTCTTGCCCGGACCGTGAAGGGCCGCAATGCAACAATCGCTTGGTGGAGGTCGCGCGAGCGTCGATTTTTTTATTGATTGACGCGTCAATAAAAAATAATCTCCCCGCAAAATCGGAAACAGCATGCCAAAAGTCGGAATGGAGCCATTGCGCCGCAAGGCGCTCATCGACGCGACGATCTCGGCGATCGGCGAGCGTGGCTCGCTTGACGTGACCATGTCCGAGATTGCCGGGCGCGCCGGTGTGTCTTCAGCTCTTGCCCATCACTATTTCGGCGCCAAGGATGAGCTGCTGTTCGCGACGATGCGGCACATCCTGGCTGAACTGACCACCGACATGCGCCGCGCGCTTCAATCCGCCACTTCCCCGCGCAAGCGCGTCTCGGCCGTGGTCGCCGTCAACTTTTCCGACATCCAGTTCCAGGCGGAGACCATCGCCGCATGGCTCGCCTTCTATGTCGAGGCGCAGCAGTCGTCCTCGCTGCGCCGGCTGCTCAGAATCTACGCAAGGCGGCTGCATTCGAACCTGATGAGCGGATTGACCGGCATCCTGCCCAGGACCGAAGCCGACCGCGCCGCGGAAGCGACGGCGGCGATGATCGACGGGCTCTACATCAGGCGCGCGCTGAAGGATGGCGTGCCCGACGCCGCGACCGCGATCGCGCTGGTCGAGGATTATCTCGAAACCAAACTTGGCGGACGGCACAAACAGTGACAGCGAAGCGACCCAATTTCCTGATTATCATGGTCGACCAGCTCAACGGGACCTTTTTCCCGGACGGCCCGGCGGAATTTCTGCACACACCGCATCTGAAAGCGCTGGCCGCGCGTTCGGCGCGCTTCGCCAACAACTACACCGCCTCGCCCCTCTGCGCACCGGGCCGTGCCTCGTTCATGAGCGGCCAGTTGCCGTCACGCACCGGTGTCTATGACAATGCGGCGGAATTCACCTCGTCGATCCCGACCTTCGCCCATCATCTGCGTGCCGCCGGCTACTACACATGCCTGTCGGGCAAAATGCATTTCGTCGGACCGGATCAGTTGCATGGGTTCGAGGAGCGGCTGACCACCGACATCTATCCGGCGGATTTCGGCTGGACGCCGGACTACCGCAAACCCGGCGAGCGCATCGAGTGGTGGTATCACAATCTGGGTTCGGTGACCGGCGCCGGCGTCGCCGAAACCACCAACCAGATGGAGTATGACGACGAAGTCGTGTTCCTCGCGTCGCAGAAGCTCTATCAGCTTTCGCGCGAACAGGATGATGCGAGCCATCGGCCCTGGTGCCTTACCGTCTCGCTGTCGCATCCGCACGATCCCTATGTCGCGCGAAAGCAGTATTGGGATCTCTATGAGCATTGCCAAGCGCTGGACCCGGAAACCGGGTTCATCGCGCATGACGATCAGGACACCCATTCCCAGCGGCTGTACCACGCCAGCGACTATCCCTCTTTCGACATCACGCCCCAGCAGGTGCGTCGTTCGCGGCGCGGCTATTTCGCCAACATCTCCTATGTCGACGACAAGGTCGGCGAACTCCTGGACGTCCTCACGCGAACGCGCATGCTCGACGACACGATAATCCTGTTCTGTTCGGATCACGGCGACATGCTCGGCGAGCGGGGCCTGTGGTTCAAGATGAGCTTCTTCGAAGGCTCGGCGCGGGTGCCGTTGATGATTGCCGGCAAGGGCATTCGTGCCGGGCTGATCGAGGCGCCGGTCTCAAATCTCGACGTGGCACCAACGCTTTGTGACCTCGCCGGCATCGATATCGAGGCGATCGCGCCATGGACCGACGGCCAGTCGCTGCTGCCGCTCACCCAGGGCGGACAGCGCACGGCACCGGTATTGATCGAGTACGCCGCGGAAGGCTCCTATGCACCCTTGGTGGCAATCCGTGACGGCAGATACAAATTCGTCCATTGCGAACTCGATCCGCCGCAATTGTTCGATCTCGAGGCCGATCCGCTCGAGCGGGACGATCTCGCCGACGACCCTGCCAATGCGAGCCTGGTGGCGGCATTCATGGAAAAGGTGCGGTCGCGTTGGGACATGGCCGGCTTCGACGCCGCCGTGCGCGAGAGCCAGGCACGCCGCTGGGTCGTCTATCCGGCGCTGCGCAACGGCGCCTATTATCCCTGGGATTTCCAGCCGCTGCAGAAGGCGTCCGAGCGCTACATGCGCAATCACATGAACCTCGACAATCTCGAAGAGAGCAAAAGGTATCCGCGAGGCGAATGATGGCAGACCTTCTCGTCCCTTCCCTCGATCATCTCAGAAAGGCCTATGCCGTCACCTCCCAGGCGACGCAGGTCACGCCATTGCTGGAATCGGCGGCGCTCGCCAAGGAAACCGGTGCGGCCCGCGTCTTCATCAAGCCGGAATCGCTGCAATGGGCCGGATCGTTCAAGGTTCGCGGCGCCTATTGGCGGCTGAAGCGGCTTTCGCCCGACGAGGCGAAGAAGGGCGTCGTCGCCTATTCCTCCGGCAATTTCGCGCAAGGGCTGGCCGCGGCCGGCCAGGCGCTCGGCATTCCGGTGACCATCGTCATGCCAATCGATGCGCCGGCCGCCAAGCGTGACGCCACCGCAGGCTACGGCGCGCGCGTCGTGCTGACCGATCACGGCGATCGGGCCCGCGAGGAAGTCGCCGCCGCCAAGGCGCGCGGGATCGCGGAGACCGAAGGCCTGGCCCTGCTGCATCCTTTCGACGATCCGGAGATCGTCGCCGGCCAGGCGGGCGCCGGCCTCGAAGCGCTCGATCAATTGTCCGCCAAGGACGCCAGCGCTGATCTTTTGTTTTGCTCGGTCGGCGGCGGTGGGCTGATCGGCGGCGTTTCGCTCGCCTTCCATTATCTGTCGCCGGCGACCGAGATCATCGGCGTCGAGCCCGAAGGCTTCAACGGCATGGGTTCCTCGCTGGCGCATGGCAGCATCGAGACCATGCCGATCGGCCCGAAATCGATCTGCGACGGGCTGATGTCACGACGGCCGGGCGACGCGCCGTTCGCGGCGGTCAAGACCGCGGGCGTTCGCGGCATCACCGTCGACGACCAGTGGGTGCGCGGCGCCATGCGGATCGCCTTCGAGCGGATGAAGCTGGTGCTTGAGCCGTCTGGCGCGGCATCACTCGCGGCACTGCTCGGCGGCAAGGTCGATGTGAAGGGCAAGACCGTCCTTGTGGTTGCAACCGGCGGCAACGTTTCGCTCGCCGATTTCATCACGCATATGAACGATGGGCGCATTTGAACCATGCTTGAAGCGGATTTCGTCATCATCGGCTCCGGCTCCGCCGGCTCGGCCATGGCCTATCGCCTGTCTGAAGACGGCAAGCATTCGGTCATCGTCGTCGAATTCGGCGGCACCGATCTCGGACCTCTGATCCAGATGCCGTCGGCACTGTCGATCCCGCTCAACATGAGCCTCTACGACTGGGGCTTCGCCAGCGAGCCGGAGCCGCATCTGGGCGGCCGCGTGCTGGCGACGCCGCGCGGCAAGGTGATCGGCGGCTCATCCTCGATCAACGGCATGGTCTATGTGCGCGGCCACGCCCGCGACTTCGACCATTGGGCAGAACAGGGCGCCGCCGGCTGGGCCTTCGCCGACGTGCTGCCCTACTTCAAGCGCATGGAGGATTCGAACGGCGGCGAGGATGGCTGGCGCGGGCACGGCGGCCCGCTGCATGTGCAGCGAGGCTCGCGCCGCAATCCGCTCTATGGCGCCTTCGTCGAAGCGGGCCGCCAGGCAGGGTTTGAACTGACCGACGACTACAATGGCGCCAAGCAGGAAGGCTTCGGCCCGATGGAGCAGACCATTCTGGGTGGCCGCCGCTGGTCGGCGGCATCAGCCTATCTGAAGCCGGCGCTCAGGCGCAAAAACGTGAGTCTCGTCAAAGGCTTTGCGCGCCGGGTGATCATCGAGAATCAACGCGCCATCGGCGTCGAGATCGAAGCTCACAAACAGATTCAGGTCGTTAAGGCGCGACGTGAAGTGATCGTCGCGGCATCGTCGATCAATTCGCCAAAGATCCTGATGCTGTCCGGTATCGGGCCGGGCGGGCATTTGCGCGAAAACGGCATCGCCGTCGTGGCCGACCGGCCCGGCGTCGGCGGCAACCTGCAGGATCATCTGGAGCTCTACATCCAGCAGGAAGCGACCAAACCGATCACGCTGAATTCAGTGCTGAACCCGTTCTCCAAGGCGATGATCGGGGCGCAATGGCTGTTCTTCAAATCGGGCCTTGGCGCCACCAATCATTTCGAGGCCGCCGCCTTCGTGCGCTCGCAGGCAGGCGTCGACTATCCCGACATTCAGTACCACTTCATCCCGGCGGCGGTTCGCTACGACGGCAAGGCGGCGGCGAAGTCGCACGGCTTCCAGGCGCATGTCGGGCCGATGCGCTCGAAGTCGCGCGGCTCGGTGACGCTGCGCTCGCCCGATCCGAAAGCGAAGCCGGTCATCCGCTTCAACTACATGTCGCATCCGGACGACTGGGCGGAGTTCCGCCACTGCATCCGCCTGACCCGCGAAATCTTCGGCCAGTCGGCCTTCGATGCCTATCGCGGACAGGAACTCTCGCCGGGCAGCCATGTCCAGTCGGACGACGATCTCGATGTGTTCATTCGCGACCATGCCGAAAGCGCCTACCACCCCTGCGGCACCTGCCGAATGGGCCGCGCCGATGATCAATCGAGCGTGGTCGATCCGGAATGCCGGGTCATCGGGGTCGACGGATTGCGGGTCGCCGACTCCTCGATCTTCCCGCGCGTGACCAACGGCAACCTCAACGCGCCGTCGATCATGACCGGCGAGAAGGCATCCGATCACATCCTTGGCCGCACACCGCTCGCGCCGTCCAACCAGGAACCGTGGATCAATCCGCGCTGGCAGGCGTCTGACAGATAGGCCATGATCCGCCGATAGAGTGAGCCGCCCGACAGCCGATGCGTGGGGGCGAAATGATTTGGAGATTTCCCATGCGCGCCCAGCCCACGGCTTCGCACTATGTCAACGGACGCTATATCGAGGACGAAGGCGGCGCGCCGCTACCGGTCATCTATCCCGCCACGGGCGAGACCATCGCCATGTTGCGTTCGGCGACGCCGAACGTGCTGGAACTCGCCATCGAGGCCGCACGCGCCGCACAGCCGGCCTGGGCGCGACTTAAACCGGTCGAGCGCGGCCGCGTCCTACGCCGTGCCGCAGACATCTTGCGCGCCCGCAACGCCGATCTTGCCCGCATCGAGACGCTCGACACCGGCAAGGCGATCCAGGAGACGCTGGTGGCGGACGCCCCTTCGGCAGCCGATTGCCTCGAATATTTCGCCGGCGCGGTCGCCGTCTTCAACGGCGAAGCTGTCGACCTCGGCGGGCCCTTCGCCTACACGCGCCGCGAGGCGCTTGGCGTCTGCGTCGGCATCGGCGCGTGGAATTATCCGATCCAGATCGCCGGCTGGAAATCGGCGCCGGCGCTCGCCATGGGCAACGCCATGGTCTTCAAGCCATCGGAGAACACGCCGCTTTCGGCGCTGGCGCTGGCCGAGATCTACTCGGAAGCCGGCCTGCCCGACGGACTGTTCAACGTCGTGCAAGGCTATGGCGATGTCGGCGCCGGGCTTGTCGGCCATGATGTCGTCGCCAAGGTCTCGGTGACCGGCTCGGTGCCGACCGGGCGCAAGGTGCTGTCGCTGGCGGGGTCCAAGATGAAGCACGCGACGATGGAACTCGGCGGCAAGTCGCCGCTGATCGTCTTCGACGATGCCGATCTCGAAAATGCCATTGGCGGCGCCATGCTCGGCAACTTCTATTCGGCCGGCCAGATCTGTTCCAACGGCACGCGCGTCTTCGTCCAGAGCGGGATTCACGACCGCTTTGTCGAGCGGCTGGTCGAACGGACCAAGAAAATCCGCATTGGCGATCCGCTCGATCCGGAAACGCAGATGGGGCCATTGGTCTCCAAGTCACAGCACGAGAAGGTCGTCGGCTATATCGCGGCCGGCAAGCAGGATGGGGCGACGCTGGCCTGTGGCGGCAATGTGCCGTCGCTGCAGGGCTTCCAGGGCGGCTTCTTCGTCGAGCCGACGGTGTTCACCGGCGTCACCGACACGATGCGGATCGCCCGCGAGGAGATTTTCGGCCCGGTCATGAGCGTGCTGAAATTCGATGGCGAGGACGAGGTGATCGAGCGCGCCAACGACACCGAGTTCGGCCTTGCCGCCGGCGTCTTCACACGCGACCTGCCGCGCGCCCACCGCGTCATCGCCGAGTTGCAGGCTGGGACCTGCTGGATCAACGCCTACAATCTGACGCCGGTGGAAATCCCCTTCGGCGGCGTCAAGCAATCCGGCATCGGCCGCGAGAACTCCCTGGCGGCACTGGCGCTCTATTCGCAGCTGAAGTCGATCTATGTCGAGACCGGGGACGTCGCCAGTCCGTACTGATCCCGCCTACTTCTCCGTCGTGCCATCCAGATACTGGGTCAGCGCACAGACCAGGTGATAGAAAATGCTCGCCGGCACGTCCGATGCCAGCGAGCGGCCGCGCTCGTCGATGCGGTCGATCCACAGACCGAGCGGCGCCGGGTCGATGTGCCAGCGGAACAGCCGGCCGACGCGCGCCTCGATCTCCGGCTTCAGATCAGGGCCGCCCGAGCCATCCAGTGCGATCGCCGCCTTGAGCGCCTCGGCCTGCGGCCAGCTGCGCGATATCAGGTCGAGCGGCAGGCCCTGCCGCGAGACTGCCCCATAGGCAAGGCCGGTGGCACGGTTGAGGCCGTTGGCGATCGCCGAGGCATAGAGTTTTCGGGCAAAGACACTCAGTTCGGCCTGGCCGCTGCGGTCGGCGAAATCGACCAGCAGCGATGCCCATTCGAAGTGGTGGCCAGGTTCGGTCCAGGTCCCCTTCTCTCCCAAGACCGGTTTCCATTCGGCATCGAAATACTCGCCGAGCGTCCAGCTCTCAGGGTCGAAGAAATGGCTGCGGAAGAGGTCGATGATGCGCGCCGCACGGCGCAGATGCGCGCGCTCGCCGGTCGCCTGGTACCAGGCCAGGAAAGCTTCGAGCAGATGCATGTGCGGGTTGGAGCGCCGCTCGCCAGCCCCGCTCGATGTCTCGAGGAAGCCGGTCATGCGGCTGTCCTCCAGATGCGCATCGAGGAAGGCGAAGGTTTCTTCGCCGAGCCGCAAGGCATCGGCATTGCCCGACATATGCGCATGCGCCAATGCCAGCAGGATGCAGGCATGATCGTAGGCGTCCTCGACCGGGTCGGCGACGGAGCCATCGACATTCAGTGTGCGCACCCAACCGCCTCGTTCGGTGCGGCCCTGCCCCGCCATGAAGTCGATGCCATGCGCGATCAGCCGGTCGGCCGGGCCGGTCCAGCCGTGGCCCTTGGCCACCGCGAAAGCATAAACCTGCCTGGCCTGGGTACGCATGCGCTTCGGCTTCAACAGCGGGGAGCCGTCGAAGCCAAGCGCCTCATGGAAGCCGCCGTGGCGCTCGTCGACGCCTGATGTCGACCATAGAGGCAAGGTCTCCTGAAACAGCCAGTGATGCACGCGCCGCCGCCAGGCGCCGCTTTCGATGACGCGGTCATGCGCCGGCGTGAATCTGGTTTCCAGCCGTCCCGATTTTTCGAGTTGTTCGACGATCTTCTTGACGTGCTGGCTGTGACTGACCGGGGCGACGAAAGTGGCATCCGAGGTCGAGACGATGGCAACGTCCTTCATGCCGATCGCCGACAGCAGGCGGCCGTCGCTGCGGATATAGGAATTCTCGCAATCGATGGCGACGACATCACCGACGATGACATTGCCCTGGCCGTCGGCGGGACCGACATCGAGGAGCGATTGCCAGGAGCCGAGATCGTTCCAGCGAAAGCCGGCCGGCACCATGGCAATGTCTTTTGCCCGCTCCATGATGGCATAGTCGATCGAGTTCGATGGGATGGCCGTGTAGAGCTCCAGCGGCATATAGAGGCCGGACAGGTCCGATGTCGCCGCCCTGTAGGCCGCTTCGGTGGCGTGCCAGATATCGGGCTGGAAGGCCTCGAAGGCGTCGCGCATGGCACCTGCCCGAAACAGGAAGATGCCGGTGTTCCAGTAAAAATTTCCCGCCTTGAGATAGTCATTGGCCGTCGCAAGGTCGGGCTTCTCGACGAAACGCGAAACGTCGAACACACCGCCCTTCTCGGCCGATACCTCAATATAGCCATAACCGGTTTCCGGCTGGGTCGGCTTGATGCCGAACACCACCAGGCGGCCGGCGCGCGCCGCCTCAGATCCCGCTTCGATACTTTGCCAGAATTGCCCTGCCGTCGCTATTTCATGGTCCGAGGGCACCACCAGCACCAGGCTGTCTCCGAATTCCGACAAAGTGCGCAAGGTCGCCAGCGCGACGGCGGCGGCGGTGTTGCGTCCCGCCGGCTCGAACAGGGGACCGCCACCGGCAAGATCGAGACCGGCCAAGTCGGCATGGACACGATCGGCGTGACGCTCCGAAGCGATCAGGAAGATCGGCGTCTCGCCAGCCGCTCTCGCCGTCAGGCGGCGCAAGGTCTTGGCCAGCATGGAGCCATCGCCCGACAGATCGTGGAACTGCTTGGGATTGTCCTCACGCGACAGCGGCCATAGCCGGGAACCGACGCCGCCGCTCATGACAAAACTGACGATCCGCTCGGTCATTCAGGTCTCGCGCTCGGGAATTGGAGGTCGATTGGGTAGCACAGACGCCCTTTAAGCGGTATTTGCCCGATTGGAAATCCGCTCGGCCGCCAGTTCGATAAAGGCCTTGACCAAGGGCGAAAGGTGGCGGCTGCTCGGATAGAGGACATGCAGTCCGCCGGCCGGTGTCGTGTAGTCATCGAGAACGCGCTGCAGGCGCCCCTGATCGATCAACCCTTCGGCCATCGCCTGGGGCAATTGTGCGATGCCGAAGCCCGCGAGCGCGGCCGCAACCACCGCCTGCATTTCATTGGCGGCGAAGCGCCCCGCAACCACGGCCGTCTCCTGGCCTTGTGGTCCATCCAGCACCCAGTGGGCAACTGACGCCGATGGACCCGCGATGACGCATCGATGGCGCGCTAGATCCGCCGGACTTTCCGGCATTCCGTATCGTGTGAGATAGTCGGGGCTGGCGCAGAGCAGCCTGCGCGTGGCGCCGAGCTTGCGGGCGATCAGCGTCGAATCCTGGAGGGTGCCGGTGCGGAAGGCAAGGTCGATGCCGTCCTCGACCAGGTTGAGCTTGTCGTCGGTGAGGCGAAGCTCGACATTGGTCTTTGGATACAACTCCAGAAAGTCGACCACGGCGCGGATGAGGAAGTAGCTGCCAAAACCTACTGGGGCCGAAACGCGGATGGTGCCCGACGGTTCTGCCCTCGCCTCCGCGAGACGCAGATTCGCCTCCTCTATCGCCCGCAACCCTTGGCTGCTCTGCTCATAATAGGACCGCCCGGCATCCGTCAGGTTGAGGCTGCGTGTCGTGCGCTGCAGCAGGCGCACGCCGACCTCGCGTTCCAGCGCGGCGACACGGCGGCTGACCGTCGTCTTCGGCATGGCGAGCAGGCGTGCTGCGGCGGTGAAGCTGCCGGCTTCGACGACGCGAGCAAACACGACGACATCATTGAGATCAACCATTGTGCTCACAAGTGGAACAACGTTTTCCAATTATAGGCAATTATGCATCAATCGGACAGGGCGTAATTTTGCTCCGGACAAACAAGTCAGACAGAGAAGAAGGAGCAGACGAAATGACCAGCAAACGTAGCGTTCTTGTGACCGGCGCCACGGGCCAGCAAGGTGGCGCGGTTGCGCGTGCGCTGTTGGCCCGGGGCCATCGCGTCAAGGGACTGACGCGCAGGCCGGACAGCGAGGGCGCGCGGCAACTGGCGTCGGCCGGCGCCGAGATGGTGGCCGGCGATCTCGCTGACGCGGGCTCGGTCGTGAGCGCCGCAAAAGGCGTCGACACCATGTTCCTGATGGGCAACAGCTATGAAGCCGGCCTCGAGGAGGAGACCCGTCTGGGGATCCTTGCCGCCGATGCTGCGAAGACCGCCGGCGTCGGACACCTGATCTATTCCTCCGTTGCCGACGCCGACAAGAAGACAGGCATCCCGCATTTCGAAAGCAAATATCTGGTCGAGCGGTATATCGAGCAGCTCGGCGTTCCCTATTCGATCAGCGCGCCGGTGGCCTTCATGGAGAATGCCGTTGCGCCGTGGTCGATCGGTGCGCTCAACCAAGGCATCCATGCCTTCGCGATGCCGCCCAAGCGGGTGCTTCAACTGGTCGCCCTGGCGGATATCGGCGCTTTCGTGGCCGCCCTCGCCGAGCGGCGGGAACGGGTATTCGGCAAGCGCTTCGATTTCGCCGGCGACGAATTGTCGGGCGAAGAACAGGCCGCAATCCTGTCCGGCGCCATCGGCCATCCGATCCGCTATCAGGAAATACCGATCGCGGTTGCTCGTCAGCAAAGCGAGGACGCTGCGCTGATGTTCGAATGGTTCGACCGCGTCGGCTACGACGTCGACATCGCCAGCTTGCACAGGGAATTTCCGGAGGTGCGCTGGCACGGCTTTGCCGACTGGGCGCGCGCGTTCGACTGGAGCGTTCTGACGACCAAAGCGCTGGAACGCTGAACTAGCCAGAACGCTGAACTAGAAAGTCTGGTTATAGGCGCCGACTTCCGGACTGCGGCGCAGCACGGCGTCGACGGCATCGAACATCTGCCGGCGACGCTCGGACGAGACCGGGCTTTCGACGACCACGACCAGTTCCGGCTTGTTCGACGAGGCGCGCACCAGACCCCAGGTGCCGTCCTCGGCAACGACGCGCACGCCATTGACGGTGACGAGGTCCGCGATCTTCTGGCCAGCGAAACTGGCACCGTCCCGCTTCATCGCCTGAAAATCGGAGACCACCCGTTCGACGACGCCGTACTTCACCTCGTCCGCGCAGTGCGGAGACATGGTGGGCGTGCCGAAGGTGAGCGGCAGCGCACGGTAGAGATCGGCCATCGAACTGGCCGGGTTGCGGTCCAGCATCTGGCAGATGGCGATTGCCGTGACCAACCCGTCGTCATAACCGCGCCCGATCGGAGGGTTGAAGAAGAAATGGCCTGACTTTTCGAAGCCGGCGACCGCGCCGAGTTCGGCAACGCGGCGCTTGATGTAGGAATGGCCGGTCTTCCAGTAGTCGGTAGCCGCGCCATTGGCGCGCAGCACCGCGTCGGTGTTGAACAGTCCGGTCGACTTGACGTCGACGACAAAGGTCGAACCCGGATGGAGCCGCGAAATATCCCGCGCGAGCATGACGCCGACCTTGTCGGCGAAGATCTCGTTGCCTTCATTGTCGACGACACCGCAGCGGTCGCCGTCGCCATCGAAGCCCAGCCCAACATCGGCCCCTGTCTCCAGCACCTTGTCCCTGATGGCATGCAGCATCTGCATGTCTTCCGGATTGGGATTGTAGTTTGGAAACGTATGATCAAGCTCGACATCAAGCGGGATCACTTCGCAGCCGATCCGTTCCAGCGCGTCAGGTGCAAAGGCGCCGGCAGTGCCATTGCCGCAAGCGGCAACCACTTTGAGCTTTCGTGTTAAGCGCTTGCCCATGGTCAGGTCGTCGAGATAGGTGGCGCGAAAATCGCGGACGAAATCATAGGAGCCGCCGCCTGTAAGGTCGAAATCGCCGGCCAGCACGATCGCCTTCAGCGCGCTCATCTCCTCGGGCCCGAAGGTCAGCGGCCGCGCCGCACCCATCTTGACGCCGGTCCAGCCATTTTCGTTGTGCGAGGCAGTGACCATCGCCACCGACTGCGTCTCCAGTGCGAACTGCGCGAAATAGGCCATCGGCGACAGCGCCAGGCCGATATCCTTCACCCGTGCGCCGGCCGCCATCAGTCCGGAAACCAATGCCAGCTTGATGCCAAGCGAATAGGAACGGAAATCATGTCCGGTGACGATGTCGGGTCCAACGCCGAGACGGCGGATCATCGTGCCCAGCCCCATACCCAGCGCCTGAACGCCGATCAGGTTAAGTTCGGGCGGCACCGTCGAACCGGGATGGCCGAACCACCAGCGCGCATCGTATTCCCGAAAACCGGATGCCTTGATCAGCGCCGCGGTTTCGAATTCGAAGCTGTTGGGCCATGCTTCACCAACGATTTTTGGGGGCAAGACAGCAGAGCTCCAGGCTGCAGAAACACAATCTATCGACGCAGCGGCTTAGCACACAAGGCTTTAAGCCGCGTTTATCCCAGATGGAAATCCGGGCTTTCCGGCACTGCCCGACGAAAGCGCACGAAATGCGACAGAAGTGCTGCCAATGCCGCTTGCAGGAACGAAGTGTGGCAGCTATAAGCCCGCGTCTGGTCACGGAGTGTAGCGCAGCCTGGTAGCGCACCTCGTTCGGGACGAGGGGGTCGCAGGTTCAAATCCTGCCACTCCGACCAGTCAAAACAATGGGTTAGCAACACGGCATTTCCGCTACCCCACAGATATCCCCACAGAAACAGATGCCGCGGCCTAGCGCTTGCGCAACAACACCGGCACGACGTGGTGAAAAGCGATTCCCTCATCGCGGTGTTCACCCCCGGAAATCGCTGCAAACCATGCTGCCGCAGCGCCAAGCGCGGAGCCTGCAGCAGTCGCAAAGCCAAATATGGCAGCTATATGGGCTGAAAGGCGCATCGTGCTTTCGTTGACAGCGGGATTGGCTATGGCGGCCGCGCCGTGGCCAGCAATGATCGCCAAGAAAAACGCTGCTCCGAGTGTCGCTAGAGCCCAGACTGCGATGCCGTGTATGCCATCGCGGAATTCGCTTTCGCTTTGGTTGCTATCTTCCCAGCGCGTGCGCATTCGTCCAGCTACATAACCGCCGGCTGCGGAACTTGCTATGGCGACGATAACTACCCACAGCCCGGCCACGAGCACATTCCAAGAGGCGCCCCCGTTGGGAAGAGTTGGAGAACCCAGCCCCAAACCAGCACTTGACCCGAATTGCAAAAGAACCACTGAAGTGGCGCAAGCAATGACACCCCCGCCGAATATGCCTCCCCATTCAAGATAGGACGATGTAGCCCCTTTTGGGGTCACTGCAACGCTTTCCGTCGGGGCTATTTTGGCCATGATCTTACCGAAGTCCAAAAAGTGACAGAATGAACAAAACGACCACCACGAGGCCGACAAGATAGATTATTCCGTTCACGGCATCCTCCTCCTGGTTGCGGACCGTAAGACAAACGTGTCCGCAATGTTTTGGTTGCAAAAGAGCCGGGCTTGGAAATATGGATGTCGGTGATAAGTGGAAATTCCGCCATGAAATCGGCATCCCCAGTGATGTACGCATTTAAGAGCGGCAAAGCTGATTTAATGACATCTATTGCGGGCGGCCCGTCCGTTCCGTCACTGAAGGATCGTGCAGGGCCGATTCCGCAGAAGGCAGAAAAAGGCAGAGGCTCACGCCTACCTCTTCGCCGTGCCTACGGCTCCCCACAAGTGAGATCGAACCCAACCCGATTCCGTCGAGATGGGTTCGATCGTAGCGCTCCGTCATAACGAAGCAGGATCGAGGGCTACATTCGGTGCCGCAGCAGGATCAGGTCCAGTTTCCCGACCTCGTCCGCGGATTCGGTTTCAGCGTCGATTGATTGCGCGTCCCCGGTCGCGGTCGATCTCGCCTGGCACGTATTCGCCTGCATTGACGTCGAAGCCGGTCCAGCCGTCGGCCTCGTACATCCTGCGGCGTTCAGTCAGGTCGACCGATCGGGACTGACCCAAGATCTCCTCGGCGTTCGGCACGAGCTCGTCCTGCACCTTGGCCGTCACCAGGGTGCCGCCGCGGCGTACACCTTCCGCATACACGTGTGCATCGCGCTCGGGCACGCCCGAGTCCGTCAGGGCGCCGATGATGCCGCCGGCCGCCCCACCGGCGACGGCACCGGCCACCGCTCCCACGGCGGTGGCGGCGAGCCATCCGGCCGCGACCACCGGGCCAACACCAGGGATGGCCATGACGCCAAGCCCCGTGAGCAGGCCCCCGGCACCGCCGACCACAGCTCCGATTCCCGCACCGCTGCCCGCATCTTCGGCGGCCTCGGAACGGTTTGTGTCGTACCAGTCATCCGAGTTATTGGCGACGATGCTGATATTGGAATGCGGAACGCCCGTCGCCTCGAGCTCGCCGACCGCATCGGCTGCGTCGTCATAATTGTCGAAAAGTCCGGTTACCGTTTTCATGTGATTTCTCCTGATCCATGCTCACTTGCTTGCAAGGACGTTGCCCTGGTAATCGACCCCAACGTTGAGGTTTTCGCCTCCTTTGGAGGCCTGACCGCGCCAGATGCCCTGGTTGTCCTTGGTAAGCTTCGACACGTTTTTATATCCCGCATTCTCGATACGGCTCTTGGCCTGGGCTTCGGTGAAGCTGTTTGCGCCCGGTACGAGAGCGGCGGCGTTCGGAGTATTGTCGGTCTTCACCGCCGGCGTTGTCGCTCCGGTGATGTCATCTTGCGCGGCGGCGATCTTTTCGATCGTCTGCTGGTGCATCTTCAGCGTACCGACCGTCTGCTGGGCGAAAGTCTTGAGTGCCGCGTTGTCACCACCGCTGGCATAATCTTCAAACAGCTTGACTGCGTCGTCATGCGCCTTGCGCTGCATGTCGACATACAGTGGATCGATCGGCTGCTGCGCGTTCTTGAGCTTGTCCAGATCCGCTTGGTGCTGGGCGTCGAGCGCTGCCGGTACTTTCAATTTTTGTTGGTTGGCGACCGCTTCCAGCTTGGCGTTGGCGGCGCCGTGGTCACGGATCATCATCTGAGCAAAATCCTTGATGCGCTGGTCCTGGGTCTTGCCCAGGGCAATCTGGCTCGAATCGACCTCGAACTTGCCGCCGACGGCAGCTTTGTCGACAAAATCCTGGGCGCTGTCGGCAGCGAAGGCAGGCATTGCGAGAACAACGGACGCAGTGGCGAAGGCGGCAAGAAGGTGTCGTGTTTTCATCGGCTTTATCCTTGTCAGTGAGCGAATTTTCGCTGCGTTCCTAACAAGCCAAAATGCGCTTTGTTCCCCGCGTCCAGATGACACGATGGCGGACCAGGCGGCGCCAAAGACCGCCGTGGAGGCAAGCGGTTTCCAGGCGCCGCCATTCCAAACGCGGGGTGCGCGGGAACAAATCGACGGTCGCGGAGTTGGGAGCGGTTTGCGCGACGCCGTCTCCTTCGGCAGGCTTCGTAAAGTGACAGGGGCAGGTCTCGGAGGGGCAGGTGCTTACAGGCCGTTTCAGAAAAACGGTCGTCATTCAACCGGGCCGAATTGAACGAGACAGGGTTGTCGTCTCCGTGTCCGATGCCGCTGAAGTGCTGCTGCGGGACTGGCCAAAGCCGACATCCGAAATGTGTCTTGCCGCGATCAGGGCGTGCCTCGCCGTGATGCGTGGCGAAAAAGATCCAAAGGTCGCGAGACAGGCGTTCATCGTTGCGGCCAAGGACGCCAGGATCCTGCTTGAGCAAATCTAGGCATTGCAAACCTCCGCCGCGGATTTGGCAGAGTTCGGTTGGAAATTGGAAAGAGAGAGGTCATGGCGAAGATGTCAAATCCTACTCCTGCCTCTGCCAGAGGAGAGATTCAGGCGGGAGCGACGCAGGACAAAACGCCGGGATTCGATCCCGCCATTGCCCCGCTGGAAACCGACGCCGAGGCGGCCGACACACAAAATCCGGTAGCTGAAGCAGAGCCGCCACGTTCCCGGCCAAAATTCGAGAACGACGCCAGCTTCGCCAATGCGATGCGGCCGATCGAAGGCGAACCGGAACTGCGGCCTCGCGGCAACTGGCCGCTCTTGGTCATAGCAGCTGTCGTTTTGGTCGCAGCCGCGGTTTTTCTGGCCGCGAGCATGCTGCGCTGAAAATTCACGACGATGCGCGGCGATGACCTATTCGCGAAGATCGGGTGCGCTCTTCATGCCAGAGACTTCGGTCATCGGGCACAGCAGCCGCGGGCGCGCCGGGTCGGATGTCGAGCTTGTCCCAAGGGATGCGGTACAGACCATCACGGCGGCGCAGCCGAAACAGATCGAGCACCGCCACGCGACGAAATCGTCGTCATCCCGTTCGGCGCAGATTTCCTCGATGTAGCCGATGCTCTTGCCTCGTTGCGATAGAACGCATCGCCCAGCTAGATGTTCGAGATTGACGTTGGTCATCATCAAGCTCCCGGGATGCGTCCGATGACATGATCGCGCAGCCAGTCCTGCCAGGCGAAGATCGACGTCTGACGCACATCCACATCGAACTCGATATCGATACCGATATCCTTCACCTTGTGCCAGGCGATCCGATGCGGCTCGCCATGGCGCTTTCCGCCCAGCTTTGCCGCGAGTTGCGCCATCCACCGCCCGGGTCCTGCGCCGAGGCGGCGCGCCAAAGTGATGGAGCCAAGTTCGATCGCAACGATCCTTGGCGGCTTGCCCTGCCGCAACTCCGCCACCACCAGCCCATCGATCTTGCCTTGACCTGTTCGCGGTCAACCACCTGCTTGTCCAGGAGATCACGCAGCAATTTCATCATGTGCCTCCGAATATCTGCAGCGGAATCGTCACCACAGCCAGCACAAAGCCGAGCGCGATCATGAAGATGACCGCGGCATTGGAGAAAATACCGTTGCGATGCGCGCCGACATAGCGTCGTTCAGCAGAAACAGCAGTGGAACCACGGTCATCGGCAAGCTGGCCGCCGTCAGCGCCATGGAAAAGATGGTGAGCCTCAGCGGATCGAGACCAAGCATGATGGGGATAGCGGCAAGAAACAACGATACCGTGTACACCGCGCTGAACCCTGGGTTGTCGCGCGGCTTGCGATCCTCGCCCCACGTCCAGCCAAAACCTTGAGCCACGAGGTAAGCCTGCTGCAGCCCGACTTCGAGAGCAGCGCCGAGGCAGGCAAAGGCGAGAGAGGCTATGAGCAGGACGAAACCCCACAAGCCGAATACTGGGATCAGCATCAACGGCAACTGGTGATAGTCCTCCACCTGGTCGAAGCCGTGCGTCGCCAGCATGAGGGCGGCCACGATCAGCACGCCTACCGAAACGGTCCCCCAGAACGCCATCCCCAGTCCCGCTATGGCCCGATTGGCACGGAGATAGCTCTTGTTCCACTGGTCCTCGATTGCCCCGGAGGAATAAGAACATGAACAGGTATGGCGATATCGAGGCGCCGAGGCTGGCCAACTTACATCACCACAGCACGTTCGCTCAGGCGGAGACTCTCAACCAGCCGACCTTGATTTCGACTACCACGTTCCACCAAAGACGAGCGCCCGCCGGCAAGCCGACGGGCGAATTTGATCAGGCAACCCAGCAAGGCAGCTGGCGGTCAGTGGCGGGCCGCGTCTTCATCGCGCTGAT
This sequence comes from Mesorhizobium sp. B2-1-8, assembly GCF_006442545.2. Classification (NCBI taxonomy): domain Bacteria; kingdom Pseudomonadati; phylum Pseudomonadota; class Alphaproteobacteria; order Hyphomicrobiales; family Phyllobacteriaceae; genus Mesorhizobium; species Mesorhizobium sp. B2-1-8. Next base: position 5,028,907 of record NZ_CP083952.1, read on the forward strand.
TGCCGCCAAGTGCCGCGGCAACGCCGGCGATGAAAGCACCCACGATCATCGAAAGGGCGCCGACCAGCGCAAAAGTGGCGCTTGCCTTTCGGGCAGTGTCCGCGGCGGCCTTCGCCTTGTTCTTGGCGTCTTCTATTCCTGCGAGAACCGTGCCTACGCGCTTTGCGGCATCGGCCTCCGAAAGCCCGGTGCGGGATGCGACCAGTTTCGCAAGATAAGTCTTGTCGTCGGCCGATACCCCTCCCCTGGAAGCGCTCGCGACAAGGATGTGGGTCGCCTGGGCGGTCGCGCCGGCATCGTTCTGGCCAGCAGGAGCGGCGGTTCCGCTATTGGCTGGCCGGAACAGCGCATCGACGAAGTAGCCCAAGCTGTCATTGTCACCCGCGCCGCCCGCGGCATTCGTGACGGCGGAAGTAGCGCCCGCAGCCATGCCCGAGACGACGTTGGACGTGGCCTGCACACCCGCCCCGACTGTTGCCGATAAAGCCGAGCCGAAGACCCCCGCAACCAGCAGCGTTGCTAAGGCCCAGGCAAGGAAGCCGTGCGCGGTATCGCGAAAGTAGACTTCATCATCGTGAACGCCGACCCATTTTGTGCGCAGGCGGCCGGCAAGATAACCGCCTAACCCGGCCGACAGCCATTGTACGACGACCAGCCATACGGCGGCCGAAACCGCGAAAGTGGTGACCGACGCGCTTGCGCCGGTCCAGGGTGAAATCATCGTCAGTCCCAGTCCCGAGCCGATCAGCATCAGGATTATCGTCAGCGTCGACGCAGCAAAAGCACCCGCAATGATCGGGGCCCAGCTCACGGCGGATGACGACGACTCCCTTGAGCCGGAAACTTCAATGTCAGCAATTACGGGGTTCATCTGACGCTCCTAGCGTGCGAACAGCATGAGCAGAATGATTATCGGGATTGGAACTCCCAGCAGTCAAAGCAATATACCGCGTCCCATGGCAACCTCCTGTATTGTCGAGACGAATACCAATTCCCGGAACCGGCTTTCGTTCCAAAGGTCTAGTCACCCAGATCAAGGACAGAATAGACAAGGTTCGTTCAGCTGATCTGGCGCCTCCCATTGCATTCGTTTCCCGTCCCCGCCCAGGAGCGCGGCCGATCGGCGTCCAACTTTAAGACGGCACGTTGGTTCCACCTCGCTAGAAGGAGATCGGACCCAAGTCCAAGGGTTCCAGGAATGAGGCGGCAACTCAGCCTTTCCGCCATCAGACCTGCGAGACCAGCAGCGTCATCAGGCTGCCGACGATCATACACCGTCCGAGACAGCCGGTTTCGGTGAATTGCCCTATTTTCCCGTTACAGCTAGCGCATTTGGTCGGCGGGTCGACGACGCATGACGGCATATGCCGTCTGGCAATTGCGTTTGCCGCATCTCGGAAGGTCGCCGCCCAGGATCTTCTGGTCCCTGCCGGGCCAAGTGCCGCGCTCACCATGATAGACCAAATCTTTTCACGCGGCGGCAAGCGCCCCCGAAGTGATCACCATCCCAGCCCGACCCCGTGCCTCGTCGAGTAGAAGATCACAAAATATTTCGCCGGGAACGTCGCTTGACTCTGTCGGTTCTGGTTGCTCGAGGAAGTCGAAACGCCTTCCTCGAATTTCGCTAACTTTGAACACTGGGCGAACGCCGTTCTGTTTGGAACAGCAAGCCAACCGAAGGAGAGACATTGATGGTGAAGAACAGTTCGTTCGGCGCTGCGAACGGCCTGGAAAGCCTGTTCGTGGATGGCCTGAAAGACATCTACTATGCGGAAAAGAAAATTCTAAAGACGCTGCCGAAGATGGCCAAGGCGGCGCAATCGGAAGAGGTGAGCGCAGCCTTCGAAAAGCATCGCACCGAGACGGAAGGTCAGGTCGACCGGCTCGAGCAAGTTTTTGAAATGCTAGGCAAGCAGGCCCGGGGCAAGACGTGTCCCGCAATCGACGGGATCATCGAAGAGGGTTCGGAAATCCTCGAGGAATACAAGAACGAGCCGGCACTCGACGCGGGCCTCGTGGCGGCTGCCCAGTCGGTCGAGCACTATGAAATGGCGCGCTACGGCACGCTGATTGCGTGGGCGGAGCAACTGGGCCTGAAGGATGCGCTGCCCTTGCTGCGCCAGACCCTCAAGGAAGAATCCGCCACCGACGAAACCCTTACTAAGCTGGGCGAAAGCGGCGCGAACGAGCGGGCCTTGCAGGCGGCCGCCTGAGGCGCCTCGCATACTCTCGGTTCGCGTGCCAAAAAGGGCAACTGGCGATGCGGCCTCGGGCTCCCGACCGAGGCCGCGGTTTTCACCTAAGGACTAGTATGCTGCCTTGTGCACATTAATCAGCATTCGCAATTGATTGGACCGTTCTGGGTCTTGGCCCGGCGGCCCTGTGCCGAGTGCAGTTGCCACGACCGGCAAGGCGACGACTGCGCTGCCGGGGTGAAAGAGCAAGGCGCGGGGATTGATTCTGGACGTAGCAACTCTCCTCATCTGTTTTGAGAACCGTCAGATCGGTGACCTAGCGCCATCAGATCGTAACACGACAGTTTGCGCATTAGTGTCAGGACGGAAGGTCCCATGTCAGCCAACAGCCACGGCGGCTCACGGCCTGCATCTCGGACTAGATGCGCCGCGCCCTGCAAGCCGCAATGGAAGCTTGGATGCGGCAGGCTTGTCACGGCCGGGGCGCTTCCGCTCGGCGGCAAAGCCGATCATCTCGCGCAGCAGATCGGCATCCGGGGTCTTCTCCACGAGCGTGCGCAGGTTCATCATGTCGTCGGTCATCGGTGGTCCTTCCGAAATGGGGTTGGATCCACAACCAAACCCTACCGGAAAACGCCGATGACCACCGACACCCCGCTCACTCGCTACAGCGCTACTAACGGCGCGCTCGCGAGCGGCTTCGTAACCGCCAGCTACACCGCTTGATGGGACACGACCAACAAAATCGCTCCTACAAGCGAAACGTTTACCCGACATCGAAGGTGTCAGCATTTGCTTGGGACGAGCCGCCTCAGATCAGAACACTTGCGGATCGGCAGGCTTCGAGTCTCAGATTCTCAGAATAGGATCGTCTGGCGCCCTGCGGACTGAAGCCGGCAAACTCGAGACACCGCGGTACCAACAGAGACGATGGATTTTTGAGGTACAAGCTTCAATCCTAGGCTCCGCCGCGGCGGGAACAGCCAAGGGGCCCGGTGCTGGCTCTGGAACCCGGTCCCGCAAGCCGCCTTTTGCGAGGGTGCGGGGACTGCCCGCCGTCTCATTCCCAAATCGCAAGCTCAGAAATGTTCCAAAAATAAAACCAGCGGCAGTTCACTCTGCACCGGAACATCTGCGCCCTGCGGCCGTTTGCCCTCGTGTTCAACAAGGAGACTTCCGAGCATGGATTGGAACCGCGTGGAAGGGAACTGGAAGCAGGTTAAGGGCAAGGTCAAGGAGCAGTGGGGCAAGCTTACCGATGACGATCTCGACCGCATCGGCGGCAAGCGCGACCAGCTAGAAGGCAAGATCCAGGAGCGCTACGGTATCGAGAAGGATCGAGTTCGTCGCGATATCGACGAATGGTATGCCCGCCAGGGCTGGTAGCGTGCGGGAGCGAGGGAGCCGCAGCCTTCAGTCCGGGCTGCGGCACCAAAAAAACGAGAATTTGGGTAGCCGGGCAAAGGCAGTCGCGACCAGCTTTGTCCTTCATTGCGGTATCTCCCATTCACGTCGCCTGTGCCTCAAGCTTCGCTGCCTGGTATACCATGCACCACCACCCGATCTCATCCTTCCAACTTGGCGTTAAAGAGTGCCAGATCGGGAGAAGAAGCCCGGTCCTGGCCTATCGCATGGCGACTTTGCGCCTCCATTCAGTCGTACCGTGCAGCTGAGATGGAAGTCGTACTCGTTCGCTAGTTCGGCGATTAGGACCGTCGCGACAGCTGCACTGAGGAAAATAGCGCTCCAAGCGAATTGCGCGGCGCACGGGCAATGCTTGTTGGGGTGTCTACAATTACTGGGCGCCGGACGGCCATTGGGGCAGCGGAGCCAGGCCGCGGTTGAACTGCTTCCATCACATGGACTCATCTATCACGCAGCAGGCACGAAGCATGGCGTGGGCCCGCCGAAGCGAGACCAGATAGCACTATCCTAGCAGAAGCATTGTGCGAACCGAACCGCGGCCCGGCAGCAATTGGCCGCTTTTGTTCATTGCAGCCGTCGTTTGGTGGCGGCCGTGGTGTTCCTGGCTGGTAGCATGCTGCGCTGAAAATCCAGGACGATGCGCGGCCGAGGCCGCCGTTCGTGATCGTTGCTCGACCGGACCTGAACACGAGCATCCCGTCGAAACGCCCAGACCAACGGCCACCGGTAATCTAATCCAGCCTTAGATGACGCGCCACCGAAGGCCAAAGCCGGCACTTGATGCGCCACAAGAACAGTCTCCCCACGACCGAAGCAAATCATAAGTTGATCTGGAGTGCGCCGCATGCCGGTCAATCGAACGCCGCGCGGGCGCGGATGGCGAGAAATGGAACGTGGCAAAGGGAGCAATGTCAGCCGACCCGAGCCTCATTCGATAGACCATGCCGGTTCGTTCAACCCTGCTCGCTCGCGCCTGCGGGATTCTCGATCCTGTATTCGTGGATTAGGCCGAGAACCTGACATCTTACCGCCTCGCGCGCTTCCGGCTGAATGAAGGGCATCAGCCGGTCGACGGTTTCGACGATCGCCCGCGGCAGATCCGCAACGGCATCGGTAAGCTCGCTGCCATGCTCATACATGTTGTCGGTCAGCTTCTTGTCCAGATCGGAAAGGATGCCCATCAGCACACTCCATGTCCGTGCTCTCACCCTCTGATAATGGCCAGCAAAGCGGAGATGTTCCGCGCAGGACGCGCCCAGACGGTTGCAGACGTCGTTTCCGATAGGCGCGTCACCGCAATGTCGTCTGGCCCGGGTCGTGTCGTCCGGCTTTCGGCGGGTCAGCCTGCCGGCATTGGCACGGAACCCCTGACGAATTCTTCCAGATAAGGCAGCAATTCGAAAAGCAGGATCACGACCATCACGCAGACGATATAAGTCACCGGCAGCGGCTGCGATCTCCAGGCAAGATCAAAGCGTGCGGTTTGCCGTCCTGTCCCGAACAGTGCAAGCAACGTCCCCAATGGAGGGAGACGACGCTGACCAGCCCCATTTACGGTGCGCGCCGTTGTGGCGTAGCGCACATCCCAGATCGCCGTCGCCTCGTGAATGAAGAAGGTGACGATCATGACGGCTACGACGAGGGCGTTCACATCGAGGAACATGGCGGCAAGCAGTGGCACGCCGACCTCGGCGAACATCACGAGATGGATCAGCGATTCCTTGGCGCCCGCGGTCGACTCGATATGCGACGCGCGATGGCAGAGCCAGTCGGCAAAACCGGCGACCAACCAGACGGGGAGAAGAAAATACATCAGGATCAGAACGGAGGGATCTGACACACAACGCCCTCTCGTCTGAGTTCATATGAAAGATAGCGTCCCTGCTGAGCCAAGCTGCTGTTGCTAGAAAGCCGTCAATCACTGCTGCCCCGGCATTTCTGTATTTTCCTTGGGATTTTTCTGGATGCCGCGGCCGGTGAGGTATCCGCCGGAGCGTTACCCTCCTGGTTCTGCTCAGGCGCTCGTTTCAGGGGCGAGGTGCGCCAGCCCATATCAACGTAATGAAAGCCGATCAGGAATCCGACGATAATGACGGCGGCTATCACCAGCGAAATTACCGCGTTGCGTCGCTCCATCGCGCTGCTCCCTTACTGGCCTGGCAAGCGAGGATTGAGGGCGGCCAGATTGCACCAGCGACGTTCGTTTCGGGAACAATCAAGCAGGGGCGAGGTTTGGTAATGGCTTTCGCAAGGACGACCCGCGATGAAACCCGCCGTTACCGATCGTGTCGAAATCAAGAAATACGACCACCCGACGGGCGGGTGGGGATCCCTGTCCTCCCTGATCCGCAAGGCATATGGCGAAGGCCTGCTGATGTCTGGGATATGGAGCACGCTGCTCAAGCAGAACAAGGCGGACGGCTACATGTGCGTTTCCTGCTCATGGGCCAAGCCAGCGGAGCCGCGACCCTTCGAGTTTTGCGAAAATGGCGCCAAGGCCACCATGTGGGATCAGACGAAGCTGCGCTGCGGCCCCGACTTCTTCGCACGACATTCGGTCACCGAACTGCTCGATTGGCCGGATCGCGACCTGGAAAAGCAAGGCAGGCTCACCGATCCGCTGCGCTACAACGCTGTCAACGACCGCTATGAGCCGATCTCCTGGGATGAAGCCTTTGCCGAGATCGGCATGGAACTTCGGCGGCTCGATCCGAAGTCGGTCGTCTTCTACACATCGGGCCGGGCCTCGCTCGAAGCTTCGTTCATGTATCAGCTCTTCGCCCGCATCTACGGTTCGTCGAATCTGCCCGACTCTTCCAACATGTGTCACGAATCAACCTCGGTCGGGCTTCCCGAGTCGATCGGCTCGCCGGTTGGGACCGTGCAGCTCGAAGACTTTTCCAAATGCGACATGATGTTCTTCTTCGGCCACAACACCGGCGTGACGGCGCCGCGGCTGTTGCACCCGCTGCAGGAGGCTCGCCAGCGTGACGTGCCGGTGTTCACATTCAACCCCTTGCCGGAGCGAGGGCTTAGGCGTTTCAAGAATCCGCAGGACCCCGTCGAAATGTTGTCGCCAAGCCCCGGCACCAAGATGTCCAGCGACTTCTTCCAGGTCCGCAGCGGCGGCGACATTGCAGCGATGACCGGGATTGCCAAGGCGGTGCTGGCACTCGACGACGCGGCTCGGGAGAATGGAAATTTGCGCGTCCTCGATGTCGAGTTCGTCGCTGAACACACGCACGGTTTTGCTGATTTCGAAGCCTATTTACGCGCTGCCAAGTGGGACGACATCGTCACACGGTCGGGCATCGCGCGAGCGGATCTGGAGCATGTGGCAGAAGTCTACGGCCGCTCCAATGCGGTGATCGGCAATTATGGGATGGGTCTGACGCAGCACAGGCACGGCACCGAGAACGTCCAGATGCTGTGCAACCTGCTGCTGATGCGCGGCAACATGGGAAAACCCGGCGCCGGCATTTCGCCGCTACGTGGTCACTCCAACGTCCAGGGCCAGCGCACCGTCGGCATATCTGAAAAGCCTGAGCTCGTTCCGCTCGACAAATTCGCCGAATTCTATGCTTTCGAGCCTCCGCGTGAAAAGGGCCTCGATACGGTCGAGACCTGCGAAGGTGTCATTGCTGGCTCGGTGAAGGGCTTTGTCGGCCTAGGCGGCAATTTCGTGCGCGCCGTGCCCGAAACCGGCCTGGTCGAGAAGGCTTGGCGGCGATTAGGCCTGCATGTCGAAATCGCGACCAAACTCAACCGCAGTCATCTCATCCCTGGGGCGGTAACTTATCTGTTGCCCTGCCTGTCGCGGCTGGAGAGAGACCGGCAGGCAAGCGGCGATCAAACCGTTTCCATGGAGGATTCCACCGCCTGTATCCATGGCTCGTTTGGATCACGCCCGCCAGCTTCGCCAAATCTGCTTTCAGAGCCGAAGATCGTCGCCGAGCTGGCCAAGGCCACCGTGCCGGGCTCGAGTTCAATCCCTTGGGACGAGTGGGTTGCCGACTACTCGCGCATTCGCGACGAGATCGAGCGCTGCTTCCCCCAACATTTTCGCCAGTTCAACAAACGGTTCCTGGCGCCTGGAGGCTTTCATCGCGACATCAAGGCATCGAAACGAGTTTGGGAGACGCCGAATAAGAAGGCCAATTTCAAGCTGCCGACGACGCTCGAGACGAACCCCGACATCGATATATCGGGGCGCAAGGTCCTGACGCTGATGACGGTGCGTTCCAATGACCAGTTCAACACAACCGTCTACGGTTATGATGACAGGCTGCGCGGCATCCATGGCACACGCATGGTCTTGCTGATGAACGAGGCCGACATCCAGCGGTTCGGGTTGAGCGCGGGGCAGCAGGTCGATCTCGAAACCCATGCAGATGACGGCGTGGAGCGGCGCGTGCGTGGCTTGCGCGTGACACCTTATTCCGTGCCTCAAGGCAACTGCGCCGGCTATTATCCAGAGCTCAATCCCCTGGTGCCGCTCTGGCATCGCGCCAAGAAGGCTCACGTGCCGGCCGCGAAGTCGGTCCCGGTAAGAATTATCGGCTGATATATGACCGAGACCAGAGGGGCATCCCCTTTCCACCTCGCCCACCATTTTGGCTGGCGGCAAAATCCTGAACAGGCAGCGGCGTCAACCCTGACCGCCGGTTGACCCCTAACCGCCAGATCGCTTCGGCAATGCCGGCTGCTTGGGTTGCGTGCCCTGCTGGTCCCCGCCAGTACTGGACTGTGGCGTCGGATCGGTATCCGTCGTCGGGTTCTTGTCGACCGGCTGGCTGTTCATCGTATCTGTCTTGGATTTGACAGGGTCGGCATTGTCGTTGCAGCCCGCTAAGGCAAGGAACGCCGCGACCACACATATTACAACGCCGCTCTCATGCCGGCTTTTCCTCGGTGAACTCGGCTGAAGCAGCCTCCAAGTGGCCTACGCGGTCGAACCGCACCGAAAGCCCCTGTTTGACCGCACTTCGGGCCAGCAGATGATCCAGTTCGGCATCTTCTATGGGGCTCCGAACCACCCGACGAATGGCCTTGCATGCCAGCTCGGTCGACACGAAATCATACCTTCTGCTTCGGGCGAGAACATATTGTTCAACCAGCATCTTCACGCGCCTGAGCGCGATTTCATCGGCATAATGCATTTGGTGGTTCCTCCTGCGCGCCGAACTGCCGAACGGGTAGGTTGTTCCACCTGGTTCAAAACATGACCGCTCCTCACGGAAAGCCCGCGCTTCCCGGCCGGGGAGTGCGCGGGCTGATCAGGTTGAGGGGAACCCGATCGTGCCGCGTCAATCGGGGGGAGCAATGACGCCACACGATACCGAACACCAATCGACGCCAGTTGTTCCACTTTGACGTCTTCGAGTTGTTCACCCCTGAACGGGAGATCCGCTTTTGGCCACGGTTCCAGAATGGCGAGATCGGTCCGTCCTTCGTAATCCGCTGGATTGATCACGACAGGCTTTAAATCACGACTGTTTCCTGGCTGCGCGAAGCGACGCGAGCTCCGCCACGGCGGTGAGGATGTCCGTTTCGCTTGCGGGCTTTGCCACGAATTTGCAGCTTCGAAACGGGGCTGGAACATCGCGCTCCCCAAATCCCGTTACGAAGGCAAACGGAGTGCCGCGGGCCAGCAAGACTTCCGCGACCGGCAGGCTCGTTTCAGCGTTGAGTTGAATATCCAGCAACGCCACGTCGACCTTGTCCGCCTCGACAAGTTGAAGCGCGGCGGCAACGGACGAAACAGGGCCGACCACCGGATAGCCCGCTGCACGCAGCTCAGACGCGACGTCCTCCGCGATCAGCCACTCGTCCTCGACCACCAGAACGCGCGATCTATCGCTCATGTCGCGTCCTTATGGTTTGCCGAAAAGGCGATCTGGATCTCGAGACCGTTCTTGCGGAAGGAGGTCTCGACATGGCCGCCGAGCCTGTAGCCGATTTCCCCCTTCAACAGGTTCAGGCCAAAGCCATCGTTCAACGGCTCATTGACGGGAGGGCCGTCCTTTTCGCGCCAGCCGAGCGTGAAACTGTCGCCCTCCATCTCCCATTTGACGCCGATCCTGCCTTGGGGCTTGGACAAGGCGCCATGCTTGGCCGCATTGGTGGCCAGTTCGTGGATCGCCATACTGAGGGAAAGGCCCTGTTGCGGGCCGAGTTTTACGTCGTCGCCATCGAGGTCGATCCGTTCGATGCCGAACGGTTCGAGTTCCTGATGGAGCAATTCCTTGACCGAAGCCTCCTTCCACCTCTCGCGGGTCAGCAGTCCGTAGGCGCGGGACATGGCGTGCAGCCGACCGATCAGCGCGTCCACGAACTCTTCCTTCGTATCGGAACTGTCCCGCGTGCGGTTGGCAATGCTGGCGATCACCGCCAGCATATTTTTGACGCGATGGTTGAGCTCCGAGATGAGCACCTGCTGATGCTCTTCCGCCCGCGCCAGGGTGGTAACGTCGACCAGTGTCACCACGACGCCCTGTATCCTGTTGCCCTTGTCCCGATAGGGGTTGATACGGACCATGTGAAACAGACCCCTGGCATCGCGCGCAAGATGATGATCCAGGGTCTCGCCTGTCTCGAACACGTTGTCGATGTGCTGCTTCAACTCGGGATAATCGAGTTGGCTCGACAAATCAGTCAACGGCCGGCCGACGTCGGAGGGGCGCAGGCTGAAGAAGGACGAAGCCGCCGGCGTGAAGGTCCGCACCACAAGACTGCGGTCGAGGAAAATGGTCGCGATGTCGGTGCTTTCGAACAGGTTCCGCAGATCGCTGTTGGCGTGATCGAGTTGTTCTATCTTGCTGGTCAACTCCGCATTGATCGTGTTGAGCTCTTCGTTGAGCGACTGCATCTCTTCCTTGGACGCTTCAAGTTCCTCATTGGTGGATTGCGACTCTTCATTGACGGAGACAAGTTCCTCGTTCGAGGATTTCACCTCTTCAAGGGCGGTCTCGTATTCCTCTATGGTGGATTGGAGACGCTCTCTTACATCGCGCAGTTCCCGCTCGAGATCGGCGGTGCTGTCGCTGTCACGACTTCCGCCGGCCTCATCGGATCGGGCCTGCGTCGGTCCCGACGGCTCGAAGAGGACAAGGTAAAGCGGCTCACCATTGCCCCGCTCGGCGAGCGGCTCGATCGTCAGCCTGATCGGTTGCACGCGTTCCTCGTCTTCCTCGACGGCGAGGTTTTCCCGCACGACCGTGCGGCGTGTCGTGGTCGCTTCCCTCAATGCGGCACGCAGGTCCAGCCGGAGCCCGCGGCGCGCCATCGTCAGCAACTGCCGGCTGGGGATACCTTGCGGCGCTTCGAGATACCTGCCGGTCCTCGCCGAATAGTAGACGACGTCGCCTTCGGCGTTGACGAGGACATGCGGCGGCGCGAACCGCTCCAGCACCTGCGCCTCGACAGCCTGACGCAGCGGATAGCCGACCGTTCCCTTCTTCAAGCCAGCGGTTTCGGCGGGAAAAACGCCGGAAGGAACATCGCCGATCAGGGCCGGCAGCCTGATGTGCGGCGAGACATGCTCCCGTGCCTGGAAGAGGCGATGTTTTTTGTCGACGGTGGCAAACAGATTTTCGTGCTGCCCAACGCTCTCGGACGTGCCGAGGAAAAGATAACCCCCGGGCTTCAGCGAATAGTGAAAGACAGGAAGAACGCGGCTTTGAATGGCTGGGCCGAAATAGATCAGCAGGTTACGGCACGAAACCAGATCCATGCGCGAGAAGGGCGGATCGCGGATGACGCTATGTGGCGAGAAGATGCACAGTTCCCGGATTTCGTTGCTGAGGACGTAGCTTTCGCCATCGCCGTTGAAGAACCGCTGTTTGCGTTCGGGGGAAAGTCCTTGCATCAACGCTTCGGGATAGCGTGCCGCGCGCGCAACCGCCAGCGCCGGCTCGTCTATGTCGGTGGCGAAAATCTGGACGCGAGGCACGGCCGAAAGCGTTTCCATGTGTTCCCGCAGCAAGATCCCGATGGAAAACACCTCTTCGCCCGTGGCGCAGCCGGGAACCCAGACCCTGACAGTATCGCTCGCCGTCTTGCCGTCGAACAGCCGCGGTATGATCTTTTGTTCGAGCAATTCGAAGGCGTCGGAATCGCGGAAGAAGTTGGTGACATTGATCAGCAGATCGCGAAACAGGTTCATCACCTCGCGAGGGTCCTTCTTCAGCCAATCGATATAGGCGCCGATGGACTGAATCTGGGCGATCTGCATGCGCCGCTTGATCCGGCGCAGGAATGTCTTGGTTTTATAACCTGAAAAGTCGTGGCCGGAGTGGCTGCGCAAGATCCCGTATATCTGTTCGCGGACCTGATCTAGGTCTGCCGCATGGACGTCCTCGTCACTCGCCAGCCCGTCCAGCGTGTCGAAGCCGCGGGCGTAAGCCACGAGCTTCGCCCCAATCTCCTCGGCGGGCACGGCGACGTCGATGAGCCCGCTGGCAATGGCGCTCTGCGGCATGTCGGGATTGCGCGGACCGTAGCCGTCAGCCGCTTGCGCGACGGTGAGCCCGCCTCGCTCCTTGATGGCCTTGACGCCCAAGGTTCCATCGGAATCACCGCCCGACAGAATGACGCCGACCGCGTATTCGCCCTGGTCGTCGGCCAGTGCGCTGAAGAAAATATCGACGGGTTTACGCTCCTGGGTAAGCCCATTGGGCCGCCTCGGGTGCAAGACGCCATCCTCGATGACGAGAGTGACGTTTTCCGGCATCACATAGACGTGGTCCGGTTCAACAGCCACGCCGTCCTCGACCACCACCACGGGCATCTCGGTGTAGCGGTCGATAACCTCATGCAGCAGGCTGTTGCGCTTGGGGCTTAGATGCGTGATGACCACGAACGCCATGCCGGGCTGACTGGTGATGCCCTTGAACAGCCCTTCCATCGCGGGAATGCCACCCGCTGACGCGCCGACGCCGACGATGGGGAACTTGATGGATCGGGCTGTCACGGCATGTCCCTCTTTCACCGACCCGACATGATTCCCTCAAGATCGGTTCGGACAGGACACAACCATATAGCGCGCAGGCAGAATGGAACAAGGCAGCACGAATGACGTTGAACCCGACATCCATGGTGGTTCAATGACAAAACGCTTTGCTGGCCTGAAGCTCCTGGCACCTATGGCGCCAGGTTCGCCTCAATTAATCAAGTACCTCGATGCAGGGCCCGTCCCGGGTCGCATGCTGGTGCTTGCGAAACGATTGCAGGCGGCTCTGGATGATAGAAAATGGAAAGCAGCTTCTCTGCATCCTAAACTCCCTTCGAAGAAAGGATGACGACGTGCGCGATCTGCGGGGATTGCATATTCTGATTGTCGAAGACGAATGGGCGATGGCGGGAGATCTCGCACGGTTTTTCGGCAACATGGGCGCCATCATCCTCGGACCCGCGGCAACCGTGGAGCAGGCGGCCGAACATACCGACCAAGCCGAAGCTGCGATCCTTGACATCAATCTCAACGGCCGACACGTGTTTCCGATCGCGGACAAGTTGATGCACCGTGGCATCCCGTTCGTGTTCTTCAGCGGCGACAACGACATCGCCATTCCGGAACGTCTTCGCTACGCCAGCAATTTGCGAAAATCCTCGGGCAGCAAGGCCGTGTTCAACGCCCTTTTTCCAGCGCAGGGGTCGGAACAAGCGGACATCGCCTTGCCCCCTTCGCCAGAAGACGTCTTTAGCCTTTTGCCCAAACTGCGCCTCGCGGCGCGTCTTCTGCTGGGAGACGTCAACGCATCGGACCGGCTCGTCGAGAGAGCACTCGAGCAAGCCATCCGGGACATCGACCAAAGGCAGCTTGGCCAGTCCACTGAAAACTGGCTCAACGACATCATGCGAGAGGTGGCGAAAGCCCGCGGCGCAAAGCTCATGCATTGAATTTCATCCTCCGAGCCCGAGGCTAAGTCGCTCCCTTGGGGTTGCAAATGGAGCCGTCGATTGTTCCAGCGAATTCCAAGATTTTCTGGAGTCCGGCTGGATCGCCCGCAGGCTGGCGTTCTCAACCCTTGCGCTCACGCTCGACGAATTTGTTGAAGCGGCTGGCTTTTCCGTCGCTGGTCTTGGCCTGATACAGGAACGCCAGATCATTCTCGTCGAATATCCGGAAGAACTCGTCCCAATCGACGGGGTCGAATGCTTCCTCGGGCTCGCCGAAGTCGATCCGCAGTATGCCGCCCTCGCCCTTGGTGCGAACCACCGCCGGCCGGCCCTGCCGCTCCTCGGCCCATTTGCGAATTTCGTCGTGATTGGTGGTCGTCTGAGACTGCGACATTGAAATCTCCCTTGATGATTGGCTTCGCCGTAGCGGCGTCATGGCGGCCTCGAGCGCCCTAACAGTATTGCGGCGCCAATGTTCCACCATATGGGCCGATGGCGATGCGCTCGCTTCCGCCGACGCCCGCGAAGGGAACTTTGTTGAAGCACAGGGAACAAACCTTTTGCCGAAAAGTTCGGGGCGCCGAGGTCACTTGTCCGAGGAGTCGTCGTGAAACGCATATTGGTTACAGGAGGCTGCGGCTTCATTGGCCGCCACGTCACACAAGAACTCATCACTCAGGATTATTCCGTTCGCATTCTCGATGCCCTGCTGGAGCAGGTGCATGCGGGCGAAGCGGTCGCGCTTCCGCGCGGAGCCGAACTGCTCAAGGGCGACATCCGCGACCGCGAGGTCGTCGCCGAAGCGCTGAAAGGCGTCGACGCGGTCATTCATCTGGCGTCGGAAGTCGGCGTCGGACAATCGATGTACGAGATAACGCGTTATGTCGGCACCAACGATCTCGGCACGGCTACCTTGCTCGAGGCGTTGATCAAACACCCGGTCGAGCGGATCGTCGTCGCCTCCTCGATGAGCGTCTATGGCGAGGGCCTCTATGTCACGCCTCACGGCCGGCGCATCAATAACGCCCGGCGCAAGGCGAGCGATATCAAAAGCGGACAGTGGAATCCGCTGTCGCCGGAAGGCGAACCCCTTTCGCCGGTGCCGACGGACGAGGAAAAGCCGGTCGATCTCGCCTCGATCTATGCGCTGACGAAATACGCCCAGGAGCGCGCCGTGCTGATCTTCGGCGAAGCGTACGGCATCGATGCGGTCGCGCTGCGCCTGTTCAATGTTTTCGGAGCCGGCCAGGCGCTATCAAATCCCTATACCGGCGTGCTGGCCAACTTCGCTTCACGTCTCGCCAATGGGCAACGGCCGATGATCTTCGAGGATGGCGAACAGAAGCGCGATTTCGTTCATGTGCAGGACGTCGCCCGCGCCTTCCGCCTTGCGCTGCAGCAACGTCAGGCAAAGGGCCACGTCATCAACATCGGCAGCGGGCGGGCCTATGCGATCAGCGAAGTCGCACGTTTGCTGGCCGAGGCCATGGGAACCCCGAGCCGTTCGCCCGAGCTGCTCGGCAAGGCGCGCTCCGGCGACATACGCAACTGCTTCGCCGATATTTCCAAAGCACGTGAGCTGCTCGGTTTCGAACCGGGGCGCCGATTGGAGAATTCTCTCGGGGATTTCGTCTCCTGGGTACGCAACACGGTCGCTGTCGACCGCGGCGCCGAAATGAAGCGCGAGCTCGAAGATCGCGGGTTGGTGTCATGAGCCCGGGCGCACGCGACCGTCGCGAAGCGCCGGTCGCCATCGTCGGCGGCAGCGGCTTCATAGGATCAAACCTGGCCGACAGCCTGCTGTCGGATGGCGAGCCGGTGCTGGTGGTCGACAATTTCAGTCGTCCCGGCGTCGAACAGAACCTTGAATGGCTGGCCCGGAAACATGGCGACCGCCTTACCGTCGAAACCGTCGATGTGCGGGACGCCAATACCCTGGCGCCCGTTTTGATGAGATCCAGGGCGATCTTCCATCTGGCCGCGCAAACGGCCGTCACCACGAGCCTGGTCCGGCCGGACGAGGATTTCGACATCAACCTCCGGGGAACGTTCAACGTGCTGGAAGCGGCGCGACTGAGTGGTGAGCGCATCCCGGTGATTTTCGCCAGCACCAACAAGGTCTATGGCAGCCTCCCCGATGTCACGGTTCGCGAGGACGGCGACCGCTACATAGCTTGCGACAGCGCCATCCAGGCCGGCGGCATCGATGAGACCCGAGGTCTGGATTTCTGCACCCCCTATGGCTGCTCCAAGGGCGCGGCGGACCAGTATGTGCTCGATTATGCCAAATCATACGGCATGCAGACGGCGGTGCTGCGGATGAGTTGCATCTACGGTCCGCGCCAGTTTGGAACCGAGGACCAGGGCTGGGTGGCGCACTTCCTGCTCAGTGCCCTGGCGGGACGGCCAATCACCATCTATGGCGACGGCAGGCAGGTGCGCGACATCCTGTACGTCGCCGATGCGGTCGCCGCCTACAGGGCCGTGCTGGACCATATCGACATCACCAATGGCCAGGCATTCAATCTTGGCGGCGGACCAGAAAATGCGCTCAGCCTGCGTATGCTGTTGAGCGAGATCGGCGGCCTGACCGGCCGTGAGCTTTCGATCCGCCACGATGGAGAGCGGACCGGCGACCAGCCCTTCTTCGTCGCCGATACCCGCAAAATCGAGACCGCGCTTGGCTGGAAGGCACACGTCGCGTGGCGCGAGGGCATTCGCCATCTCGCCGACTGGCTGCAGCGCCACCGGCTCGAGCCCCATTCCGAAGCCGTGAGGTGCGTCGCATGAGAATAGCCCTGGTCAACCCCTCCTGGACGTATGACGACAGCATCTATTTCGGCTGCCGCCAACCGCATCTGCCGCTGGAACTCGGCTATTCCAAAGCCCTGCTCGAAGCGGCCGGCCATGAGGTGCTGCTGTTGGACGGCCAGTTGCAGAAGCTCGACAACTCAGGGCTCTACGAACGTGTGGCTGATTTCGCGCCTGCGATGACGGTCGTCAGCACCGCGCCGACCTATCTGTTTTGGCGCTGCGCACCGCCGGAGTTGCGCGTGCCGGCCGATTTCCTCAATCGTCTCGCCGGGCGCGGCGGACGCACGGCCGCCGTCGGGCCGCATGGTTCGGCGACGCCGGCGCCGACCTTGCGCAAGCTAGGCGTCGACATTGTCGTGCGCGGCGAATGCGAGGAAGTCGTCGCCGACCTTGCCGGGCGCGACAATTGGAGCTTGGTCCCCTCGACCGCCTATCTGCGGGACGCCAAACTGGTTTCGAACGGCGGCGTCCATGCCAGTGCGTTTGTCGATCATCCGCCGCTGGAATGGCCATCCGACTGGATCGCCGCCCATTCGCATCACCATCACAGGTTCGATGACCAACAGCATGGGTTCGGCGCGGAGGTCGAGGCGTCACGCGGCTGTCCGTACAGTTGCAGCTTCTGCGCCAAGATCGATTTCCGCGATGCCTATCGCCGCCGCAGCCACGAAGCGGTGGTGAGCGAAATCGATCGGCTGATCGCCCAAGGTGTCGGCTACATCTACTTCATCGACGAAATCTTCCTCCCCCAAAAAGCGTTGCTGGAGGCATTGGTCGATCGCGACGTGAAATTCGGCGTACAGACCCGCATCGATCTTTGGAAACCCGAGCTGCTTGAATTGCTGGGCGCGGCCGGCTGCGTATCCATCGAAGCCGGGCTCGAAAGCCTGACGGTGGAAGGGCGCGCCATGCTGGCCAAGCGCTGCCGGCTGGGCACCGAGGAACTTGCCGCGCTGCTTGTCAAAGCCAGACGCCACGT
This sequence comes from Mesorhizobium sp. B2-1-8, assembly GCF_006442545.2. Taxonomy (NCBI): domain Bacteria; kingdom Pseudomonadati; phylum Pseudomonadota; class Alphaproteobacteria; order Hyphomicrobiales; family Phyllobacteriaceae; genus Mesorhizobium; species Mesorhizobium sp. B2-1-8. The sequence continues at coordinate 5,046,220 of NZ_CP083952.1, forward strand.
TCCCTTCGTCCAGGCCAATCTGATCGGCGTGGTCGAGGACGATCCGGCACTTGTCGATCACTGGCGAACCCACCTGATCGACAATGGCGTGTGGGCCAATGAACCCGTCCCGCTTTATCCATATCCGAGTTCGCCCAGCTATCGCGAGCTTTGGGGCGAACCCGACGATCTCGCCTGGGAGCGCGCCCATGACCATTATCTCACATCGTTCCAGAAGTTCAGCGACATCCAGGAGAAGCGTCCGCGTCCGCTGGCGGAACTGGAGGCGGCATGTTGCGGACACTGAGGCCGCGCAAACGGCGCATCCTGATGACGGTCGACGCCATGGGCGGAGTATGGCGCTATGCGCTTGACCTCGGCCGGGAACTGGTCAGTGGCGGCGACAGCATCGTGTTCGCCGGTCTGGGGCCGCAACCATCCAGGCAGCAGGCCGAGGAGGCGCGGACCTTCGCAACGCTGATCTGGTTGAACACGCCGCTCGATTGGATGACCCGCGACGCCGGCGATCTGGACGGCTTGCCGCGGGAGTTGCGTGCGCCGATGCGTGACCATGCCATCGACCTCGTGCACCTCAACGCGCCGACGGAGGCGGTGGGATTGGATGCGCCCTGCCCAGTCATAGTCGTTTCGCATTCATGCGTAACGACATGGTTCCATTCCGTCAGGGGACAGGCGTTGGACAGCGCATGGAGCTGGCAGAAAGAGTGCAACAGGCGCGGCTTCGAAAGGGCCGATGCGGTCATCGCGCCGAGCGGCAGTCATGCCCAGTTGCTTGAGACGTGCTATGGCCCGATCGCACGCCTCCACGTCGTCGGAAATGGCGCACGTCCGGTCCCGCACGTCGAACACCGCCAGCCGCTGGTCTTCGCCGCCGCCCGCTGGTGGGACGAGGGAAAGAACGTGGCGGCGGTCGACCAGGCCGCCTCCTTGACGCAATGGCCCATCTTTACAGCCGGTTCGATGCACGGCCCGAACGGCGAGCGTGCCACCGTCGACCACGCCGTTCCTCTCGGGGCACTGCCGTATGACGAGGTGCGCTCCTTGATGGCCCGCGCCGGCATTTTTGTATCGCCATCGCTCTACGAACCGTTCGGCCTGGCGGCGCTGGAAGCGGCTATGTCGGCAACGCCCCTGGTGCTCTCGGACATCCCGACCTATCGCGAATTATGGGACGGGGCCGCGATGTTCTTCGACGCGCGCGACCCGCATGATCTGGCTGCCTGCATCAATCGCCTTTCTAGCGATGCCGGGCACAGGGGGGAACTCGGTCAGGCAGCCCTCCGCCGCAGCCGCAGGTACACGCTGGCGAGGCAGGCAGTGGCCATGCGCGATGTCTACGAAAAGGCGGCGCTGGCCGTGGCTGAGCGCTGATCATGCGCTTCCTGTTCTACACCCACTCCCTCGTCTCAGACTGGAACCACGGCAATGCCCATTTCCTTCGGGGCGTCATGCGGGAGTTGGTAGCCCGCCGGCATCAGGCCATTGCTCTGGAGCCGGCGGACGGTTGGAGCCGGTCGAGCCTGCTGGCCGAGAAGGGATCCTACGCGATCGAACGTTTCCGCAAGGATTTCCCCGAATTGATGCCGGTGACCTATGATGCCGGGTTCGACCACGAAGCCTGGATCGCCGA